>CALFTQ010000086.1 GCA_937916135.1 uncultured Verrucomicrobiales bacterium
TTCTTCCAAAATGTTGCTGATATTTCTATTCTCTACAAAATCTTTGGGACACGCGATGGGTGGGCGTTGCTTTTTTTTCTCGCCAACATGCGCGGGCTCATGGTAAGATGCAGGCATGTACATTCAGGACCAGTTGCAGGAGATTAAGGCGAATATTGCGGCTGCGGAGCTGCGGGCAGGACGGCCGGCGGGCAGCGTGAAGCTGCTGGCGGTGAGCAAGACTTTCCCGGTGGAGGATATCATGCAGGCCTATGCGGATGGTCAGCGGCTTTTCGGTGAGAACCGGCTGCAGGAGGCCATGGGCAAGATGCCGGAGATGCCTTCAGATTGCGAGTGGCACCTCATCGGCCCGCTGCAGCGCAACAAGGTGCGCAAGGCGCTGGAGCAGGGGTTCGGTCTGCTGCAGGCGGTGGATTCCCTGCGCCTGGCCGAGACGGTTTCCCGCATAGCGGGTGAGCTGGGTTGCACCGGGCGCATCCTGCTGGAGGTGAATGTGGATGCCGAGGAGAGTAAGCACGGTTTTACCCCGCAGGAAGTGCAGGAGCTCTGGCCGCAGCTGGTGGCACTGCCGAATCTGGAAATCTGCGGGTTGATGTGCATCCCGGCGCCGACGGAAGACCCGGAGGGGGCCCGCCCGGCTTTCCGCACGCTGCGGGCGCTGGCGGAGCTGCTGCGCGCCCGCGGCCCGCTCCCCCTGCCGGAGCTTTCCATGGGGATGAGCCATGATTATGCCGTGGCGGTGGAGGAAGGGGCCACCATTGTGCGCGTGGGGTCCGCTATTTTCGGCAAGCGGGATTACGGGAACACCTGAGTGAGCTGCGGTTTCAGAACCGCCAGTCGATGCCGGCGGAGATGATGTGCTGCCCCCAGATGTCGTCGTGACGGGTATTGGTGTAGGTGCGGCCGAATTCATAGCCAAGCTGGGCATAAATACGCTCGCTGCATTGCACTTTGAGCCCGCCGCCGGCGGAGAAGGTGAAACCGTTGTATGTGGCGGATTCGCGGTGTTGGTGTGATTTTTCCTTGTAGTGGCCCACGGCCCAGCCGGCTTTGCCGCCCAGGAAGAGGAAGATATCTTCACTCAGCCCGAGGTTGAGGGTGTACCCGGCGGTGAGGGGGAGGAGGAAGAGGTCCTGGTGAGCGCGCGCATCGTGCCGGCGGCGGTGACCGTCGCCCCACTGGGGGGCGGCATTGATTCCGAATTCGTGGCGGATGCGGGAGTCTTCGTTGCTATACAGTTCCAGACCGCTGCGGAAGCCCCAGGTATCGGGCGTGTGTTTGGCGCCGACGGCGTAGAGGCCCTGCAGCCGCCAGTTGGGCTGCCAGTCTGCCGGGTTGAGTCCGCCACCGGGAGGGGTGGGCAGGTAGTAAGGGGCGGCACCGGCGGCGGTGCAGAGGGCGAGCAGGTAGAGGGGTATTTTCTTCATGGCCCTTCCTGTTTAGCACAGGTGGGGCGGGGGTGCAAGTTGTTAGCGCTAACTGTTGGCGTTGCGGCGGGTGCCGCTACACGCCCTTTTTGTCGTCCCAGAGGGTGAGGTGGAGCCGGTCGCCCAGGCGCACACGGTGGCGCAGGCACATATCCACCACGGCGGGGCGGGCGTTTTCGAGCGCGGCGCGGGTGGTAGCGCAGGGCATGAGGATGATGCGCTGCGGCGGGAGGTTCAGCGCTTCGATGGCGGGCCAGTCCTCCTCTCCCTGCACCACAAATTTGAACCAGGCCTGCGGCAGGGTGGCAAAGTGCGCCAGCACCTCCGGCTTGAGCGCTTTATCGCGCGGGTTGCCGGAGTGGATGAGCTTGGGGGAAATATTCCACTGGTTGATGCGCTGCTCCAGCTCCGGGGTGGGGCAGAGGGTTCCGTTTGTTTCGACTTCAACATGCATGCCGGCGGGCAGGAGTGCGAGCAGTCGGGTGAGGGCGGCCTGCTGGAGCAGGGGCTCACCGCCTGTTATGACAAGGGAATCACAGTTAAAATCCCGGATATAAGCGGCTGTATCGTGCGCTGCACAGAGTATGCCGTTTCCCCACGAGTGCTTGGTATCACACCACTTACAGGCCAGGTTGCAGCCTGCAAGCCGCAGAAAGACCGCCGGGGTGCCGCAGCGGGTTCCTTCCCCTTGCAGGGAGTAAAATATCTCAGGGGCTGAATTCAGGCGTGCAATGTTTAACATGGTGTGATAGAATATGCAGTGATATGGATGTACATACCAGAATTGGCGATGATGGTCAACCGGAATCTGCGCAGCAGGTGTTCCGTGTGCTTTTTGTGTGCCTGGGCAATATCTGCCGCTCGGTGGCCGCAGAGCATACGTTCAACGCAGCGGTGCTGGCTGCCGGGCTTTCCGACCATGTAGAGTCGGATTCCTGCGGCACGGCTGCCTACCATCTGGGTGAGAAGCCGGATTCCCGCATGCTGGATGCCCTGGCCCGCGCCGGCTTTGTGTACAATGGCCACCGGGGGCGCCAGTTCAGCCGCAAGGATTTTGCTGCGTTTGATCTCATTGTGCCCCAGGATGATGCCAACTATGAGGATGTGATAGCCCAGGCGAGCACCCCGGAAGAGATGGCCAAGGTGGTGCCCATGAGCGCCTGGTTTCCGGATGATTGCCCGCTGCACGAGGTCCCGGACCCCTACTATGGCGGCATGAAGGGTTTTGATGAAGTGGTGGGGCTCCTGGCGGCTGCCACCGCGCAGATGGCAAGCGATATTGCCCGCGCTGAATCTTAAAGCGTTTTCCTGATATGAAAAAATTAGCAGTGAGTGTTCTGTGTGCTGCCATGCTGAGCGGGTGCCTGCACCCCACGGGCTCGGTGAGCGAAGATGCGGTGCTGGAGATGCTGGATTCTCCGAAACTGGCGGTGACTCCCTACCAGCCGGCCTGGCTGAATGAGGGTGGTGAGGAAATCTGGCCGCTGAGTGAGGCGGACCGCCTCACGCTCTGCGGTATACTGAAAGCCGGCGAGGAACGCGATGTGCCGGAACTGGCCTACCAGACGGATGATGAGCACAATCCACTGGTGCAGAACCGTTTTTATATTTATGCGATGAACGGGCAGTGCCTGGCGGCCACCGTGCTGGATAAGCGCGTGGTGATGCACGATGTGGTGCTGACGGAGGAGCAGGAGAAGGAGTTGTACAAACTTCTGAAACCGTACCTGAAAAACGTGTTCAAGGGTCTGAGGTGAGAACGCAGCTGCTCTGCCTGGCCGGCGCGTTGCTGCTGGCTTCCTGTGCCCAGCCTGAGCCACCGTTGGCCGGGCTGGAGCCCACGCCGAACAGCGGCTTTGTGGGGCGCCGCAAGCAATTGCCGCTCCCGGCAGAGAAGGCAGATGTGGCGGTGATTTTCGTGGGTGGCTTCACGGAGCAGGTGCTGCTGCATTTCCGGGAGGTGTATGAGCAGATGCCGCCGCTCCCCTGCAAGGGGCGGCAGCTGCGCGCGTACTATGCCTGGGACAGCGGCACGGGGAATCTCCTGTTTCACAGCACCTGGAAGCTGCAGCGGGACCTGCGCGCGTTCCTGCGCCTGAATCCAGAGGCAGATGTGGTGCTGCTGGGGCACAGCTATGGTGGTTCGGCTATCATGGATGCGCTGCGGCAGCTGGATGATGTGCCGCACACCGGCAAGGTGCTGGTGGTGACTCTGGATCCGGTGAGCCGCCGGGAGCGTTCCAAACCGCAGGAGCGCGCACCGATGGTGGATTTCTGGGTGAATGCCTATTGCAGCCCTTACCGCAATGTGCGCGATGTAGCGGCATGGATGGGTGGCCCCTGGGGGCACTGCCCGCAGGCTGATGAGAATATGGCCTATTCCGGAAAGTTGCGTGATGCAGATGGGAAGCGCTTTGCCCATGTGCACCCGGAGCCTCTGCTGATGGAACCGCCGCCCGGCGGGGGCAAATCTCCCCATGAGGTGCTGCGGGAGGCTTGTGAGCGTTTCAATATCGGGAAGAAATGATACAGGAACCCTGGAAAGAGCTGGAGGAAGGCTGCACTGAGCTGCTGGAACTGAAGCCGCAGATTCGCGGGGAGGTGAGCCCGGATGCCCACGTGCTGGGGGTGCTGGAGCTGGGGGAGGGCTCCGTGGTGCTGCCCGGCACGGTGATTGAGGGACACGTGCGCATCGGCCGCGGCTGCCGCATCGGCCCGAATGCCTATCTGCGAGGCGAAACCCGCATTGGCGATAACTGCGTTATCGGCAATGCGGTGGAGGTGAAAAGCAGCCTGCTGGGAAACCTGGTCTTTGTCTCTCATCTCTCCTACATCGGAGATTCCATCATCCGGGATGATGTGAATGTGGGCGGTGGCTGCATTTTCAGCAACTTCCGGCATGATGCCGGGGAAATCCGCATGCCCTGGCAGGGAGAGCTGCGCCCCACAGGTCGCAATAAGCTGGGCTGCGTGGTGGGCGAGCATTGCCGCATTGGCTGCAAGTGCGTGATTCTGCCCGGGCGTGTTCTGCCGCCCGGCACCTGGACCGACCCGGGCAGCGTGGTGCGCTGAGGTGCGCAGCACTGCGTGCCGCGTTAGTGAGGCGCGGCCGGTTTGCGCTCCAGTACCAGGCGGAATCCGATGGTGGGGCGCTGCGCATCCACCGGGTGGGGGGTGCGGCGGTGTGAACTGAGCTGCCCGGGGCGGAAGGAGGTGTAATCCCCGCCACGGGTGACGCCATATTGGCGGAAGTGGAAGTTCTCAGGCCCGCCGTATTCGCCGCTTACCCATTCCTGCACGTTGCCGGCCATATCGTGCAGCCCCAGGGCATTCGGGGGGAAAGAACCTACCGGCGCAGTCTGGGCGAAGTCATCGTGATAGTTCGGGATGATGTGGTCGGCGCGGATTCCGGGCACGGCGCTGCTGTCCGCAAAGTTGCCTGAATTGCGGCTGGGCGGCCACTTGCGCCCCCAGGGATATTCTGCCCCGGCGGTGGCTCGCACGCGCTGGCGTTCATAGGGACTCTGGCCGTTGCTGTCCTTGCAGCCTACCATGTTGCTCCATTCCTCATCCGTGGGCAGTCGGTAAGTATCTGTTTCTTCGATGAGTCCGTTTCCGCGTTCCTGCCGGGTGAGCCAGTCGGCAAAGGTTTCTGCTTCCGTTCGGGAGACGTTTACCACCGGGTGATGCTCATTCTGCTCCAGTCCTGTTTTTTTCGGGGCTGTTGAGCCTGTTTCCTCGCAGAATCGGGCATAATCCGACACTCGCACCTCGGTGGCACAGGCCATCAGATTGGGCTGAATGGGCAGGAGTTTCAGCCCTAAGCTGTTGATCCATTCGCTGCCGAAATTGACCGAGTGGTTGGGTTGGAGGCGCAGGTTGAGCACCAGGTCCTTCGGCGAGAGTCCACTGCGGCGTACGGTGGAGTATCCCGGCAGCCGGATTTCCAGATAGTACGGAGCAAGTGGCAGGCTGACCCCCTGCATGGGGGTGATTCCCAGGGGCATGCCGTTGAGGGTGACACTCGCGCCGGCCGGGTTGGTATAGATGCTGACCGGGGTCTTCTGCAGCAGCACAGTGCAGAGTCGGTACCCGCACAGGTCGGGGCCGGCGGCCGTGCCGGGATCCGGCCGGGCAATGAGTGAGTGATCCCGCCCGATAGTGCCGGCTTTTTCGCATTGGCGTGTAAGCCAGAGCGTGAAGGCGCTGATAGCTTCCTGAGAGGTGAGGAGAAGCCCGCCGGCCTCTTTGCTGGTGAATTTGGCGGCCATGGCCGGCTCTGCTTGCATGAATTCACGGAATTGCTCTGCGGTGACCGCTGTGGTGGCTTCGTGCACACCACCGGCCGGGCGGTAGTGGGTTCCCTGCGCATCGGTCCAGGGCTCTCCGGTGCGTGGCGGGCGGTAGGGTTGCAGTTCTCCCCCCAGGGAGAGCAGCCCTCCCGCAGGAATGATGCCGCTGACGTATGAATCGGCGTATCCTTCTTTTCTCAGAACGAACGCAATGCGTTTGCCGGTGGCTGCTGTGAGCGGGCCGTAGGGGGTTTCATCCAGGTAGACACCATCTTCTGTATACACGGAAGCACCTGCCGGCACGCTGCCCACAAAGTATTGCCCGTGTTGCGGCAGGGGGGGCGGCGGTGGCTCCGGACTGGGTGTTGTGATGGCGGCGGGGAGAGCCGGGGGCGGTGTCTCTTTGCCCAGCAGGGTGTCTTTGGCCCTGTTGATACGCTCCGGCATATCGACAGGCATGAGTATGAGACAGGTGATGGCCAGAATTCCCATGCCGATGACTGCGCAGCCTGCACCAAGGGCTGACCGCCGCCAGGAAAGGTGGCGTTTGCGGCGCAGCTGCGGTTCATCCCTCAGCTGTTCCAGTTTTTCGGCCAGAACCTTGGCGCTGATGATGGTATCGCGGTGCACATGTGGATCGGCCGCTGCGCAGATGATTTTGTTGAACTCTATCCAGCGGCGGTGGGTGGCACCCTCCGGCAGCTCTGCGGGCAGGGTGGGAAAGTTCAACCGGTCCATGCCCGTGGACATTTCGTAGAGCACTTTGGCCAGGGCATATACATCTGCCCGGGGGGTGCCCGGACCTTCCGGGGGGATGTACCCTTCTGTGCCTACAAAGCTGCGCTGGTTGCTGTGGGCTACCAGGCCGGCGTCTGCCAGCTTGACCCTGCCGTTGATGAAGATGACATTGGTTGGCTTGACGTCCCGGTGGGTCAGTTCCTGCGCATGCAGCCCGGCCAGGGCGCGGGAAAGCTGGCAACCTACCTCCAGCACATAGTCCAGCGGCATGGGCCGGTTGCCATATTGTTGCATGTCGCTGTACAGCGTGCGCGGCACGTATGAATCCGGGTCTGTGTGGGCTCCGGTGTAAGCATCGTCCGCCAGCTCCATTACGTAGAAGTAATAACGGGAGGGCCCGCTGTTGTGCCCTATGTGCAGTATGTGAACCAACCCCGGTATGCCGCGGGCTATGGGTTCATAGGTGAGCACGCCATCGAACTCCCGGATGAATATCTGCTCATCCGCAAAATCCTCACGCCACACGACCTTGACGGCGCGGTATGCCCCGATGACAGACCGTGCGAGCCACACTTCCCCATAGGCACCGGTGCCGATTTTTCGCAGAATTTCGTGGTCCGGTACAACGGGGCGGGTGCCTTCCGGCCGTTGCGATGCGCGGCGCGGCATCCCGCGCTGGCTGCGGGTGGCGGGGGTCACTGCTGTGCTGTCGGGCTCCATCTGTGCGCCATTATACCATGCCGCGCGCCCCGGCGCAAGCGGCTTTCCGGATGATTTTTTTGCCTGCTCGAAAACTTTTTTTCATTTTTTTGCGAAATTAGCTTGCAAAGTGTCTGAAGATGTGCTAAACTTCTCTCGCACCAATCGAATGCGCACGTGGCGGAATTGGTAGACGCGCTAGTTTCAGGTTCTAGTGAGTAACATCGTGATGGTTCGAGTCCATTCGTGCGTATAACTGAAAATGAGGGAGTTACGATAAAAAGTAACTCCCTCTTCTCTTTGGAAGCATTCTCAAAAATGCCCTGAAAACGGCTGAAAACGCATACCAGCAACTCGGATTTTACTCGGGCGCTATACGCCTTATTATCAACTGAAAAGGTGAAAACAGGAGATTCTAGTGATAAGCCGTTTCCTCGGATAATTCACAGGGGTATCTCTCCACCACCTGCACCACAGGCTCACTCACCCTGTTTCTACCCGAGGACTGTTGAGATTGACTGCCACTTTGTAACCGGTCCTCTTTTCCGAGTTGTTTTTACTCGGATGCTCATCGTTACAGGGGGCAGTTATCTGTAAGGGTGCTTCGTGAAAACGACCTGTCCTTATACAGAAGTTGTTTTCATAAGTCATTCTAATAGAGAATGCTATGAATCGTAAAAAAGGATAGCAAGGTTGAAAAATCGGCATCAGAATTCCGTAAAAATTTTTACAATAGTTTTGTGCTTTATCATTCTTGGTAAGTGCTTACCATCAAAGGTGGTGTGAGTAAGGGGTATAGTTCTGTGCAGTCAGCATTACAAATACTGATTGCTTAAGATGAAGCATGGCAGCAATTATCCTGATAACTCCGACCGGTGCATAGAGAATCGCATCGGTCATCAAGGAAACGAAGGGGAAGTCATATGTGTCCCAAAGATTTTGTAAGAAATAGAAATATCGGCAATATTTTGGAAGAAGCCTTCCTCTCTCAGTTCGATAAATTGAAATTTGTGGGGGAACTCTGTCGGAGCACGGGACTTCAGTCCCGATTGGAAGCACCGTTATTTCGGGACTGAAGTCCCGTGCCCCGACAACGACAAACATCAATTTAGTGAGTTTTTAGAAGTTCCCCATTGTTAAAACGATGCCCGGGGGGCGTAATATGATAAAAAAGTTTGCCCTTGTGTCAGTATTTGGTGCTGATGGTGAAATATATGCTTGATATGAACAGATAAACAGAGTATTTATGGGTATATCATTTTATTTTGCTATGTCTGAGAATACAAAAACACGTACTCCATATAGTGCAGAGGAGAAGGCACAAATTGTTCTGGCTGTGCTGAATCACAAAAATTCGATTCAGAAGATTGCAAGTGAAAAGAATATTGCGCCGACTCTTATATCCCTGTGGAAAAAACAAGCGGAAGATGCTATTCTGGATCGCTTTGTGAGCACTCGTCCCGGGCGTCGCAAGGTGGAGACCAGCCCGGAGGATATCAAGGAAGAGTTGCGTATGGCCCGTGTGGAAGCACGCACGGCAAAGACCCGCGCCACTCGCCTGGAGTCATCTCTCAAGGCCGCCAAAGCACGTGTTTCCGCGTTGGAGTCTAGCGTGCGTGACCTGGCTTCGGTCATGGGTTGCAAGCTGGTGAAATCGACGCGGCCGCGGCGGAAAAAGGCATAATGGCCGGTCTGCCGGGCGGGGGGGCTGCTTCGTGGTTTTGTCATGCTTTGTTTTTTGTGACAGGCTACGGTGGCTTCTCCTGTACTTTTACATAATAAAAGAAAAATTGCTCTGCAAGGGGTGCAGAGCAGGTATGACTTCTATCATGATATGAATACATTTTTTGCCAATTGGAGGGCACGGGCTCGCATGCTGGGCATGGTTGCGGCAGCAGCGCTGGTTTCCTGCACATCGGTGAGTCAGGCAGAACCTGATTATGATATTATCGGGCGGCAGTTTTCTCTGGTGTTGCAGAATGCTCATTTTTCGCGGGCGCGTTTTTCTCAGGAACTGTATCAGCAGTTCCTGGATTGTTATTTGCAGTCGCTGGATGCGCAGCACCTCTTCCTGACGCAGGAAGATGTGAATTACCTCAACGAGCGGTATGCGAGCAGTTTCGGGGATTACTTACTGGCAAATCAGACGACGCGCCTTGCGGAGGAGCTTTATGCCTATTTCAGCGAGCGCGCATTGCCGCGTATAGATCAGGCAGAGCAGATGCTGCGGGCGTATTCCGGGAAGATGCCTGCTTTTGATTCCAACCGGACCACTCCCCGCAGCCGCCGCAAGCTGCCGCGTGCGAAAGACGCCGCGGAGCTGGACCAGGTGTGGCGCGACCAGGTGGAGGATATGCTGCTGACGGAGGTGCTGCGCCGTGAAAATCTGGAAAAGCTGGCCGCAGCCAAGGGTAAGCCCTCGCCGGTGGCGAAGGAGATGTCGGTCACGGATAAGATGCTGGCCCGCATCAAGCGCATGCGCAATGAGATTCAGGAGGCCGACAGGGAGGATATGGTATCCTACCTTCTGAATGCAGTGGCGCATGTGTACGACCCGCATAGTGATTATATGGGCGCCCGTGAGGAGCAGCGCTTCAAGGATATGATCAAGGCTTCCATCGTGGGTATTGGCGCCAAGCTTCAGTCTGATGATGACGGTTCCACTACGATTGAAGGCATTGTGAAGGGTGGCCCGGCTGCGAAGAGCGGCCAGCTGCAGCTGGGGGATCACATTGTTGCGGTATCACACGCCGGTGATGATAATTGGACGGATGTGATGTTCCTGAGCATCGACAAGGTGGTGGATCTGATTCGCGGGCAGAAAGGGGTGCCGGTGAAGCTGCGTGTGCAGAGCGCCGACACGGGTGAGGAAAAGGTGGTGACTATCGTGCGCGATGAAATCCCCATGTCGGAGGAGCTGGCCAGCGGCCGCGTCATCGACCTGAAGGATGGAGACCGCACTTACCGCCTGGGTGTGCTTACCCTGCCGTCCTTCTACATAGACCTGGATGATGGCGATGTGCACTGCGCGGCAGATGTAAAGAAGATTCTGCGCCGCATGATGCAGGAGAAGGTGGAGGGTATAGTGCTCGACCTGCGTTTCAATGGAGGTGGTTCGCTGGATGAGGTCCGCAAGATGGTGGGCTTCTTCACCGGGGCCGGTCCCGTGGTGCAGGTGAAGGACTCCCGCGCCCATGTGGAGCGCCTTACGGTGAGTGGCCGCCCTCTGTTCAACGGTGAGCTGGTGGTGCTTATCAACAAGTTGAGCGCCTCTGCCTCTGAGATTTTTGCCGGGGCCATGGCTGATTACGGTCGCGCCGTCATCGTGGGCGATGAGGCGAGCTTCGGCAAGGGAACGGTGCAGGTGCCGCGCGGTCTGGCGGATTACATGCCCTACTTCTCCTCCCGCGAGGGCTGCGGCATGATTAAGGTGACCACGCAGAAATTCTATCGCGTGGGTGGTGCATCCACCCAGCTTAAGGGTGTGGCCAGTGATATTGTGCTGCCTACGGTGACAGCCGGGCTCCGCATCGGTGAAGGGGAGCAGGATTACGCCATGCCGTACGATGAGATTCCCCGCGCCGGCGGATATGTGAAGAGCAGCCGCATTTCCCGCATCCTGCCGGAGCTGATGGCTCGCAGCCAGGCCCGCACCTCGCAGGATAAGGATATGCAGTATACGCGGGAGGATATTGAGCGCGCCCGCGAACGCCAGGAGAAGAATGTGGTTTCTCTCAACAAGGCGGAGCGCGAGGCGGAGAATACGCAGCTGCTGGAGCGCAAAAAGACTATCGACGCTGAGCGCAAGGTGCGCTATGAGAAGATGGCCGCTGAGGATGAGAAGAAGATGACGATTTATCGTCTGAAGCTTTCGGATGTGAAAGCGGCCAGGCTTCCCATTGCTTCCAAGGATGATGATGATGAGTACATGGATGAGAACAAGGACCCCGAGGAGGAGCTGACGGAAACACCGGAATATCCCTCGAAGCTCGACCCGGTTCTCCGCGAGGCTCTCCACATTGTCAAGGATATGGTGGATATGCCGTAACGGATGCCCCCGGAAAATGTTTCAAGCCTGCCCGATGAGGGCAGGCTTTTTTCTTGCAATTCGCAAAGTGGGTGTATACTATGAGCTTATGCCACTGCTTTCACTTGTTGTGCCCTGCTATAATGAACAGGAGGTTCTGCATCTGTTCATGGAGGAACTTACGCGCGTTGCTGCGACCCTGGGAGATGTGCAGACGGAGGTGATTCTGGTGAATGATGGCAGCTCGGATAATACGCTGGCGGTCATCCGTGAGCTGGCCGGCCGGTACGATTGCGTGCGTTACATATCTTTTTCCCGCAATTTCGGCAAGGAAAGCGCCATGCTGGCGGGGTTTGCTGCGGCCAAGGGGGATTATGTGGCGGTGATGGATGCCGATTTGCAGGATCCGCCTGCGCTTCTGCCGGATATGCTGCGCGCTGTGCGGGAAGAGGGCTTTGACTGCGCCGGCACCCGCCGGACCACCCGCAAGGGCGAACCGCCCATCCGCTCTTTTTTTGCGCGTATGTTTTACCGGCTCATCAATCTGATTTCTCATACGCAGCTGGTGGATGGCGCGCGTGATTACAAGCTGCTTTCCCGCAAGGCAGTGGATGCCCTGCTTTCCATGCCGGAGTATAACCGCTTCTCCAAGGGGCTTTATGAGTGGATTGGGTTCCGCACCAAGTGGCTGGAGTTTCAGAATGTGGAGCGCGCGGCAGGGGAGACCAAGTGGTCTTTCTGGAAATTGTTCAAGTATTCGCTGGAGGGTATCGTGGCGTTCACTACGTTCCCGCTGGCGCTTGCTTCTGTGCTGGGGATGCTGTGCATCCTGGTGGCGCTGGTGATTATCGTGACTCTCTCGGTGCGACAGATATTGTGGCACAGTTCGGTGGACGGCTGGACCTCCCTGGTCTGTGTCATTGTGCTGCTGAGTGGCCTGCAGCTTTTCTGCGCCGGTATCATCGGCCAGTATATTTCCAAGATGTATCTGGAAATCAAGCGCCGCCCGCATTATATCATTGCGGAGCAGTCGGAGTGATGCTTCCGGCTATTTGAGTCCGCCGCGGATGAGGCCGAGCAGGGCGACGGTGCGGGCCCAGTTTTCGGGGTGGTCATCGGTTTCCGGGAAGAGGCGCCCCTCCGGGATGCGGGCGTAGCGCTCTGCAGCCTTGGAGTGGCTGAGCTCGCGCAGGCCCACGCTGAAGAAGGCACCCAGCTGCAGGAACTCGCGGGCCATTTCGTGCGGGCCGTTCCAGGCATGCAGCAGGAAGCGGGGCAGGGTGCCGCAGCGGTGGCGTTCGCGCATGATTTCCAGCAGCTCGCTCCAGGCCTGCACGCCGTGCAGGTGCACCAGCCGCTCGTGGCGGAAGGCGGCACCCAGGTGGATATGCAGCAGAAGCCGCTGGGCTTCCAGCGTGCCTGCGTGTTTGGGCGAGGCATCGAGCCCGGTTTCCCCCACGCCGGCCTGGGGATAGCGGGTGAGCCAGTCATCCAGCTCAAAGGCGAGTTCGGCGGGGTCTGCCTTGTGGGCATGCCAGGGGTGTATGCCGAAGCAGGGGGTCATGCCCTCTGCGGTGGAAATGCGCTCCCAGTCGCTGCGGGTGACGGCGCAGAGGTAGCCGCCATGGGGGCCGGGGTGGTGGGTGTGGTAATCTTTCATGCGTTGATAAGGCCATGTTCCCGGAAGCTGAAGTAGGGAACGGGGGTGTTATCGGAAATGGAGCCGATGATAATATGATCGATGATGGGGATGTGGAGGGCCTCGCCGGCATCGGTAAGCGCGCGGGTGAGTTCGCGGTCCGGTTTGCTGGGGGTGGGGTCGCCGCTGGGGTGGTTGTGGGCCAGGATGATGGCGCTGGCATTGCTGATGATGGCATCCCGGAACACATCCCGCGGGTGAACCATGGTGCGGTTGAGGGTGCCTTTGGAGATAAAACAGCGGCGCATGAGGTGGCGGCGCGTATCCAGCAGGAGCACGATGAAGTTTTCCTGCTTCTCATAGCGGAGGTCGCCGGCCAGGTATTGGTAGACGGCATCCGGCTTGCTGAGGTCTTGCCTGGTGAGCTGCTCTTTGACGGCGCGGTGGCCCAGTTCGAATACGGCGGCCAGCGTGGCGGCTTTCGCAGAGCCGATCCCCTTGCAGCAGCGGGTGATTTCCTGAGCTTCCATGCGCCCCAGAGCGGTGAGCGAACCGGCAGCGCGTTTGAGCCTGGCGGCCAGCTCCAGCACATTGCACCCTTTCAGTCCGGTGCGCAGAAAGATGGCGATGAGCTCTTCATCGCTCAGGGCGGAGCGGCCTTTCTGCAGCAGTTTCTCGCGGGGGCGGTCATCTGCTGCCATATCCAGGAGTTTCAGGGTGCCGGTTTCCATACGCGGATTTTACTATACATGAAAAGATGGCCTCTGTGAAGCTAAAACGCTTTGGCGAGAATTATTTGCTTGCGCTGTGCGGCTCCGGTGTGTAAAATGACCGCGGCTCGTTGTGGCTGTCTGTCAGCGGCAACGGGGTGCGTGGGGCAGGAAGCACGTGATTCTGCTCCACGGAACCAAAGGAGGCAGCGGCCGGTACCGGCCTCCGGCGGTGCAGATGGAACCGGCATTCAGAAGAGAAAGAAAATAAAAAATGAGTATACATTCCGTTACTTGTGCCGTTGGCACAAACCCCATCACCATTGAAACGGGCAAGCTTGCCCTTCTGGCCGATGGTGCCGTTACTGTCCGTTGTGGTGATACCGTGGTGCTGGTCACCGTAGTGAGCGCTACCAAGATTAAGGAAGGTCAGACCTTCTTCCCCCTGTCGGTGGAGTACAAGGAGAAGGCCGCTGCCGCGGGTATGTTCCCCGGTGGTTACTTCAAGCGCGAAGGCCGCCCCACGGAGAAGGAAATTCTGACATGCCGCATGACGGACCGCCCGCTGCGCCCCATGTTCCCCAAGGGTTACTTCTATGATACGCAGGTGATTTCCCTGCTGATGGCTGCCGATGGTGAGAATGAGCCGGATATCCTGAGCATCAACGGCGCTTCTGCCGCCTGTGTGATTTCTGATCTTCCCTTTGCTGAGCCCGTGGGTGCTGTGCGCGTGGGCCGTATCGATGGCGAGTTCGTGATCAACCCCACCAATTCCCAGCGTGCGGAGTCTGACCTGGACCTGGTGTATGCCGGTTCCAAGGATCAGGTGATCATGATCGAGGGCTCCGCCAAGGAGCTGCCCGAGGAAGACTTCATCGCCGCTCTGCACTTTGCCCAGGAGAATGTGGCCAAGATCTGCGCGGCCCAGGAAGAGCTGCGCGGCATCTGCGGCAAGCCCAAGCGCGAGTATGAGCTGACTGTGGCCAAGCCTGAGCTGCTGGAAATCGGTTACCAGGTGGCCGGCGACCGCATCGAGGAGGCTATCTATGCTCCGAACAAGATTCAGCGCCAGAAGCAGACCGGAGCCCTGCGCGATGAGGTGGAGGTTGCCATCAAGGCTGCCTACCCCGAGGCTACCGACTTTGATGTGGAGCAGGTGTTCGAGTACATTCAGAAGAAGGCTTTCCGTATCTCCATCATGGAGCAGGACAAGCGCGCCGATGGCCGCGCCATCAAGCAGCTGCGCCCGCTGCAGGCTGAGGTGAACGTGCTGCCCCCGGTGGTGCATGGTTCCGCGCTCTTTGCCCGCGGTGAGACCAAGTCTGTGTGCCTGGCCACGCTGGCTCCCGTGGAGGAGAAGCAGTACCTGGATAACTACACCGGCTCTGTGGATGAGAAGCGCTTCATCCTGCACTACAACTTCCCCCCGTTCTCTGTGGGTGAAACCGGCCGCTTCGGTGGCCAGAACCGCCGCGAAATCGGCCACGGCGCCCTGGCAGAGCGCTCCATCGCCCCGGTGATTCCGGATGAAAATGACTTCCCCTACGCTATCCGCGTGTCCTCCGAGATTATGGAGTCCAACGGTTCCACTTCCATGGCTTCCGTGTGCGCCGGCACCATGTCCCTGCTGGCGGCCGGTGTGCCGCTGAAGCGCCCGGTTTCCGGTATCTCCGTGGGTCTGGTGACCGAGTTTGAGAACGAGGGCGACCGCGAGCCGAAGCGCTACAAGACGCTGCTCGACATCATCGGTTCCGAGGACTTCTATGGCGATATGGACTTCAAGCTCTGCGGTTCTTCCGTGGGTGTGACCGGTTACCAGCTGGACCTCAAGCTGCCCGGTATCCCGCTGTACATTCTGGAGGATGCCATTCACCTCGCCCGCAAGGGCCGTCTGGATGTGCTCGATACCATGAATGCCTGCATCCCCGGCCCGCAGGCTATGAGCCCGAATGCCCCGCGCATTGAGTCCACCAGCATCCCGCAGGACCGCATCGGTGAGCTTATCGGCCCCGGTGGCAAGAATATCAAAGCTCTGCAGGCTGAGACCGGCACGGATATCAACATCGAGGAGGATGGTACCGTGCGCATCTACGGCAGCCGCCAGGAGGGCGTGGAGCGCGCTCTGTACCTCATCGACCGCATGTTCAAGGAGATTGAAGTGGGCGAGACCTACGAGGGTAAGATTGTGTCCACGAAGGAATTCGGTGCCTTCATGGAAGTGCTGCCCGGCAAGGATGGCCTTATCCACATCTCCGAGCTGGCCGAAGGCCGCACTCAGAAGACTGAGGACGTGGTGAAGGTGGGCGATATCGTGACCGCCAAGTGCATCGGTATCGATGACAAGGGCCGCGTCAAGATGTCCATGCGCGCTGCGGCCCGCGACCGCAAGGCTAAGGAAGCCGCCGGTAAGGAGTAATCTCCAGCCTGGCAGTATTACTTTCAAGTCGCCTTCTGTTTGTGCAGAAGGCGGCTTTTTGGTACAATGGCGCGGAAAGTGCAAAAAAAATGCCAGTATAGGATTTTTTTGATTGCTTTTGGTGGCGTTCTGGTATAGATATATTAGCGAACAGCTGCAAATTTTTTACTTACACCATGTGGAAATACATCATCATCGCCGCCGTCGTGCTCTTCCTGGGGGCATGTTTCCTTTTTTATAAGAACAATGAAGCTCTCACCGGCCCGGAGGGCGAGGTAGCAGCATGCCAGTCCCAGTTCGATATGGCCAAGAAGAAGGTCGTTGATATCGAGAAGGATAAAGCCATCAAGCGCTATGCGGAACTGCGCACTGCCTACTTCAAGCAGCAGAGTGATAAGTTCAGTTCTGAGCGTGCAGCTATTGAGGCAGAGGATGCTCCTTTTGAGCAGGAAATTGCCAAGGCTAATGCAGATCTGGAAGTTGCCAAGGCTGATTTCAAGCGCTACGAGGAGGAATTCAAGGTGTTCCACAAGAATGCTGCAGAGGCTGCCGGTGACGATAGCGGCGCCGGTGAGGAAGACCTGAAGGTTATCGGCGAACGGATCGCTGAGCTGGTGGAGTCCAATAACGCTCTGGAGGCTCAGGCTGATGCTGAAAAAACGATGACTGCCGCCCTGGGCGAAGAACTGAAGCGTACGCTGGAGCAGATTGAGGTAGCCAAGGAGACCGCAAAGGCTCGCCTGGAGCGTCGCTCGCCTGCTGACCTCAAGTGCTCTGTGGTATCTGCCGATCCTGCATGGGACTATGTGGTTCTTGATGGCGGTATCGATAAGGAAATTGTGATTGGTTCCCGCCTGGCAGTAATGCGCGGTGGTCAGAAGGTTTGTGAGCTTTCTGTGACCCTGGTGGAGAGCAAAAAGTCTGTCTGCGATGTTGTGTACAGCACCATGCGCCCCGGTGATAAGGTGCGCCCCGGTGATGCCGTTGTTTCCGTCAGCAATAACTAAGAAAATACTTACTTATACCCCAAGATATGAAAATCTCTCAACTTCTTGCTTCTATTCTGGTGCTTCTGGCTGGCGGTGCAGCTATCATGTATTCCGCAGATCAGCAGAAGGTCATGGATGTGGTGATTGCTGTGCATGGTGGTGGTCAGCAGGTGGATGCCAGCAGCGCCACTGGTCTGCGTAAGCTGAACCAGGACCTGGATGCCGAGCGCGGCACCGTGTCTGCCGAGCGTGCTGCTGCCGTCAAAGGCGCCGAGGCTGCCCGCGTGGAGATGCGCGATAGTCAGGTGAAGCGCGACGAAGCGCAGACCAAGCTTGACGAGCACAAGGATTCTCTGGATGGTGTGCGCCGTAAGGTGGATGCCATGAAGAAGAGCGTGGAGGAACTGCGTTCTTCTCTCGATGCTGCTCTGGCTGAGATTAAGGCCTCTGCTGCACTTGATGTGGGTGCAGATGCCACACCCGAAGCAGTGCTGGCAAGTATTCGTGCCATTGTGGAGAGGGAGCAGAAGCGCACAGAGGAAATTACAGAAAAGCTCAACGACTGGCAGGCCGCCCGCACCGCTGCTACCGAGAAGCTGGCTAAGGAGAAGGTGGAGCTGAACCGCCTGACAGCCATCAACGATAAGTTCTTTACGGACTACTCCAAGAATGATGATGAATACCCCCTGCTGGCTGTTGACAGCCGCTGGAAGTTTGTGGTATTCAATGTAGGCCCGGACAGCGGCCTGATTGCTGGCGATGCTACTCCCCTGCTGGTGAAGCGTGGGGATGTGGTGGTGGCTCCGCTGCGCATTGTCACTATCTCCAAGGGGATGGTTGTGGCTGAGTATGATCCCAAGCAGCTGCAGCCCGGTGTGCGCCCTGAGGTGGGCGACCGCGTGTTCCGCGTGAAGCCGCTGGGGAACTGATGCCGCTGTGCAGGTATGAGATAAATACTTCCGCCGCCTGCCCGGGGTTCGGGTAGGCGGCTTTTTATGAAAAATTACAAGTAGAGAAAATGATGAAAAAGATACTTATGCTTGCGCCGCTTGCAGCGGTGATGATGTGCTCCTGCCAGCCACCCATGCCGGCTGTGCCCCCGAGCAACCGGGAAGTAGTGGGGCCGAAGGGCTCCTCAGATGCAGTGAAACCGTGGAACAATACCACCCGCAAGGAGGGTGAGGCTGTGCTTGGTCCGCTGGGGGATATGAACCGCCGCTGACCTGCTGCTGTGAGACGCACCGAACGAGCCCGTATCGTATTGGAGGAATTGGAGCGCGGCATCCCCGAGCCGGAGGTGCCGCTCCACCATCGCGATGCGTTCACCCTGCTGGTGGCGGTGATGCTTTCTGCCCGTTGTACGGATGCGCGGGTGAATATGGTGACTCCGGCGTTGTTTGAGCTTGCGCCGGATGCCGCTGCCATGGCGGCGCTGGAATGGCAGCAGGTGCAGCCGCTCATCGCCACCTGCGGGCTCACTGAGATGAAAGCCCGCCGCCTGGTGGAAACGGCACGGATTCTCGTGGACCGATATGGGGGGCAGGTGCCTTCTACATTTGAAGAGCTGGAAGCTCTGCCCGGGGTGGGGCACAAAACTGCCAGCGTGGTGATGAACCAGGCGTTCAATTACCCGGCTTTCCCGGTGGATACACATATTTTCCGCTTGGCGCGTCGCTGGGGCCTTTCGCGTGGCAGAACGGTGGAAGCGGTAGAGGCTGACTTGAAGAAATGTTTCCCCCGTGAGACCTGGGGGAAGCTGCATTTGCAGATGGTGCTGTGGGGGCGGCAGTATTGCCCCGCGCGCGGCTGTAAGCCTGTTTGTGCGGTCTGCGCGCGGCTTTTGTCATAAAAAATGCCCGCTTTTCCCTGATTGTGCTTGACCTTTTGGGCAAAAAGTAGTTTGATTGGCGGTCATCCGCATTCACAGTCATGCTAGTTTGTCAGTTAAAATCCAAGATTCACCGTGCCATGGTTACTCGTGGCGATGTGGAGTACGAGGGCAGTATTGAGATTCCGCAGGATTTAGTGGAGGCCGCCGGGCTCTGGCCGGGGGAGAAAGTGCTGGTCGCATCCGTCACGAGTGGTAACCGATTCGAGACCTATGTGCTGGTAGGCCCTCCCGGAACCGGGCAGATCATTGTGAATGGTGCTGCTGCCCACCTCATCGGCAAGGGGGAACGCATCATTGTCATGAGCTTTGCCTGGGATGATAAGCCTATTACCCCCAAGCGTGTCATCTGCAATGAATTGAATGAAATCATTGCCTGATTCCTTTACAAAACCTTTCAAATAAGATATAATCCTCGCCATGCTTAACGCCGCTATTTACATCGTTTTCGCTATTCTGCTCATTGTCTGTGCTTTGCTTCTGCTGGTGGTGCTCATGCAGCGCCCGAAGCAGGAAGGCCTGGGTGCTGCTTTTGGTGCTCAGATGACGGACCAGGCATTCGGTGCCCAGACAACGGATGTGCTCAAGAAGGGCACGGTGCTCTTCGGTACGCTGTTCATGGGCTTGTGCTTTGTGCTGGCGGTGCTGATGAATGCCCGCTTCCAGCGCAGCAAGTCTGACCTGAACGTGAAGCAGGTGGAAGCTCCGGTGACGGCGCCTGCCGAAACTCCCGCAGCTGCTGAGCAGCCTGCGGCCCCCGTGGAGAACCTGGAGAATCTGGCTCCTGCGCCGGCAGCTCCGGCAGATGCCGCTCCTGCTGCTCCTGTGGAAGGCCCTGAGGGGCTGCCCACCCC
Organism: uncultured Verrucomicrobiales bacterium; assembly: GCA_937916135.1. Lineage (GTDB taxonomy): Bacteria > Verrucomicrobiota > Verrucomicrobiia > Verrucomicrobiales > Akkermansiaceae > Akkermansia. Next base: position 19,680 of record CALFTQ010000086.1, read on the forward strand.
GGCGCTGGATGCTGCCCCGGCTCCTGCTGAGCAGCCCGCTGCTTAACCTGGTACCCGGTATAGGCCATGCAGTTCGGTAGCACGACAGAGTTGAATGCCGAGGCTGCAAATGCCGCGGTGCAGGGGACTTTGCTGGCCCAGCTTACCCAGAAGACCACCCGCACCACCAAGACGGGCAAACCCTTTTTAGAAATAGTGCTGGCAGATGCTGCCGGCACTGTTTCGTTTAAGATCTGGGAGACGTCTCCCTGGTATACCGATTTTGATTTGCTGGAGGTCCCGGCTCCCGTGGCGGTGACCGGCCAGTGGCAGCTCAGCCAGTATGGCATGGAGCTGGGGGATGCCTGCCTGCGCCCGCTGACTCCGGAGGAAGAGCAGCAGGTGCTCACCGGCAGCCCGGAGCAGGTGGCTCGTCAGCAGAAGGATTGGGAGACAATCTGCGCCTTTGTGGAGGAGATGAAAGACCCGCGCCTGGCGGGCCTGTGCCGCCTTTTCCTGCAACAGCAGGAGAAACGCTTCCGCCGCGCAGCGGCTGCTCGCAATTTTCACCATGCCCGCCGCGGTGGGCTGGTGGAGCATATCGCCAGCGTGATGCGCGTGGCGGCGGCTCTCTGCAGTGTGTACCCTGACCGCCTGAACCGCGATTTGGTCATGGCCGGAGCCTTGCTGCACGACTGCGGCAAGATTGTGGAGAATGATTACGATGAGCACAGCCTGGAGATGCCCTACTCGGAGTGCGGTGAGCTGCTTAGCCACATTCCCATGGGGATTGAGATCATCAACAAGCTCTGGCGTGATATGATGACGCCGGAAAAACGCGCTGAGTGGAAGGCGCTGGTGCCCGCTTCGGAGCAGGTGCGGCTGCATCTGCTGCATCTTGTGGCCTCTCACCACGGCTTGCTGGAGTATGGCTCCCCGGTGCTGCCGAAGGTGCCGGAGGCCCTCATTCTCCACCATGCGGATAACGTGGATGCGAAGATGGAGATGTTCCGCGCGGCGTATGAGAGCGCAACCCCGCTTTCGGAGCGTGTTCTGCAACGCAAGGCTCCCATGCAGACCAATGTGGTGCTACCGCTGCCGGAGGTGCAGTTATGATGGAGGCTGTCTGTAGTCTGGCGGTGCTGTGGGGGCTGCTGATGGTTTCGCAGCTCAGCCCGGGGCCGGATGTGTTTTTTGTGTTCCGCACAGCGCTGGCGCAGGGGTTCCGGGCCGGTTCGGCGGTAGGGAGCGGAATTGCAGCCGGTTTCTTCATCCAGGCGGTATTGGTGGCCTGGGTAGGGGGCTGGCTGATGGCGCAGCCCTGGAGCCAGTGGGTGTTGTATGCCGCTGCTGCGTGGCTGCTGTATCTGGCATGGAAGATTTTTCCCCGCAGGCAGGTGCGTGTGGAACAGGATAAATTGGAAACCAGCGTGCGGGAATCGCTCCCGGTGTTGTTTGTTCAGGGCTTCCTGTGTAATATTTTGAATCCTAAATGCACGCTGTTTATCTGCGGCCTTGCTATCGGTCCGATTGAGCAGTACGGCTCGCGCTTTGCCTGGTATGCCCCGGCGGTGGTGCTGGTGCTCACCGGGGCCGGGTGGTTTGGCTGGGTGCTCTGGAGCGCGCTGTTGCAGTGGTCTCCTATGCGTGGTTTTTACCTGCGCCATACCACGGCGTTTGATGCAGCCTTTTCCGTGTTGCTGGCTGTTTTTGCTTTGTGGCTGGCCGCGACGGTGTAGAATTTGCCCGCCGTGGGCGATTGGGGCTTGCTTTTTGGGGCTGGTTGCGGTAGAGTAATGGCGCAAAGACGTTATTGCGCATATGAACGACATTATCACGACAGCATGCAAGTTCGTCACGTCCTCTATTGGCCGCAAGATTCTTGTGGCCCTTACAGGTGCGTGTCTCCTCCTGTTCCTCGTGGGGCATCTGGCCGGTAACATGACCATCTACGGTGGTGATCCCGGCAACGGTGTGCCCTCCTGGATTGATGCCTACGCCACTGGCCTGCACACCATGCCCGCCTGGCTGCTCTGGGCTATCCGTCTCGGTCTTGCCGCCATTCTCCTCATCCACGTGGTGTTGACTCTGGCTCTGAAGATTGAGAACGTGAATGCCCGCACACAGTACCAGAAGGAAGGTACGCTGAAAGCTACGCTTTCCTCCCGTACCATGGTGCTGACCGGTATCATGATTTTCTGCTTCCTCATCTTCCACCTGTGGCAGCTCACGGTGAATGGAGACCCGGCCAACTGCTACCAGCACATTGTGGATGCTTTCACAAACCCTGTGTGCTCCGGTTTCTACATCCTGGCCATCTGCTGCCTGTTCATGCATGTGCGCCATGGCCTGCAGTCTGTGTTCCAGACTCTGGGGCTTTCCACCCGCAAGGTGCGCCCGCTCTACAACATCATCGCCGTGCTTTTCGGCCTGGTGGTCTGCGGCGCTTTCATCTCCATTCCGGTGGCCGTCCTCTGCGGCATTCTCAAGTAACCCTTTCCCATTCATAGCATCTTATGAAAGACATTAAGTTTCCTGTAAGCGACTACATGCCGGATTCCTGCATTCCGGATGGCCCCATTGCTGAGAAGTGGACCAAGTACAAGCGCGAGGCCAAGCTCATCAACCCCAACAACCGCCGTAAGTACACGGTGCTCGTGGTGGGTT
>CALFTQ010000087.1 GCA_937916135.1 uncultured Verrucomicrobiales bacterium
TTAATCTCTCTATACTAACCATATCCGCGCTCCTTGTTCGGATTGTTAATCCGCTGTCAAGAAAAATCACAAACCCGGCTCACAATTCCATTTTTTTAAGCTGTTTGTGAATCATGCCTATCCCCGGAGTGTCTGTACCATATGCGGAAACACAAGTTTCCACATATTCATAAGAAGCTGTTGCTTACAGGATAGCGAATGAATAAAAGCATAGCGGATTAACAATCCGCTATGCTTTCATATAGTTATGAGACGCGCCTACACATTCCGCAGCACAAAAATGATGGAACGATACATGAGCGAAGTCATGGACGACTGGGCCATTGACCGCACTTCCGTCATCAAACTATCACTCTATCTGCTTTCCATTCACATGAAGCAAAGCAGAATCGCGCACCAGGATCTTTACGGTCTGATACGCGATATCGAACTACAGGCTCCACCCGATTTCCCGGATTATGCCAGTTTCGCCGATTAGGTGCTTCATTCTTCCTTGCGGGAGCGAGCCTCTCGCTTCTCCTTCAGTAATTTCTTCTTGTGCTCCTTCAGAATATCGCGCCACTTCTTCATATTAGCGCCCCCATTGCTGGCGATGAAATTTCCATCTGCATCTACTATGCACATAGAAGGGAAGCCCAGTCCCTCATAACTGAGTCCGGGTACAGACCCCAGCTCAGCAGGCATCACACCAGGGATATCATAGTCATGATCCTTCATGTACTTTTTCACCACCGATTCATCCTCCTGCCCCAGCAGAATGAGTTCCATCTTGGCCCCCTTCATCTTGCCATAATCCTTCAGAAGCTGCGGCACAAATATCTGACACGGCACACACCAGCTCGCAGAACGGATGAATCCGTAATATTTTGCCTTGAGATTAGGTTTCTTGCGTGTCAGGTATCTGGCTTCTGACAGCAAGGCCGGCACAGGAGCCAGTGTCCTGGTTTTCACTTTTGCAGCAGTCTCCTGCTCCGCTCCCTCTGCATATGTAAGCGGAAGCGTACTAGCCAAAGCCATCATTACAATCAGTAAAATATATCTCATGCCGCCCTCACTATACCACACAGCTCACCAATGGCAACATATTTCACACTTCTGCACGCAGATTCTCTCAAAACTCCGCAACTTGCATCCAGACACTCCACCACCCCCTCAAAGCCGGTATACTTACACCGCTTCCACTCCATTCCAGCATTACTTTCCGCACTGGTAATGAACGCAGTACTCATTTAGTCACCGCGCACTTAAACACCGCATATCACCCACACCAGAAAAAGACAACCTTGTTCCCAAGCAACAAACAAGAACAAGGAACAGAGCAGATTATTCTTGGCTATTCTTGCAAAACATGATAGCATGAGTGCATGGTCAGAATATTAGCAGCAACCGATTTTACAGAAGAAGGGCAGGCCGTGCTCGACTTTGCAGCAGAGATGGTCTGCAAGACGGGGGGCAAGATGTACCTGTTGCACGCAGTGGAACCCTGCATCATCGATGCAGCGGGCAGTCTCTCCGGCGGCACGAACATGGGCGCGGGAGATATTCCCGGCAACCTGCCGAATGTAGACTTCCAGTGCATGGACGCCTGCCAAGCTGTGCTCACCATAGCCGATGCCCGCGCCAAGCAGCTTGGCGAGCAAATCAGCAAGAAATGGGGAATTCCGATTTATGCCAAGGCAGAGGAAAGTGATGACATCGTGGACTGCGTGCACCAGTTCTGCCGCCGCCACAACATCACCCAGCTGGTCATCGGCAACCGCCACCACTCCCTGCTCACCTCCATCCTGCTGGGCAACACCGCTGAGAAGCTGGTGCGAGCCGCCAGCATTCCGGTGACCGTGGTGCCCTGTGGACCCAAAGCCCAGCACTGATGGTCATCCTCTTCCTGGGAGACGTGGTGGGCGAACCGGGCCGCTGCGCCTTATACCGGGCTCTGCCTGAGTTGCGGGCGGAGCATGGGGTGCATGCCGTGGTGGTGAACGGCGAAAATGCTGCCGGCGGCAAAGGAATCATCCCCCGGCTCGCGCGCGAGTTTATGGAAAACGGGGTAGATGTCATCACCCTGGGCGACCACGCGTGGGATCAATCTGACCTGATTCCCTGGCTGCCCGAGGCTCCGAACGTGCTGCGCCCGTTCAATCTGCAACCCGGCACGCCGGGAAGCGGCAGTTGCATCATCGACACACCAGCAGGAAAACTGGGAGTGCTCTGCCTGCAGGGGCGCACCTTCATGCGCCCGGGAGCAGAAAACCCATACACCCGGGGATACGATGAAGCCCTGCGCCTGCGCGAAGCAGGCGCCCAGGCTCTGCTTGTGGATTTCCACAGCGAAACCACAAGCGAAAAAATAGCCATGGGCTACCGGCTGGACGGCGTAGCCAGCGCCGTCATCGGCACGCACACCCACGTGCAGACCGGAGATGAGCGCATCCTGCCGGGCGGCACCGCCTACCTGACCGATGCCGGCATGTGCGGCAGCCGGGATGGCGTGATTGGCCGCGATGCAGAAAGCGTGCTGCAGGGGCTTATCACCAACATGCCGAACCGCTTTCCGATAGCAGGCTTCCCTGCCATGGTGAACGGCGTTCTGGTGGAAGTGGATACGGAAACCGGCAAGGCCACCAAGATAAAACGAATCACGCGCGTATACGACGAGAAATGATGGATGTGGAACGATTCGGCGGCATTGCCCGCCTGTATGGAGTAAAACCGGCAGAGCGGCTGGCTGCTGCACGCGTGGCGGTGGTAGGCATAGGCGGCGTGGGCTCCTGGGCCGCAGAAGCCCTGGCCCGCAGCGGAGTGGGTACCATCATCCTGCTGGATATGGACGACCTCTGCATCACCAACACGAACAGACAGATTCACGCCCTTGGAGAAAACTACGGCAGGGCCAAGGTGGAAGCCATGGGCGAGCGGCTCCGCGCCATCAACCCCGCCGTGCAGGTGGAAGAAATCATGGCATTCTACACAGTTTCCAAACCCGAAAGGCTCTTTGATACGCACCCGGATGTAGTGGTAGACGCCATCGACAGCATGCGCCCGAAAGCGCACCTCATTGCCGAATGCTACAAACGCGGCGTACCGCTGGTGACCTGCGGCGGTGCCGGCGGGCGCATCAATGCCGCCTGCATCTCCGTGGCCGACCTGGCCCGCAGCGGGGGCGACAATATGCTCTCCCAGCTGCGCAAAACCCTGCGCAAGGAATACAACCTGCCCCTGCAGGACAAATGCCCCGAAATCGGCATACGCTGCGTCTACTCACCGGAGCGCCCCCGTTTCCCGAAATGCGATGGCACCGTAAGCTGCGAGCGGGAAGCCGGCCAGAAAGGCGGCATCGGCTGCGCCAGCGGATTCGGCTCAGCCACGCATATCACCGGCACCTTCGGCTTCATGATGGCCGGAGAAGCCCTCAACATTCTAACTCAAGACCCCGCATGAAATTCAACGACCGCACCGCCCGAGCCAACAAACACACTGCTAAATCTGAAGCGCGATTCGAGAAAAAGCCCGCTGCCACCATCGTGGTGAAACCCCGCCCCGAAGGTGATTTGCAGGATATCCTCAGCGCACATCCCCAGGGGCTCTACCTCGTGCTGGACTGCGTGCAGGACCCGCACAATCTCGGAGCCATTCTCCGCACGGCAGATGGCGCAGGGGTGGCCGCCGTCATCGCCCCGAAAGATAAATCAGTCGGCATCACGGAAACCGTGCTGCGCGTGTCCGTAGGTGCGGCAGAGAACGTACCCTTTGTGCAGGTGACCAACCTGGCCCGCACCATGAAGCAGATGAAGGATGCCGGCATATGGTTCGTGGGCACATCCGACCACGGTGACCGCTCCCTTTATGATATAGATTTCAAGGGCGGGATTGCCCTGGTGATGGGAGCCGAAGGCGACGGCATGCGACGGCTGACCGAGGAGAACTGCGACTTTCTGGTGCGTATCCCCATGGCGGGCAAAGTCCCCTGCCTGAACGTCTCTGTAGCCACCGGAGTGTGTCTGTATGAAGCCGTGCGCCAACGCAACCTCTGATATGTGCAACATCATCGACATCGAACCGCCCCCCGGCAGCACGGTGCGCTTCATTTCGGACCTGCACCTGGGGCACGAGCGATGCGAGGCCCCGCCGGTTGCAGAACTGGCCGCGCTGCTGCAGGGAATCAGCACGCTGGTCATACTAGGAGACGCAGCAGAAACCCGCAAGTGCGGCTGGCAGCCCGCCGGACTGGCAGCACGGGAAGAGCTGCGCCGCCTGTGCCACAAGCACCATGTGAAGCTGGTTGAAGTAGCCGGCAACCATGACCCGGACATACCCGACCTTCTTGTTCGCCTGTGGGGGGGCCGCGTTGTAGGCATGCACGGCCACGCGCTGTACAAGGAAGGAGCCCCCTGGAGCTGGGAGTACCTGCACCACAAAAAAGCGTGCCAGCAGCTCATCTCCAGCTTTTCGGCATTGGACACAAATCTGGGGCAGCGGCTGGAGCTTTCCCGGGCAATGTGCCAGCTCACGCCCCCCATCATGCGCCGGAAAGGCATCAGAAATCCCCTGCTCCGCGGATTCATGCACTGTTTCTGGCCCCCGCAGCGCCCCATGGGCATCGTGTGGTCATGGCTCACCTGCGGCAGGAGAACAGAGCAATTTGCCCGCCGCTTTTTTCCACAGGCAGAAGTTGTCATCTTCGGTCACATGCACCGTTCCGGACACTGGCGCTACGGGAAACGCCATATTTTCAACACCGGCGCGTGGTTCCGGCACGCAACGCCGTATGTGGTTGATATGTGCGATGCACGGGTAATATCCTACAAGAAGGCCGCAGATATTCTTCAAAAGCAAAAAAACTGACCCATTTTTTTGAAAGAATAGCATTTATAGCTTGCGTTGAGTCAATTAGGATGCTATATTCTGCCCGTTACCGCAATCCTCTTATAAACCATATGAACAAAACTCAACTCATTGACGCTATCCAGAAAGAACTCGGCCCGGATGCTTCCAAGAAATGCGCCGCCGAAGCCTTGAACGCCACACTTGCAGCCATCACCAAAGCGGTCGCCACGGAGAAAGTACAGCTTGTTGGTTTCGGCACTTTCGAAACCAAGACCCGCCCCGCCCGCACCGGCCGCAACCCCCGCACTGGCGAGACGATGACCATCCCGGCAAGCTCCGTGGTGAGCTTCAAGGCTTCTTCTGCCCTCAAAGGCTGAGCAGCTCCCGGTTTCTTTTCACTGAGCCCCCCCGGTTCCTCGCGGAACCGGGGGGCTTCTATTATTAAAGTGAGGCCCGTGGAATCAAGCCAGAACCGCGGCCGCATCCAGTTCTTCCTCGCCATAGATGAGCTCAGCCAGCACCGGAAGCCCGGTGTACTCCTCCAGCATGGCGCGGTTGGTCACGGCCGCAGTGTCCCACTCTTCGCTCTGCTGATTAAGGATTATACCGCGGCACTCCAACCCACGCTGCTGAATCGCGCGGGCTGTGAGAATGGCGAGGTTCACCGCCCCCTGGCAATTACTCACCACCAGAAGAACCGGCAGCTGCAGCGACTCTGCCAGGTCTGCCATGGTTTTCCCCGGGCAAAGAGGGGTTTCCCAGCCACCCACGCCCTCCACCAGCAAGGTGTCATACTGCGTTGCAAGCGCGAGGGTGTGCGCTGCCAGTTCCGGTATGGAAACAGGCCGGCGTTCAAATTCGGCACCCATGCGCGGATCGGCCAGAGTACGAAGATAAAGGGGATTGAGCAACTCCAGCTTCAGTGAAGGTTCTCCGGCAGCATCTCTCATGGCACGGAGTTCCTTACGATCTCCGCAGGAAACAGGCTTGCACCCCATAGCCGGCCATCCCCGCCGTTTCAAATCACGCAGCAAGGCCGCCACAACATGGGTTTTCCCCACGCCCACATCCGTTCCGGTCACAAAAAAAGCACTCATATCACGTATAACTTACTCCGGCATAGACAGCCGGATATCATCAATACTCCATTCCGGTCCGGATGCGCGGACCAGCAAGTGATTCACCATGAACCAAACAACAACCGCCGCAGCAAGGCAAATCAGCTTAGCCTGCCAGTTAGTGGTGAGCAATTTCCGTAATCTGATCCTGTGTCGCATGAGAATAAAGGAGTTTGGTTAAGCTTTCAGAAAGAAGGTCAAGGCTAATATCCCGCTGCACCACGTTGCCCACCGCCAGCGATATGGAGCCGGTTTCCTCAGAAACAATGATTACCACAGCATCCGAGGCTTCAGCCAGTCCTATTCCGGCGCGGTGGCGCAGCCCCATACTGCGATCTTTCAATTCACGGTTGGACACGGGCAGAATGGCCGCAGCGGCCACGATTCGCTCGTTATTCACAATCACGGCCCCATCGTGTAACAATGTCTTGGGCATGAAAATGGTACCTATCAGCTCACGAGTGTAGTGCGCATCCAGCTCCGTGCCGGTCTTGGCGTATTCCTGCAATTTATTGGAGCGGCAAATAGCAATAAGGGCACCGTATCGCTTGGACACAAGATAGGAAACAGACTCACGCACCAGGGTCACAAAGTCCTGGTTTTCCTGCTGAGCGTTAATGAGACGGGAAATCAGCTTGTTGGAACCCAGGCGCGCCAGGGCCGTGCGCAGCTCAGGCTGGAAGAGAATGACCAGAATAGTACCCGGGCCGATGATGAGGCCTGCCAGTTGCTTCAGCACCACAGCATGCGTCAGTTCCAAAAGGAAGTACCCCAGAATAACCGTGGCAATCAGGCCCGCCAGAATGGCAGCCGCGCGGGAATCCTTCACAGCCCGGTAAAGCTGGTAAAACAAGGCCCAGAGCACCAGAATCTCAAAGAGGCCTCTGAGGATTTCGTAAAAGGTCATGCACGTATCTTACTATGATAAAAGGCACATGGCAAGCGGAAATGGCTGCGCTGGCACGGCCTGTTGAGAGAAAATATGATAGAAAGGAGATTTTCCTGTTTGCAAGAACGGCAAAATATGCTAGAATGAGGGGCGTTGTAATGAAGACCATAGACCGTTACATTCTCAAGCAACTCATCTCCGTCACTTTTCTGGGGGTGCTTTCGCTCACTATGCTGCTTCTGCTTGGCCAGTTGTTCAAGGAGTTGCACTCGCTGCTTGTGGAAAGCGGAGCCCCGCCCACCATTGTCATCGACTTCATCCTTCAGGTTATTCCCTTCTCCCTCACCTTCTCGGTACCCTGGGGGTTCCTGACGGCCGTTCTGCTTGTCTACGGACGCTTGGCGGCAGATAATGAGCTGACCTCCATGCGCATGGCGGGGTTGAGTCTGTGGCGGCTCAGCGCGCCAGCCATCGGCATGGGGCTTGCCCTCTCCGGCCTCTGCTACTACATCAATATCGAAGTAGCCCCCAAGGGCAAGAACGCCATGAGCGACCTCGTCATGAAGGCAGCCATGGATAACCCCCGCAACCTGCTCAACTCCAGCCAGAGCGTTACCAAGCTCGATAAAGTTCAGCTCTATATTGAGCAACGCTCCGGGGACGAACTGCGGGGGCTGCATGTATACCCCCTCGTGAAGGGGGCAGATATGAGCTCTGATTTCGACGCCATCCACGCAGAGTCTGCCATCATCGGAGAATTCGACCGCAAAACCCGTCTGCTCCAGCTCACCCTGAAAAATGCCCACATTGAACGCTCCGGCGGGACTCAGACGGATATGCCGGCCATTGCGGTCATGCCACTGCGCATCCACATTCCGATTGATGACCAGCGGAGGCTGAAATCGAACCGCTTCACGAACAGCGAGATCAGCTATGTGCTCAACCACATCAAAACAACGCTGGAACTCGACATGACCGCCCTGGAGCGGCTGGAGGACAACGCTGCCGAGAACCCGGTCTTCCCCTGCGCGGAGCAGCTCTGGGCCGAGGTGCGCAAGGACGTGAACTACTACAACTCCCTGCGCAAGAAAAAGAACCGCCTGGCTTTCGAGACCGAAGGCACCCAGCGTGCATCCTTTGCCTGCGCCTGCCTGGTATTCTCCCTCATCGGCGTGCCGCTGGCCATCACCGCCCGCCGCAAGGACACCTCCACCGGCTTTGCCATGGGCATTCTGGTAGCAGCAGTCTACTTCGTGGCGCTGGTGTTCTGCGAACTTTCCCGCAAATCCAGCGGCATCACCCCGTATATTGTGCTGTGGTTGCCCAATGTGCTCTGCGCCGCATTTGCCATCTGGCAGCACCAGAAAGCCAAGTTCCGAGGGTAAGAAAAACCACCCGGCATCAAAAAAAGAGCCGCTTTTCACAGCGGCTCTTTTTTATCACGTTCAACCATCACGGCAACTTGTGGCCGCTGCGCTGTTCGTAATCGCTGCGCTGGTCATTCCCCAGCGGACCCACGGCGAAATAGCGAGCCTCCGGGTGATTGAAGAGGAGCGCACACACGGAAGCCACCGGCTGCATCATGGCAGTATCAGTCAGCGTTGCCCCGGTATACTCTGTTGCATTCAGCAGGGCAAACACCGTTTCCTTCTCGCGGTGATCCGGCTGGCTGGGGTAACCGCAGGCGGGGCGGATGGCGCTGCTGCCCACCACCGGCCAGAGCTCATTGATGCAATCCTGGGCGCATTCGGCCAGAGCCTCAGCCAGGGTGCTGCAAAGTGCAGAGCACAGCATGGAGCGGTAGGTATCCCCCGCGGCATCCAGCTCAGCAGCCCAGGCATCACCACCAGTGACAGAAAGCTGCAAGGCGCCCACATAGCCCCCCTGCCCCTGCGGGGCCACAAAGTCGGCCAGCGCCAGGCGGGGGCGGTCACTGGTTTTCTGCTGGCGCAAGGTGTGCAGCACGGTGCCGTCCGCCAGCACCACATCATCCTGCACACGGGAAGCCGGCCAGATGCCGAACACCGCACGAGCCTCCAATTTACCCGCCGCACCAGCAAGCATGGCGCGGGCGTCATCCAGCAACTGCTGAGCCTCAGCCACCTTCCCGGCGGGGGCATTGGGGTGCATGGCGCCACGGGCAGGGTTCCACACGTCCTGCATCTCAAAATAGCGCAGCAGGATGCTCCAGTCCGCCTTTTCCTCCAGTTGCTGCCAGGTAAGGGCAAAATCCGGCGCAGCGTGGCAGCACTTGCAGCCCCCGGGCACTGCGGCAGTGAAGATACCGGTGCGCAGAGGCCTGGGCTGCGGCTGCGCCACCCAGTCGATAGCCGGAGCCTGGGCACGAGCCTCAGCCAGAGTCATAAGCGGCACTTCCTTCTGCTCAAACTCGCGGCAGCGGCGTGCCTGGTCTGCCTTGTGAGCCGCTATAAACTCCTCTCTCCCCGGGCCGATAAGCGCAGCCGCCGCAGGGACGATGGTGGAGGCATCCGCCGTCTGCACCACCACGCCGGAGGGATAGTGGGGAGCCAGTTTCAGAGCCGTATGCAGCGGGCTGGTCGTAGCGCCGCCCACCAGCAGCGGGGTAGTCATGCCCGCGGCTTCCAGCGCTGCGGCCACCTTTGCCATCTCTCCCAGAGAGGGGGTAATCAGGCCGGAAAGTGCCACTAAATCAGCCTTTTCGCGCTGAGCGGCAGCGATAATGTCCTCGCAGGGCACCATCACGCCCAGGTCCACCACGCGGAAGCCGTTGCAGGCCAGCACCACGCCCACGATATTCTTACCGATATCGTGCACATCGCCCTTCACCGTGGCCAGCACCACCGTGCCGGCCGCTTTGGCATTGCCTTGCTCCGCCTCCAGCAGTGGGGTGAGCACGGCCACACTCTGCTTCATCACACGGGCGCTCTTCACCACCTGCGGCAGGAACATCCTGCCGGAGCCGAAAAGCTCACCCACCTGCTTCATGCCATCCATGAGCGGGCCTTCAATCACCGCCAGCGGAGAGCCGCAAAGCTCCAGAGCCTCGCGCGTATCAGCCTCCACAAACTCGGTGATACCCTTCACCAGGGCGTGGGCCAGGCGCTCCTGCACCGTGCCCTTGCGCCAGTCTGCCGGGGCGGCGGTGACCTTGGCCGGGGCGGCGCCCTTCTCCTTATTGGCCGCCAGCTCCTGGGCATAGGAAATCAGGCATTCGGTGGCATCTTCCTCACTGTTGAGCAAGACCGCCTCCACCAGCTTGCGGCGGTGGGCGGGGATGTTGGCGTAATCATCCATGAGCGCGGCATTCACGATGCAGATATCCAGCCCGTTCTGTGAGGCATGGTGCAGGAACGCACTGTGCATGGCCTCGCGCACCGGGTTGATACCGCGGAAAGAGAACGACACGTTGGAAATACCGCCGGAGATGTGGCAGTTCGGGTGGGCAGTGTGAATCTCACCCGCCGCCTGGAAGAAATGCAGTGCGTGGTTGGCATGCTCCGCAATGCCGGTGCCCACCGTCAGCACGTTGGGGTCAAAGATGATATCCTCCTCCGGGAAGCCGACCTTGTTCACCAGCAAGTCATAAGCACGGTGGGCAATGGCGATGCGGTCTTCGCGGCCACTGGCCTGCCCCTTTTCATCAAAGCCCATCACCACCACGGCGGCGCCATAGCGGCGCAGCAGCGTGGCCTGGCGCAGGAACTCAGCCTCACCGTTCTTCAGGGAAATGGAGTTCACAATACCCTTGCCCTGGGTGCTGCGCAGACCAGCCTCTATCACCTCCCAGTTGGAGGAGTCAATCATGAAGGGCACGCGGGCAATATCCGGCTCGGCCGCCACCAGGTTCAGGAAGCGGCTCATAGCCGCGGGGCCGTCAATCATGCCATCATCGAAGCAGAAATCCAGCACCTTTGCCCCCTTCTCCACCTGCTGGCGGGCAATCTCCAGCGCTTCCTCATACTTACCCTCGCGGATAAGGCGGGCAAACTTCGGCGAGCCGGCCACATTGCAGCGCTCACCCACGAAAAGTACCCCCTCGCTGCGGTGGTGGTTCAGCGGCTCAAGCCCGGAAAGGCGCATCTGCCCCTTGGCCGGCCGCGGCGTAATCGGGCGCGGGGCATAGCCCTGCACCGCCTCGCGGATGGCAGCTATGTATTCCGGCGTGGTGCCGCAGCAGCCGCCCACAATGTTCAGCAGCCCCTCCTGCGCATACTCGCGGAGAATGCCGGCCATGTGCTCCGCGCTGTGCTCGTAGCCCGTGGGGCTCATCGGGTTGGGCAACCCCGCATTCGGGTACAAGCACACCGCACAGTCAGCCAGCTCAGCCAGTTTCCGGGCAAAGGGCTTCATCAGGTCCGCGCCCAGAGCGCAGTTGATGCTGATAGCCAGCGGCTTTGCGTGGCGCACGCTGTTCCAGAAAGCCTCCACCGTCTGCCCGGAGAGGGTGCGGCCGGCTTTATCCGTGATGGTGAAGCTGATGATGACAGGCGGCAGTTCGCGTTCCTCGCGTAATTCATCGATAGCGAACAGGCAGGCCTTGGCATTCAACGTATCAAAAATAGTCTCCAGCAGCAGGATATCCACCCCGCCCTCGGCCAGAGCCAGCACCTGCTCACGGTAGGCGCGGCGCAGCTGGTCAAAGCTCACCGCGCGGTACCCGGGGTCTGTCACCTTGGGGGAGAGAGAAGCCGTCACCGCCATGGGGCCTATGGAGCCAGCCACCAGCACCGGGCGATTCTCCCGCGCCTCCGCCTCGTGCGCCGCCTCGCGGGCCAGCGCGCAGGCCGCCAGGTTCATCTCGCGTGTGAGGGCACTCAGCTCCGCATCGGCCAGCACCTCTTCGTAATACTCCTGGCCGTGCTCCGCAGCCTCACTGAAGTGGAAGAACTCGTGCTGGGCAATATTCGTGGCCGAGAAGGTGGACGTGGTTATGATATCTGCCCCGGCTTCCGTATATGCCTGGTGAATGGAGCGGATAATCTGCGGCTGGGTAAGCACCAGCAGGTCATTGTTATTCAGCAGATCGCGCCGCGAATCAGCAAAGCGTGTTCCGCGGTAGTCAGCCTCAGTCAGGTGGTGCTTCTGCACCATGGTGCCACAGGCACCATCCAGAATCAGAATGCGCTCTTTCAGCGTGTTGAGAAGAAACTCGCGGCGTTCGGTTGCGGTGGTTTTCATATAGCTGCTTATAAAATAAAACTGCCGGTCGGGGGTTCAGGCCCGAACCGGCAGTGTTCAGAAAATCATATTCGTATCCGGGCAGGAAATCAGCGGCGCGGAGCGGGGTTGCGGTGCCAGGTGATGGCGCCCTTGCCCACGGCGTAGAGGTAGGCCACCATCAGCACGCCGATGAAAGCCGTCATGGCGGCGAAAGCCTCGCCATTGTTCATCACCACATCCTGGAAGCCCAGCGCCCAGGGATACAGGAAAATCACCTCCAGGTCAAACACCAGGAACAGAATGGCCACCAGGTAGAACTTGATGGAGAAGAATGACGGCGCACCATCACCCTCGGGCACGTTACCGCATTCGTAGGGCACATCCATGGCGGAGCGCATCTTCGATCGGCGGCCGAATGCAATACTCAGAACGATGATGAGGCCGGCAAAGCCGAAACCGGCAATCAACTGAATAAGGGCTGAAAAATATTCCTGTAACATAACGCGGTGCAGATTTTATACCAATATTGCAGACACAAGTCAATACAAAACCCATGCCGCCGCCGCCGGAAGGATAACTTTTACGCTCCGTTCCCTGCTCCACCGGGAATTGATTACCTGCCGCCTCCGGAAAGGCGCGGGCGGTAGTGGCCGGTCAGCGGAAAGAGAAAGAGACTGTCCTCTTCTTCAGTTCCGGCGCCGATGTTGTGAATGACCAGCGGCGTGCCGTCCTCGCTTTTGCGGTCGCTCACTATCATGATGTGCGGCAGGCTACCCCCTACCAGGCAGGTTACGAGGTCACCGGGCTTGTAATCGGCAGGATTTTCCGTAACAGGCAGCCCCCAGCCCCGGCGCTTGAAAAAGGTCTGCAAATTGGGCACCCGGCGGTGGTCAATATTCTTATCCGGCCGCTTGAGTCCCCAGTGCTTCGGGTAGGCCGCAAAGTTGCGCTTCATATCCTCGTGCACCTCTTTCTGCAGGTCGAAATCGAGCAAGCGCAGCGCGCGAATCACCACATCCGTACACACCCCGCGCTCCGCCGGCACATCCCCACCGGGATACGCCAGCCGCACATAGGCTGAATCATACTCCACCGTCACCCCGATCTGGCGACGCGCCAGTTCCGGCAGGCGGGTATCAGCCCAGGCGGTGGAGATAATAAAGGCCGCCAGAAGTAAAAAGCATTTCATGGTATCAATTCTTTTCCTTGCTCATGAGTTCCTGCAGGCGAGCATCCCATGCCTCGGCCTCCTTTTCATGCTCCTTCGCCTTTTTCCCATTGCGAAGGATATTGATAAGGCGAGCCATGGCGGGTTTGTAATCCTGCCCGGCGGCCATTCGCAACATGGCCATGCCGCGGGTCTCATCCTTCACCAGCGGCTCACCCAGCAGCAGCATCTCCGCAAAGATATGCTGCGCCAGCGGGTCGCCGGCCAGCGCCCCCTTCTCAAACCAGGCTGCAGCCGTGGTTGCATCTTCCAGATATTTATAATACAGGTTGCCCAGAGCCGTGGCCGCCTGCGGCACTGCGGCAGAGGCCTTGACCAGCCAGTCCACGCCCTCCTGCCGGGTCTGCTCATTCTGCGCCAGAATGCGCCCCAGGCGGTACTGGCCCTCGGCAATGCCGGCTTCTGCCGCCACGCGCCAGTGCTTCAGCGCCGTTTCCACATCTTTCTTCCCGAGCAGGCCGTCATAATGCAGCAGCCCCAGGAACACCTCGGCCTCCTTGCTGCCTTGCGCTGCCGCCTTCGTGAACCAATGCAACGCCTGCTGCGCATCCGCCTGCACCCCCTGCCCGCCAGCATAATAGATTCCGCCCAGATCCAGCTGGGCACGCAGCCAGCCGCCCTCGGCCGCCTTGCGCAGCCACTCCAGGGCCCCGGCAAAATCGGACTGCGCATTCTCCACATTCGGCTGCAGAAGAACCAGCGCTTTCTCATACATAGCCTGCGGGGTGGCCGGCTCATCGGCATTTTCATCCTGACAAGCCGCAAGCAGCAGCACAGGAAGCAGCAACAGCGTTCGTTTCATGCGCTCATTATACCGCCCCAACAACGGTTTGGCAAGCCCCTTGCCCGCCTGTTTTTGGGCGGAGGTGCGGGGTGAGTGCGTCCATTCCTATGTCATGAACACGCATTGTGATAACCCTACGACAAGTCTGTACGGGGCGGCGGATGTTTCGCAGCCCCTGCCCACCGATAAGATGCCCGCGCACTCCATGCGCCCTGTGGATGCCTTTGAACTCATCAAGGCTGAGTTGCTGCTGGACGGCAACGCCAGCCAGAATCTGGCCACTTTCTGCCAGACCTGGGATGATGAGCAGGTGCACAAGCTCATGGACCTGAGCATCTCCAAGAACATGATTGACAAGGACGAGTACCCCCAGAGCGCCGAGCTGGAAATGCGCTGTGTGCGCATGATTGCCAACCTCTGGAACGCCCCGGCGAATGCAAAGCCCATTGGCTGCTCCACCATAGGCAGCAGCGAGGCCTGCATGCTGGGCGGCATGGCCGCCCTGTGGCGCTGGCGAGCCCGCCGCAAGGCCGCCGGCAAGCCCTGCGACAAGCCGAACCTGGTGTGCGGCCCGGTGCAGATCTGCTGGCACAAGTTCTGCCGCTACTGGGATGTGGAGATGCGCGAAATCCCCATGAATCCCGGCCAGTACTGCATGAACGAGGAGGAAGTACTGAAGCGAGTGGATGAAAACACCATCTGCGTGGTGCCCACTTTCGGCGTGACCTACACCGGCCAGTATGAGTTCCCGGATGAGGTCTGCCGCGTGCTGGACAAGCTGGCGGCCTCCGGCGGCCCGGATGTGGATGTGCATGTGGATGGCGCGAGCGGCGGTTTCCTGGCGCCCTTCTGCGCGCCACACATTCCTTTCGATTTCCGCCTGAAGCGCGTGAAGAGCATCAGCTCCAGCGGCCACAAGTACGGTCTGGCCCCGCTGGGCTGCGGCTGGATTATCTGGCGCGATGAAAGCGAACTGCCCAAGGATCTCACCTTCGCGGTAAACTACCTGGGCGGCAGCGTGCCCACCATCGCCATCAATTTCTCCCGCCCCGCCGGGCAGATTATCGCCCAGTACTATGACTTTGTGCGCCTGGGTATGGAGGGCTACAAGGCCATCCACATGGCGGCCTACAAGGTGGCGGCCTACCTGGCCGGTGAAATTGCGAAACTGGGCGATTTCGAATTCATTGCCTCCGGCGACCCGAAGAAGGATATCCCGGCGGTGTGTTTCCACTTCAAGAAGCCGGAGAACGCAGAGTTCAACCTGTATGAGCTTTCAGACCGCCTGCGGATGCGCGGCTGGCAGGTGCCGGCTTTCTCCCTGCCGGCCAATGTGCAGGAGACTGTGGTGATGCGCGTGATGGTGCGCCAGGGTTTCACCATGGATATGGCCACCCTGCTGGTGGAGGATATGAAACGCTCCATCTGCCACCTGAAGAAGTACCGCGCCACGCCTCAGCTGAGTGAGAAGGATGCCATGACCTTCAAACACACCTGATTTCCCCCCCCAACCCCACCACTCTGCCGCAGGGAATGTTTCGTTCCCTGCGGCAAAGTATTAGAAGACAGACAGCCAACAATGCTGGCATTTCCTGCTGATTGCCGCTAGAATACCGCCACTATGAACCAGAAATCCATTACCTTCCGCTGCTCAGGCCCCCAGCACCACCGCCTCCACTCTGCCCTGAACCACCACCGCTGCAGCCGGACCGAACTTCTCACCATGGCGCTGGAATCCTTCCTTGCCTATGCCGAGCAGGAATCCGTCTCCCGCAAAAATCTCTTCGAATTAGTGGAAGACGTTGACAACCACGGTTCTGGGCCAAAGTTCGCAGAACAAGCCTGAGGAAGGAATATTGAATGTTGGACTTTTGATTTTGAATGTATCGGGTTCTGCGGGTCGGTGGCCGCCAGACTGTTCACATTCATTGCCCCCCCCAACATCCCGGCAAAGCAACTACGCAAGTGAACCCCCGTTCCACAGTAGGATTTTCGCGTCACATAACACTTTTTTCTTTCCTGAAAAAACAAATCGGTGTATAACATGTGGCATCGGTACAGGAGTGAACGAAAACGTACCGGAAAACATCCGAAAAACCCTACTGATATGAGCAAATCTTTTCTTCCCGCTGCATACGCCCATCCTTATGAGATCGCTGACAAGTACAAGAAGGCTGTGGCCTATTTCTGCATGGAGTTCGCGATTGACAACGCCTTCAAAATCTATTCCGGCGGTCTGGGATACCTGGCCGGTTCGCACATGCGCTCGGCCTATGCGCTGCGCCAGAACCTGGTAGGCGTGGGCATTCTCTGGACCTATGGCTATTACAACCAGGTTCGCGCAGATGACGGCACCATGGCCACGCAGTACCTGCGCAAGGATTACAGCTTCCTGGAGGATCACGGGCTGAAGTTCCTCATCCGCATTCACGGAGCCCCCGTGTGGGTGAAAGCCTACTACCTGCGGCCGGAAACCTTCGGCACGGCGCCCATGTTCTTCCTCTCCACAGATGTGCCGGAGAATGACCACCTCTCCCGCACCATCACCCAGCGCCTGTATGATTCCAACGGTGATACCCGCATTGCCCAGTACATCGTGCTCGGCCAGGGCGGTGCCCGTCTTTTCGAAGAATTGGGGGTAGAGCCTGAAATCTACCACCTGAATGAGGCACACGCCATCGGCGCGGCCTTCCACATGCTGACCCGCAACGGCGGCGATGCGGATGAAGTGCGCAAGCGATTCGTCTTCACCACCCACACCCCCGTGGAAGCCGGTAATGAAAAGAAGGGCATCAACCTCCTGGACAACTTCTCATTCTTCGATGGCCTTTCCATGGAACAGGTGCGCTCCATTCTCAAACTGGCGCCGAATGAGCAAACCTTCAACTTCTCCCTGGCCGCGCTGCGCCTCTCGCACCGCGCCAACGGCGTTTCTGCGCTGCACGGCGAAGTCTCCCGCCGCATGTGGCAGGGCTACAGCGATATCTGCCCCATCACCCACATCACCAATGCCCAGAACCGCGAATACTGGCAGGACCCCGAGCTGGCCGAAGCTTTCAGCAAGGGGGACAAGGCAGCATTCAAACGCCGCAAGCGCGAACTGAAGAAGAACCTCTTCCGCCTGGTAGGCGAGCAGACCGGCCACCTCTTCGACCCGGATACCCTCACCATCGTGTGGGCCCGCCGCTTTGCGGACTACAAGCGCCCGGACCTCATCACCCAGGATGCCGCCCGCTTCGAGCGCATGCTGCAGCGCACCAACCGCCCGGTGCAGATGATCTGGGCAGGCAAACCCTACCCCACGGATTTCGCTGCGGTGGAAATTTTCAACAAGCTCATCAGCCTGAGCAAGAAATACCCGCGCTGCGCCGTGCTCACCGGCTATGAAATGGTGCTGAGCCGCCTGCTCAAGAACGGCTCCGATATCTGGCTGAACAACCCGGTCGTTCCGATGGAAGCCTCCGGCACCTCCGGCATGACCGCCGCCATGAACGGCTCCATCACCATTTCCACACAGGATGGCTGGGTGCGCGAGTTTGCCCGCGATGGCGAGAATTGCTTCCTGATACCCGAAGCCCCCGCCGGTCTGAGCAAGGAAGCTCTGAACAAGGCCGACTGCGCCGGTTTCTACGATGTTATCGACAACCGCGTACTTCCTCTCTACTACGATACCCCGGACAAGTGGACGGATATGGTCTTCACCGCCATGCAGGACATCTGCCCCGCCTTCGATGCGGACCGTATGGCCGATGAATACTACGAGAAGATGTACAACATCTGATTCAGTTAAACACCTGCCCCGCTTCCTTCACCGGTAGCGGGGTTGGTGTTTTTCGGGTACACGCTGCGGCAAGGTGTTCCCGCTTTACTCTGCCACGGCATTCTTGCGAGGGCGCAGCCCCCGGGGGTAGCAGGTCTGCTGATGCTCCTCGCGGCAGAGTTCAAAGGCTTTTTCCGGTTCTCCCGGATATTGCCGCAGGCAAGCCAGCACATGGTTTCGCGTAGCCAGAGCCGCCTCCAGCGCAGCCGCTTCCCCGCCATACTGTTTGTCGGAAAAATAGCGGGTAAAATGCACCTGATTGCGGCAGAGGGTCACACGCCAGCCCTGAAATGAAGTAAATTCATAGGTGAAGCGGGTTATATTGCGGATAGTCTTCATATCGCCTTGCAGCATATCATATATAGCCCGGACATGCGAACCATATTAGGGAGTCATACCGCCAATCTTTAGAAATTACAGGCATTCCCGAGCCAAATTCCCATGCATTGCAGGTGGACAAAGTGCCGGCACAGTCCGGCGCCGGTGCCTATCCACTAGTTTTTTTCGGTCTGCAGGTGCATCTATCTTCTTCCCAACCCGCGGAGTTAGGGGTATAAGGGGAGAAAACCACCCGGAACCATGAGCCAATCCTTTCTGCCCGAGCCCTACGCGCCGACTTTTGAAATTGATGAGAAATACAGCCGCTCTGTGGCCTATTTCTGCATGGAATACGCTATCGACAACGTGTTCAAGATATATTCCGGCGGGCTGGGGTACCTGGCCGGCTCCCACATGCGCTCAGCCCATGCCCTGCGGCAGAACCTGGTGGGCGTGGGTATTCTGTGGTCCTGCGGGTACTATAACCAGATCCGGGCCGAGGATGGCTCCATGGCCGTTCAATACCTGCGCAAGGAATACAGCTTTCTGGAAGACCACGGGCTCAAATTTCTCATCCGCATCTGCGGGGCCATGGTGTGGGTGAAAGCCTATTACCTGAGGCCGGAGACATTCGGCACTGCGCCCATGTTCTTCCTGAGCACGGATTTGCCGGAAAACGATGATATCTCGCGCTCCATCACCCAGCGGCTGTACGATGCCAACCCCATGACGCGGCTCTCGCAATACATCGTACTGGGGCGGGGCGGTGCCCGGCTCTTCGATGAACTGGGGGTGGAGCCGGATATCTACCACATGAACGAGGCCCACGCCATCGGCGCGGCATTCCATGTGCTGGCGCGCAACGGAGGCAATGTGGAGGCCACCCGCCGGCGCTTCGTCTTTACCACCCATACCCCGGAAGAAGCAGGAAATGAGAAGATGGATTTCTCGCTCATGAGCAGTTTCTCCTTCTTCGATGGCTTCTCCACCGAGCAGGTGCGGGCCATGCTCCGGCTGGCACCGGATGAACCAGTGTTCAACTACACACTGGCAGCCCTGCGGCTCTCACACATGGCCAATGGCGTTTCCGCGTTGCATGGCGAAGTCTCCCGGCAGATGTGGCAGGCATATAGCGATATCTGCCCCATCACCCACATCACCAATGCCCAGAACCGCGCTTACTGGCAGGACCCGGAACTTGCAGCCGCCTATGCGGCGGGAGATGCAAACGCATTCCGGCAGCGCAAGCGGGCCATGAAAAAGGAACTCTTCCGCGTGGTGGGGGAGCAGACCGGGCACCTCTTCGACCAGGATACACTCACCATCGTCTGGGCGCGGCGCTTTGCCGCCTACAAGCGCCCGGCCCTCATCACCGAAGCGCCGGATTTATTTGAACGCATGCTGCAACGCACCCGCCGCCCAGTGCAGATGATTTGGGCAGGCAAGCCCTATCCCACGGATTTCACCGCAGTGGAAATTTTCAACCGTCTCAACCGCCTTGGGGAAAAATATCCACGATGCGCCGTGCTCACCGGCTATGAACTGGGTCTGAGCCGCCTGCTCAAAAACGGCTCCGATATCTGGCTGAACAACCCGGTGGTCACGCGCGAGGCCTCCGGCACCTCCGGCATGAGTGCCGCCATGAACGGCTCCATCTCCGTTTCCACGAACGATGGCTGGATTCGGGAGTTCGCCCGCGATGGCGAAAATTGCTTCCTCATTCCGGAGGCTGATACCGGCTTATCCCCTGAAGCACGCGATGCCGCAGACTGCACTCACTTCTACAGCGTGCTGGAAAACAAGATACTGCCGCTCTACTACGAAACTCCCGAACAATGGGATAAAGTGGTCTTCAACGCCCTGCACGATATCTGCCCCTTCTTTGATTCCGACCGCATGGCCGATGAATACTACACGAAGATGTATGACCGCTGACGAAACGCTTCATTGGAGCCACACAAATCGGAATTTGGCGAGCCGCAGGCGAGCGGAATTCTGAGCCCCGCCTACTGGCGGGGCGGTAAGTT
>CALFTQ010000088.1 GCA_937916135.1 uncultured Verrucomicrobiales bacterium
CTTACGCCCCTCGCTATGGATATGTCGCCCACTTACGTGGGCTATAAATTCCGCTCTCTGTCGCTCGCAAACTAATCGACAAATTCCAATTTACCGAGCTCCGCACTCAAACTTTGGGACACGTGTGACGGCAATAAAGCTGCCATATCCTGCGGAAGAGGGCTCTCGACGGTGATGGTGCGCCCCAGCCAGGGGAAGGAAAGGCGGCAGGCGTGCAGCGCGTGGCGCGGCAGTATGAGGCGCCGCGCTAAATCTGAGGTCCAGCCGGTGGCTATGAAATCGAGGTAGCAGGATTCATCTCCACCGTATATCTTATCCCCGATGAGGGGGTACCCCATATAGGCAGCATGGACGCGGATCTGATGCATGCGCCCGGTGTGGGGCCGACAGCGCAGCAACGCCCTGTGGCCATGGCGGCTGACTACCTCGAAACAGGTGCGGCAGGACTTCCCGGCAGGGTGGCAGCATTGGCGCACATGAATGCGGGTTTCCGCTACTTCTTCCATGCGCAGAATCGGTTCGGCACAGCAGGCCGAGTTCCACAAGGGGCTCCCCTGCACCACGGCAAAATATTCCTTGTGCAGCAAGCGGGCCTGCATGGCCTTGCCCAGTTCCCGGGCCGCCTCTGCCGTCTTTGCCACCAGGGTGATACCACTGGTTTCCCGATCCAGACGGTTGATGAGAGAGACCTGCCCGCCGGTGGCTACTTCATATGCCAGCAACTCATGAAGCCCGTGCCATAGTGTGGGCTCATTCTTCTCACCTGTGGGGTGCGTGAGCAAGGGAGCCGCTTTATCCACCACCAGAACCCCGTCGTCCTCGTAGAGAACGCGGAACTCAGGGCACACGGCGATGGGCATATCGTAGCTCATCATCAGGAAAAGATGGCGGGGTCAATCTCCACCCACTCGCCGGGCTCCAGCCCGAGCTCTGCCAGCTTCAACGGACCTATTTCTATGCGCTCCAGCGTCTCCACCGGCGCCCCTACGGCTGCGAGCATGCGGCGCACCTGGTGGTAGCGCCCCTCGTGCAGGGTAAGGCGACCTGAGCATTCACCGGTCAGCACCAGCTGCGCGGGCAGGCATGGAGTGCGCTCCCCCTGCAGCACAAACTCGCCACTGGCAAACAGGCTGACAGCCTCCGGTGGCACTGGTGCCGCTGTAGTAAAGGCATACACTTTCGGCACGTGGCGTTTCGGGCTGGTCTGGGCGTGTTCGAATGCGCCATCATCAGTAAGTAACAAAAGCCCACTTGTATCCTTATCCAGGCGCCCCACGGTGTTCACCGCCGGGTTCCGGCGCAACCACTGCGGCGGCAGGAGGTCATACACCAATTCTCCTTCTTCCTTGTGGCTGCATGTGCAGCCAAGTGGTTTATTCAGCGCCACATACAAGCCATGTGGAAACTCCACCTGCTCCCCATCGATAAGCACCTCCTCCGGTTCCACTTTCTCACTGGGTGATTTTACCGGCACGCCCCCGCGCGTCACGCGGCCGCGCTTCAGCCACTGCGCCACTTCGCGTCTGCTGCAATATCCGAATCGGCTCAAAAGTGCGTCTGTTCTCATGCCGGAAGCATTTTGCCACACTTTTTTGAAAAAACAAGGTTGAAATCACAAGGCCTTTGTGGTAGAACTAGTGAGGAAGCATTGGCCGCCAATGTCCCGCATGGGTGCGCCCTGGTAACATTCTATTTCTCTATCTTCTCTTATGGCAATTACCATCATTACTGAACGTCAGCTCGCTGCTGACCAGCAGGGTCTGTGGAAAAAGGCTCTGCAGGCTGTGCAGACGAAGAATTACAAGTACGCCGTAACCATTCTCAAGACCCTGGTTAAGCGCACTCCCGGTTTCCTGGAAGGCCGCAAACTGCTTCGCGCCTGCGAGGTGAAGAGCACGCCCGAGGCTGGCCGCAAGGCTTCCCTTTTCGGTGGATTGCGCGTCACTACCTCCCGCAAGGATCCGGAATCTGTGCTGGTGAACATTGAAGATGAGCTGGAGCGTGACCCCTATTCAGTCTCTGCCAATGAAGCCCTCTTTGCCGCCGCCAATGACCTGGGCCTGCCCGAAATTGCAGCTTTCGCACTGGAGACCATCTGCCAGGGCATGCCGAACGACAAGAAGCACCTGCACCTGCTGGCCAACCACTACATCAAGAACGAACAGTTTGCCGAAGCTGCCGAGACTTACCGCCGCGTGCTGAAGGCTGACCCGACCGACCCCGTGGCCATGCGTGGTGAGAAGGACTGCTCCGCCCGTGCTACCATGAAGCAGGGCAACTGGGAAGGCAAGGGTGACTTCCGCACCAAGATGAAGAACGCTAACGCCACAGCTGACCTGGAGAGCGGCGACAAGATGGGCCTGACCCGCGCCGAACTCGAAGCCCGCCTGGCCCAGCTTTCCGAGCAGTATGCCGCCGATTCCGCCAACCTGCCCGTGGTGAAGGATATCGCCTCCGTTTACGAGCAGATGGAAGACTACGCCAACGCCTACTCCTTCTATGCCTATGCCTACCAGCTCGGCGGCTCTGCCGACGTGGCCCTGAACGACAAGGCCATGGCCATGCACGAGAAGGCCATGCAGGCTGAAATCGCTTACTACGAACAGGTGCTGGCCGCTGACCCGACCAACGAGGAAGCTGCCGCCACCCTCGCCCAGCGCAAGGCCGAGATTGCCGCCGCCGTGGTGGCCGATGCCCGCGCCCGCGTGGAAGCCAACCCGACGGATGCCCAGCTGCAGTTCAAGCTTGGTCAGGCTCTGTTCGATGCCGGCGAATACACCGAGGCCATTCCTGCCCTGCAGCGCGCCCGCACCAACCCGAACATCCGCATCAAGTCCATGCTCATGCTCGGCAAGTGCTACCACGCCAAGAAGATGGTGGATATGGCAATCCGCCAGCTGCTGGATGCCGACAAGGAGCTGCTCACCATGGACGATACCAAGAAGGAAGTGCTCTACATGATTGGCGTGCTCTACGAAGAGGCCGGCAACAAGGAAAAGAGCATCGAAACGCTCAAGGCCATCTACGAGGTGGACTATGGCTACAAGGATGTGGCCGCCCGCGTGGAATCTGCCTACAGCTGAAGCCTTTATTCTGCATGATTTATTCAACGGCCCGGAGAATTTTCCGGGCTGTTGTTTTTTCCGTCAGATTGCATTGACTCCCCGCAGCCGGAATGCTAGAATGACGCGACGACAAAAACCAGGCAAGACAGCAACACGCATACAAAAGAGGCTGAGAAAATTCTGAACAGGAAGAACAAAAGACATGAAAGAAACACTCATCGATTTGAAGGAACGCCGCAGCTGCCGCAAATACAAGGCAGAACAGATTTCGGAGGATGAACTGAATGCTGTGCTCGAAGCCGCCACCTATGCCCCCACCGGACACGGACAGCAGAGCCCGGTCATGGTCGTGGTTCAGGATTCTGCCCTTGTTGCCCGGCTTTCCAGGCTCAACGCTCAGATTATGAACACAACGCGGGACCCGTTCTATGGAGCCCCCACAGCCGTGGTTGTGTTCGAGGACACAAGCAACAGCACCGGCCACGAGGATGCCTGTATGGTGATGGCCAACCTGCTCAACGCGGCTCACGCGGTAGGGCTCGGTTCCTGCTGGATTAACCGCGGCCGCCAGATGTTTGAACTCCCCGAAGGTGCTGAAATCAAAGCCTCCTGGGGGCTCGGCAGTCAGATGGCCGGTCTTGCCGTCTGTATTCTCGGCTACGCCGCTGAAGGCGGTATAGTTGAGCCAAAACCGCGCAAGGATGGCTACATTATTCGTGCCTGATTCAACGGAATAACAAAATACTTCATCTCACTAGACATATGAAAACCGCATTTCTGACACTCGCGCTGGCTGCCGCTACCCTGTGCGGCAGTGCCGCTGCCCAGGAAGCTGCAACTCCCGCCGCAGCTGCGACAACCGCAGCCGTTCCGGCCAGACTGGATACCCTGCAATACATTTCGGAAGCACGCCCCGCTGCCGATGCCAAGTTCTATGTGTATCTGTGCTCTGCGTCCTGGTGCCCGCCCTGCCGCGCGCTCATGCCCAAAATTGTAAACGAATACGAGGCCCTGCGAGCTGCCGGTGGTGAAATCATTCTCCTCTGCTTCGACCGCACACCTCAGGTCGGTGAGGCCTATATCAAAAAGTACGGGGTCAAGTTCCCGGCAGTGATGGCTGATTTCCGCGCAGTCTCTCAGCTTGGTCTGCCCGGCTTCACCCCGCCGCGCGGTATTCCCCATGTAACCTTTGTGACACCCGGGGGCAAGGTCATGCATGCCGGGTTTGGTGGCACGATGCTCGGCTGGCGTGATATCATCGCCAGATAATTTTCTTCCGGAAAAATCGAAAGGCCTCAGAATTATCTGAGGCCTTTTTTTATTCAATGGAAAGGTTCAGCTGCTTGCGACCACACCATCGCGGATGATCAATGTGCGGTCGCCACGCGCAGCAATGGAGGCATCGTGCGTCACCGTTACGAGCGTTTTCCCACCTTCCTCAGCCAGACTGAAAAGCAAATCCAGGATCTGGCCGCCATTCCGAGAATCAAGGTTACCCGTCGGTTCATCAGCAAAAATAATGGCAGGGTCATGAGCCAGCGCACGAGCAATGGCTACACGCTGCTGCTCGCCGCCGGAGAGTTCATTGGGCAGGTGGTCCAGACGGTCTGCAAGGCCCACGCGCTCCAGCAGAAACTTCACACGCTCCGTTGCTTCAGTGCCAGCCACAGCAGTGGCCAGAGAGGCATTTTCAAGAGCCGTGAGCTCAGGCATGAGCATATAGTTCTGGAAAATGAAACCCATCATTTTATTGCGGAACAGGGCGCGTTTCCGAAGGGAAAGCGCATAGATATCCTCACCATCCACCACAACCCTGCCCTGCTGGGGCGGCTCCAGACCAGCCAGGGTATACATGAGAGTGGTCTTACCAGCACCACTGGGGCCGCATAAAAACACCTTTTCGCCGCGGCGGATGTGCAGTTCCAGCCCGTGCAGAACCTCAATCTGCTTCTTAGCTATGCTATACGAACGGTGCAGATTAGTAGCGTGAATCATGAGCGGGAAAGTTCTATATTGTCAATAAGGCGCACCTCCCCGAACCACGCAGCCACCGCCAGCAGAGCAAGTCGGTGAGGGGTAGTCACTTCATGCAGTGTGGCAGCATCCACCAGTTCCACATAATCGCAGCGCACTCCGGGGATAGCTTCGAGCTCAGCCTTGATTCTGGCGCAGATATCCTGGGTAGAGCAGCCTTGCTCATATTCCTTGGATGCGGCAAGCAGCAAGCGGCGGATAGCAGGGGCAGCCTGGCGGTGCTCGGGCGTAAGCCGCACATTGCGGCTGGAAAGAGCCAGGCCGTCATCCTCTCGCACAATTTCCGCACCATGCAGGGTAATAGGAATATCCAGATCCCTCACCATACGGCGCAAGATAGCAAGCTGCTGGTAATCTTTCTTGCCGAAAACAGCATCTGTAGGCTGCACCAGATTGAACAGCTTATTGACCACCAAACACACCCCGGCGAAATGACCAGGACGACTGGCGCCACACAACACGGTGGAAAGGTGCGTCTCCTCCAGTGTGATAGAGCGGTCCGAGCAATACATCGTATCCGGCGATGGCATGAAGACGATATCAACGCCGCACTTATCACAGGTTTCCAAATCCTGCATGGGCGTTCTGGGATACGAGGCCAGATCCCCGGCATTATCAAACTGCACAGGATTCAGAAACACACTGGCCACTACCGTGCCCGATTCTCCGGCGAGCACCCGGGCCTGAGTCAATAACGAAGCATGCCCTGCATGCAGGGCCCCCATTGTAGGGACCAGAACGATGCGTTCTCCTCGAAGCGGAGCCAGAAGGGAGCGCAATTCTTCCTTGGTGTGTGCTGTTTGCATGCCGGTATACTAACACAAAGAGGCAGGTGCATCAACCCATCATGACAAGGTTATTTGCCCGCGTCTGCAGCAAACAGCTCTTTTCTTGACTCTGAAGAAAGCTCCCGTTATAATGAGTGCAGGAGAGAAACCCTGATGAATAAACAACTTTATATCTACGATTGTCTGAGCGCAAAACTACGTGCTTCGGACGGAGCATTCATGACAATCGGCTCCGGCGAAAAAAACACGTTCCGCGTCAGAATGAGCGCTGAAAACGGCGGTTCATTTGCACAGCGCGATTCCGTCTGCCGTTTCTTTCCTCATGGAAAAGTATCACGATACTCGCTGAACGGGGTGCAGCTCAAATCAGATGTGGTGATCCGCCCTGAAACCATGTACCTCTTTGTTCTGGAGCAAGGCTGTTTTATCTGCTGGTACGGGAATGATGCGGCTCGGCCGGATTTCAGCCAATATGAGCCGGAGATCTGGTATCTCTTCAATCCGGCGCAGGAGGAATGGTACGGCCCTTATGCCCTTTCGGATCTGCCCCTGGTGGCCCCCGAACTACCGGACGATGTGCTGGCAGCTTTCCAGGGGCTGGAACATTGTGCCTTCTACCTGAGGGATATCATACAAGTGGCAATTTTTTCCGAAAGCAAGCAGGCCGGGAACACCATTCCCGAACCGGCACCTGCCGCCTCGCAGGAAGCCCTGAGGTGCCCATGCTGCTGGGAATTCTTCAGCCAGGGCGAGATGCTGAGCATCGCCGCGCATCCGGACCTGACCGGCGATTCCATCCTGGGTCAGGATGCCATGCAGCGGTTTATCCCGGAATACGCCACGCCCCAGGGGCTCCCTATTGATTCCAAGGGAGTGCCCTGCAGTGAGTACGCATGCCCGCACTGCCACAGCAAACTCCCCCCCTTCTTTGCGCAGACTCAGCAGCACATCATCTCACTGGTGGGAGTTCCGGCAGCAGGAAAAAGCTACTTCCTCACAGCCATGGTGCATGAGCTGGAAACGATGTTCCCGCGGGATTTCGGCATGCCATTCAGAGATTCCGACCCGGAAATGAATGAACCCCTCAATGAGATGCGCATGCGCCTGTTCACCGCGCAGACCCCGCAAGAAGCCTACATTGCCAAAACCCATATGCAGGGCAGATTGTACCACAAAGTGTGGAGACAAGGGGTATTTGCCAACATGCCGCGCCCGTTTATCTACAACCTGAACAAGGGAGCTGAGACACATTCACTGGTACTCTACGATAATGCGGGTGAAGATTTCCAGCCCGGGCGTGACAACGTGCTCACCCCCGGGAGCCACCATCTGAGCGTCGCTTCAGCTATTCTTTTCCTTTTCGACCCCACGGCCAACCCGGGGTTCCGCCAGCTACTGCAGGACAGCAACGACCCGCAGCTCCGCAACTCTATGTACCGCCCCGGGCGCCAGGCTATGCTACTGGCTGAATCTGAGATGAGACTTCGCACAAGACTCAATCTGCCCCCATCAGAAAAGCTAGATATTCCCCTGGCTGTCATCATCGGCAAGAGTGACACATGGCTTCATCTCCTGGGGCCGGAGCCTCTGCTACCTGCCTGCCGCAATGGAATGTTCATGGTCGAGCACGTGAATGTGAACTCCACACGCCTGCGCCAATTCATCTTCAATATAGCCCCCCACATCTGCACCAACGCTGAAGCAATTTCTGCCAACGTACGATATTTTGCAGCAAGTGCGCTTGGCGAATCCCCCGTAGAATTCCAGGACGAAACCAGTGGTTCAACCCTGATCGGCCCAGCCTCCGGGCAAGTGCACCCGGTTCGCGTGACAGAACCCCTGCTCTGGGCGATGCATAATATTGCACCTTCTCTCCTTCCCTGTTCACAACACTGAGTATGTCGTACCAGCTCATCTACACGAGCGCGCCTCACCTGCTGGATTCAAATGCTGCGGGGTACGGTACTGTTGCCCGTTCTGAAAAGCTGCCGAAGTCACTCTGCCGAAGGCTCTGCACACTGAGTGTATTCCGGGAACCCAGCGGCGGGAGCGTCTTTGCCGGGCCTCAATTCAGTTATCACCTTATCGACCACGCCGGAACCACCTGGCACGTGCTCAGCTGCATGCAACAGGCTGGAGCCGATTATAGCGGCCGCGGCTGCTATCTGGCTCATCATCTGCTTCTCAGCCCGCAGGAAGTTCAGGAACTTCTGCAAAGCGACCTGCGCCCCACACCGGCGGGTATATCGCTGGCTCTGCTTAAAAGCGGTTTCTGGCTCAACAAGTGGCAGGGGGAGCCCCGGTTCATCACGCATGAACCGGAACCGGCTCCCGAATGCCTGCCGGATGCCTCCGCTCAGCCTACATGGAAGCGGCTCACCGGCCACAAATCCAACGCCAGGGCATTGTTCACCAGTCCGTTTGAACGCGACTGCCTCATTACCATAGCACCGGGCACCACCTCGACCGAAATTCTGTTACTATTCCACGAGAGCGACTGGCTCACGCATACCCGAGGCTGGGGAGTAAGCTATACCACCGTAGCAGATGATGCCGATAGTTTTTCTGAAACACTCAGGATGGTTACTACCCCAGGCTCACCGTTGATACAAAGAGCCGTTCGCACTGGGCACCCCGTGCTTGAAATCTCTAAGGGAATGGAAATCCCGCTGGTGCTTGTTCCGCCTCCAGGCAGCATGCCGGTGCGGCCGCAGCCTGACAACTCTCCGCAAGTGAGCATCATGCGCACGCTGTCGCGAACGGTTTCTCACTATCACTATACGGAAGAACCGGACTGGTTATTGTACGATGTGAGACCTGCGAGGCCCCGGATGCTTCCAGGCGCAATCGTCACACTTGGAGCTGCAGCATGTTGCCTCCTGATTGCATGGTATTGCCCGGGTGGAGTGCGGGATTCGCTGAAACAACCACCCCCGCAGGCACAGAATGGTGATGATATCCAGGACAGCACAGACAATGTACAAAAGCTCGCATCACTATTACATTCGGAATATGACCATATTGCGGCGGAACAGTTACTCAAGACCCTGGCTGCGCTTTCGGAATCAACCCCGGAGGATGCGCTGCTGCTGGAATCATCGGCACTGATTCTGAACGCCCGCCGGCAAGGTGCCCGTCATGCGGCAGCTGCCGGCAGGTTGTGTGAGTGTGCCAGGTTGCTAGGCTTGCGCGATTCTGACCTGGTGCGTCTTTACCTTTATGAAGCAACTCACGGCACTACGCCGGAAGAATGGAAAAAGCAATTTGACGGGCAGCAGATTACTGACTGGATTCAATTGAAGCAGAGAGAGCCTCAGATTATGGAGCTGATGCAGAGCGAGCGTTTAAAGCCATACATGATAGACAAGGCTGGGGAGAACGCGCCTGCAACAATTCTGGCCACGGCAGATACGAGTTCTGCTGAGGCAGATGAGGTTGAAGAGGCAACGCCGGTTCCGGGCAGAGTCTCACTCATTCCGACTGCAGCAGTACTTGGGAATACCCTGCCGCTCGAATTAGAAAACATCATCCCCGAGTTGCCGCTTTCCATCCATACCGGCAGTTATGCCGTTGCCTCCTTCTCCAAAGGGGGGGAACTCCAGGCTCCAAAGAGAATAGAGCTCAGCCCTGAGGGGTATCATCTCTACATCTCTCAGACCGAAAATGCAGGAGAATTCATGCTGAGGCCCGAGCATAAAAATGGGCAGCCCGCCCCGGTACCGGAGACGCGGTTTCAGGTGCGCGCCGGACGCCTGCACCAAATACGGAGTGAGGGGACCGAAGCGGTTGTCTGTTTTCCGGTACCCACGCAGGAAGATTTTCACACAAACGTGGTACTTGCATCCGCCTTCGGCATTCCTGTGCCCACCGGGAAGTCACACCCCCTTCCACCTGCAGCCAGGGCAGACCTGACAATCCAGCCCTCCGACCTCGAAATCGTGGGTGCTTCCTCTGGGCACAAGGCTCCCCGCATCAAGCTCCGGCTCAAAAAGAATTTTCCCTGGCAGCTGGACAGTGGAGAAATGAACAAATTGCGATTTTCGATTAAATTACCCGTTCTAACTGGTCACAATGGCCTTCAATTCATTGGCAGGCAATCGGAAAACCTTGAATGGAAGGAAGCCAAAGTCACAAAGGAAACACAAGAGACTACCACCATACGCTGTGAACTCCGACGCAAACCGGATTTGCCAGGTAGGCTGGAGCGAACCATCGAACGCGTCATGAACACACCATGCTGCGGAGAATCCGACACAAAGGATGAGTCACTGACTCTGGGTAATCTGTACTACATATGTTGCGCTCTGGCGAATGATGAACTGAGCCGCAGCGAAAGGCGCCAACTTCACAAGGAATATTTCAGATTATTTTCCCACAGGAGATTCAACAAGGTGCTCATGAGGGTTTTCGCACAGGATTCCATTCTCCACATCACGCCGGAGGAAGCCGCAGCCAGCAAAATCAAGGCTATACAGGTTCGCAACAAAATCACGAAGCTGCTCGGGAACAGAACGACGCGAGACCTCATCCGCCAGCGCATATGCGAGGTAATCACACGCTCGTTATACGCAGCCTATACCCAGGAACAGGAGACATGGGAAAAGAAACGGAACAATCAACCAATCCTCATTCTCCGGAGTATTTCTTTCGGCAACCACGTCGAGCTGCTCTGGCAATTCGACCTGCAGGAGGGAGACCACTGATATATGGCAAGGAGGAAAACAGACCCTGTATTACAGAAATTGCGACGTCTGGCACGCTCCGGGCAGCGCTTTGAAGCCGCATCTCTGCTGGAGCAGACGATTCAGGTGAATCCAAAACATACCAAAGCCAGAGAAGAACTCGCACGTTACCTGACAGGCAAGCCTTTTTCTTTCGAAGAAGCCGAATACAAGGAGCTGCAATCCATCCTCCGGGAGTTTCTGACAGCGCCACAGAAACTCAGCAACATGAGTATTGGCGTATTGAAAAAGCTGAAGCACCGGACTTGTTATCTTGAGAAGGCTCTGGCCCGGATGCTATCTTCGAGCGACACCAGGACGCTCTATCAACTGCGCGCTGCCATTGCACGCGAACGACAGCGCCGCCGCCGTCCACTCGGCAAACTATCACTCGGAATAGCAGCGGGGCTTACCGTAATTCTCACCACCGGAGTGGCTGCTTACCTTCTGTGGCAACGAGCCGCTACCGCAGCCGATATCATGAGCGAGGCGTGTAACCACTTCCAACGCGCCAAAGCACACAAGCTGCTGCAAGTGCACGATACGGGCTTGAACCGCACACTGAATCGCCGGGTCGGAGAACAAGCAGACAAACTGAGGATGCTCATCCGCAGCTCGGAACGACAGGCGCAGGAATTGGACGCCATCCTCCGTTCCATTGAAAGCGGAAAACAAAGCGTTGTCGGCCAAGGCGTGCGGCGGCGGTCTCACATAGAGCGGCTTCTCAAAGCATTGGGCGGGGATGCAGAGGCCCTGCAAATACGATGGGCTGCGCTCTGCAGCAAAGAACAAAGGGCCCTGAATCAGCAAAGGCTTTCCCTGGTGGAAGAGCTCATGTCTCCGCTTCCGGATTGGCAGGGGGTGCAAGGCAATCCGGAAGAAGATATATCTCTGCTGAACAACAGGATGAAAACACTCCAGCAGAGAATTCTCATCTATGAAGACGCTGCAGAGGCTCTCAATCTGCCGGAATCAAGCATAGCACCTGCACGAGAGGAAATACAGAAAAACCAGAACATACTTGACGAGATTTCTGCATATCGGCATCTGCTCCGAATGCTGCCTGCTGCACGGGATTACGGGCAATACAGACATCTTCTCCACTCCTTCAGTCCGGAACATTATCTGCCCGCAATCTCACTCATGGGAATTTGCAACATATTGCCGGACGAGACAAACCTCCGCGGCATGATGCAAGAACACGGACAAGACCTTCCCCCCGGGGTGCTTCTTGCAGCGCAGGGCAGTCTGGTCGAGGGCAAACCTTCATTCTCTGCCGACTTCCCGGCCACAGCAGAACAACTGCATTTAATTAATGAACTGGTAACTAATTCTGCACTTAGTACCCGGCTGTATGAACTGACGAACACCGCAGAAAACCTGCATGCGTATTCAGAAGAACTGCCGCAGTTACGGCATGGCAGAGCCTGTTTCAACAGGTCTGCACTTGACCCGGAACGCGAGCTTGCTGAGAACAAGTACATCGAATGGCAGAACCCGAACTCGGTAGTAAGCCGCACATTAGATCCCCGACCACTGCACCGCGAGCTGGAGTTCAACAAACAAAGCGCTTTCAGCACCGTGGTCAACCTGCCTGAAACCATGACCCGGCTGCTCCAGCACCAGCATCCGGATGTGCCGGCCCTGGCAAAAGCTTACATATTCCACCACCTGATTCAAATTAACAATTCCGGAAAATATCCCGTACTGAGAGGGCTTCGTTTTGCCCCCGACATGCGCCGCACGTTGGAAAGTTTCGAACAGTTACGCCAGGAATGCGGCATCCGCCTGGATGGCAACTGCTGGCTGCGCCGCACCAGGGCTCACGCAGAGGCTGAACGCCAATTCATCCGCTGGTTCAGCAAACATAAGAAAGTAGATTTCGTTGCAGAATTGAAACATAATCTGGAAGCACTCCTGCGAGTTACCCCTCAGTTCTGCGGTTATATCAATGAAGGCGGTGAAGCCACTCTCTTCGAAAATATTTCCGAGCACCAGATTATCTGGTACCTGGGAAAGGAAGGCATGACTACGTCCCAGTGGGGCAGCCCGTTGCAGGCGCCGGTGCGTCTCTCACCCGTTTTCATCATCAGAAAGACATACTGATTTTCCATGCGTATAGCTCTTCTCTCAGATATTCATGACCATACTCAGCACCTGCTGCTGGCTCTTCACACCGCCCGCGAAGAGCATTGCACCCACTTGCTCTTCATGGGCGATATGGCCGGCTTTTCCACCTTCCGTACACTCCGGGAAGAATGGGGTCACCATATCGACCTGGTTTTCGGCAACAATGAATACGAGATAACCGCATTTCAGCGCGCAGCACGGCAGTGGCACCGGGTGAGCCTCCACGGTGAATATGCCGATATAACGCTGGATGGTCGCCGCATCTACTTCTGCCACCTGCCCTGGACCGCCGCCAAAGCAGCAGAAAGCGGCAGATATGATGCGGTATTCTTCGGGCACACGCATATTCCCGAGGTCCGCATGCATGGCAGCACCCTGGTTGCCAACCCCGGAGAAGTATACGGCCGCCAGGGTAAGCCGACTATCGGCATATATGATACAGAAATCAACTCTGTCCGCATAGTCAATATCTGATGGATTACCTGATATACAGCATTTCTTCCCTGAATGACACGGTGGTGGATACTTCTGTGTTATCTGCAGCTGAACTTCTGGAAGCCCGGAGGCGTGGCGGCAGCTACGCGCTTGTGCGCGCTCTCTTGCGCCACGAAATTGCCCGCAGACGAGGAATCGCACCGGCAGATGCATCTTTTTCCTACGGGCCGCACGGCAAGCCAGAGTGTGATATCCAGCACTTCAACATCAGCCATTCGGGAGATTGCCTGTGCCTCGCCTTTCACGATAAGCCCATCGGGGTTGATATAGAGCAGATACGCCCGCGCC
This sequence comes from uncultured Verrucomicrobiales bacterium, assembly GCA_937916135.1. Taxonomy (GTDB): domain Bacteria; phylum Verrucomicrobiota; class Verrucomicrobiia; order Verrucomicrobiales; family Akkermansiaceae; genus Akkermansia. The sequence goes on from CALFTQ010000088.1 coordinate 13,522, forward strand.
GATTCGAAGCACTTGCCGGGCGCTTCATGTGCGACGAGCAACTGGCGGCATTCAAATCCCGCGATTGTCCGCAGGACGAATTCTTTGCCTGCTGGTGTGCTGCTGAGGCCCTGGTGAAACACGCTGGGGACACCATGTGGAATGCAAGGAATTATCCCTTCATCTACCGGCACGGGCGCATTTCCTGTCTCTTCGAGCCTGCTCCGGTCGTGGAGTTGTTTTCCCCGGAAACGGGCTATTGTGGGGCCGTAGCGTACACTCATTGTTAATTTACCATGCCGACTTATACTGATATCACGATTCTTCTGATTACGGGCAGCACGGTGTTCTGCCTGGCTCTGGCACTGACCGGCGCGCTGCGCAGGCGCCGCAGCGGAACTATTCCGCCGGTACCGCTTTTTCCGGGCAGCAATTTCCCCGGCTTTTTCTCGCAGTTCTATACCGCCTTCTTCATTATTACCTTCGCCATGGCATCCATTGCGTGCTTGCGTGCCCCTGAAACGGAGCCGCCGGATGTGTTCAGCATCATCATCAACGGCTTTATTCAGATAGCGCTGTACCTTCCATTCCTGATTATTTATTTTACCCTGCCCGGTCGGGGATTGCCGCGCATGCGAGTCCTGGACTGCCTGTCCTGGATAGTGGCCGGTCTGTTTCTGATGTTCATCCCCGCGCTGATTCTTGATTCTGCGGGCTTCACTCAATATCTGGTCAAGGAAACGGGCTGCCCGGAGAATCAGGACGTGGTGGAAACCCTGATGTCTGGCTCTCCCGGGGTCAAGGTAGCCATGCTGGTCATGGCTGTCATTGTAGCGCCGGTCACAGAGGAATGCTGCTTCCGGGGATTTGTGTATAATATTCTCAAACAGTATAGCAGCCCTGCCGTTGCCGCTATCGCATCAGCCCTTCTATTCAGCGCAGTACATGCCTCCCTGGCGCAGTTCCTCCAGCTCTTCATCTTTGGCGTTGTGCAGTGCTTGATGTACGAAAAAGCCCGCTCTCTATGGCTCCCGATTCTGCTCCACATATTGTTCAACGCCATCAGTTCCATTTACATTCTCACCCTGTGAACTCATGACTTCTCTTTCTGACCTAGGTGAAAATGCCATTGTCGACCGCTTACTTTCTCACATCCCGGTAAATGATACGCTGATTATCGGGCCGGGAGATGATTGCGCAGTCGTGGCTCGAAACAATGAATGGGACACACTACTCAAAACTGATGTAGTCGTTGAGAATCTCCACTTCACACCGGATACCGCACCTGAACGCATAGGGCGCAAGGCCCTGGCACGCGCAGTTTCCGACATCGCCGCCATGGGCGGCATACCGGAGCACGCGCTTATCACTGTGCTGTGCCACCATTCGCGCCCGGTCGAGCTGCTGGAAGGTATCTACCGAGGGCTGAATGAACTCGCCTCCCGGTTCGGTATTTCCCTGGCCGGGGGCGAAACGTCGGGGCTTCCGGTCGATGGACTGGTCATCAATGTGTGCCTCACGGGCCGTGTAGAGCGAAACCAGGCCGTTCTACGCTCCGGTGGCGCACCAGGAGACCTGCTCTTCGTCTCAGGCGTGCTGGGCGGCTCCTTCCCCTCAGAATGGCATCTGGACTTCGAACCACGCGTAGAACTCGCCAGAGGGCTCCTGAAGGCCGGTATCCGCCCCTCCGCCATGATGGACCTCTCCGATGGTCTTGGCAGCGATTTACCACGCCTCGCGGCGGCCTCGGGTTGCGGTTTTGAAATCGATTGGCAGGCGCTCCCGTGCCGTCCCGGATTTTCGCCCGCAGATGCTGTTTCACACGGTGAAGACTACGAGCTTCTCCTCTCGCTCTCTCCCGGTCACGCGCAAACTCTCGCAACCACTGCATTTGCTAATGACTTGCGATGCATCGGCCATTTTACCGCCAATCATGCTTCTGAAATCACCTCCGGTTGGCAGCACTTTTGCAGCTAATTACCTTGTTTCAAGCTGTTAAAGATACTTCTTCCAGCCTTTATTTCATGTATCATAATTAAATATTTCAATGCATGTATGTTGTTGTAGTTCTGCCGCTTATACATTTTAGACACCAACGTTCTACAATTCCTGCAAAAGATTAAATGCAGCAACGCAAAAATATCAGGAAAAGTTAAGTTTGTGAGAGTGTACAGACAAAAAATAATTTTTCGTGTGGAACGCGCATGGAACACCGCTTTCCACGCAGAACGCATGACCGCATGCGGAAAAAAAACTTTTTCTGAACCCCGGCTCGTGGCATATTGCACCCCGCCACCCTCCGAGGGGGGGCAAAACTGAAAACTACGAAACGAGACGGAAACAGAAACGATGGAGAAAAAGCGAAAGGAGAATGAGACCATCTGGGCACATATCGTGAAGGATATGTGCACCCAGGGTCAGGCGGGGGGATATGCTGGCGATTTTGTTTCCAGACTGAGCCTGATTGAAGACACCGGCAAGAAACTCATCATTGAGTATCCGGCAGACATGCCATTCATCTGGCTGGAGGTGAACTACAGCGAAAGCATCGCCCATTCAGCATCTCGTGTACTCAATGGTGCACGCGAGCTGGAATTCATAGAAGCGGGCAGCAAGCCCGAGGAAAAAATCGTGGAGGCCAGACCTGTTCCCATGGCCGAGGTCAAGGAAGCCCTGAAGCCCCGAACTCAGACCAGGCAAGCGCGCAGCACCGCGGCTGGTAAAATTCAGACCCACCTGAATAAGGAATATACGTTCGACAACTATGTGGTCGGGGCAAATAACCAGATTGCCTATGCAGCGGCCCAGGCATTGGTCAACCAGCAGGAACGCATCTTTAACCCCCTCTTCATCTATGGCAACTCAGGTATGGGTAAAACGCACCTGATGCATGCCATAGGTAATGCGCTCCGCGCAAACAGGGAGAATATTCGCGTGCTGTATGTAACCAGCGAACAATTCACCAATGCATATATCGAAGCTATTCGCAAGCGCGGCGACGCACTGGAATTGTTCCGAAAGAAATTCCGCAGGGTGGATGTTTTGCTCATCGATGATGTGCAGTTCATGGCGCGTGCCGACCGCACACAGGAAGAGTTCTTCCACACCTTCAACGCCCTCTTCGAAAGTGGCAAGCAAATTGTGCTCTCAGCAGATTGCCCGGCGGCGCACATCACCAAGATGGATGACCGACTCAAGACCCGCTTTTCCCAAGGCATGACGGTGGAGCTCACGGCCCCCTGTTACGAGATGCGCATGGCAATTCTTCGCCAGAAGATGCAAAGCTGGAAACACAATCTGCTCACGGACGAAGTGATAGAGTTCCTTGCTCGCAACATCACTCAATCCGTGCGGACGCTTGAAGGAGCCCTGGTTCGCACCAGCACAATAGCCACAATCAGCAACTGTTGCCCCTCCATCGCATCTCTGCGCGCCACTCTGTCTGACCTCATGGCGCAGAAGACCAGCGCCGGAGCCACCATTGCTGATATCAAGCAGGCTGTGGCAAATGAGTTCGGGCTTCGGCTGGAAGACCTCGACAGCCGTCGCCGCATTGCAAGTATCGCACATCCTCGCCAACTTGCGATGTATCTGGCTCGTCAGCTTACTTCATGCTCTCTCCAGGACATAGGAGCGGCGTTCAGTCGGGATCATTCCACTGTACTTCACGCAATGTGCACAGTGGAAGAGAAACTCAAGACAAATCCTGAATTCAACGAAATTGCCAAGCGCATCAAGGAGACATTATCCTGATTCCACCTTTTTCCTACAAGAAAAGTATCTTTTCTCTTGACCTGGGACGTGTTGTTATTTTATAATAACAGCACGTCATATGATGAGGATATCAACAAAAGGGCGTTACGCCCTTCGCATTATGCTGGATCTGGCTCAGAATGGTGAGGAGGGCCCCGTTGCTCTGCGCGAAATTTCTGAACGTCAGAATATCACGCTCAAGTACATGGAAAGCATCATGGCACTGCTTCTGCGCGACAATCTGGTTCAGAGTCTTCGCGGTAAGGCCGGCGGCTACATGCTCACCCGCAAGCCCGCGGAATATCCGCTATATGAGATACTCAGCACCGCTGAGGGGGGGCTGGCACCGGTGCACTGCCTTTCCATGGATGAGAATGAATGCCCGCTGCATGATACCTGCCTCACCATTCCGGTGTGGGTCGGGCTGCACAACGCAATCAAGGACTACCTCTCCGGGATTTCTCTGGAAGAATTGAAAAACCAGGGCGTCACCTGTTTGTAATATGGGAATCCCTGACATCCCCTTTTTTGCAGCAAGTGCCATAGTATCCGCTATGGCACTTAGTTCTGTTACGGCCATGGAACTGAACGCATCGGACTACGGCGTACACCCCGGTGGCAAGGACTGCGGCGCGGCAGTGCGGCTGCTGATAAATGATGCACGCACCAAGGGCGCGAGCCGCATCAACTTTGCACCCGGTGAATACCATTTCCACCGCAGCAGTGCCCAGCCCATGCAGATGTTCATCTCCAACCACGACCAGCAGGCGGTGCATCCGGTAGCCCTGCCGCTGGTGGGGTTGAAAGATGTGCAGCTCTGCGGCAATGGAGCGAAGTTCATTTTCCACGGCATGATGCTGCCGGTCGTCCTCATGGATAGCGAAGATGTCACCGTGAATGATATCAGCATCGACTTTGCGGAACCATTTTCTGCCGAAGGCCGCATCATCGAAATGAAGGATGGGCACACCACGCTGCAGATGAGCCAGGCCAGCCGCTACACTGTGGAAAACGGCAAATTTCTCCTTACCAATAATGGCCGCAAGGATAACATTCACTGCATTCTCGCCTTCGAGCAGGATGGCCGCATGGTGCCCACTGGCCGCAGTGGCGACATGGCCTGGTATGCCAGGGCTGAGAAACTCACCGGCAACCGGGTGAGGTTTGCAGAGGATGCCGCGGCCAAGGGGCTTTCCGTCGGGCAGACTCTGGTGCTGCGCAGCTACTTCCGCCCGCATCCCGGCATGCTGCTTTACCGCGCCAAGGATACCACGCTGAACAACGTGGTCTTCCACGACAGCCAGGGTATGGCCCTCATTGCCCAGCGCAGCGAGAATATCACCATCCGCGGCGGCGGTTGCCTGCGTGCAGCTGGCCGCATGCACACCACAGCGGCCGATGCCACCCACTTCTCCAACTGCCGCGGCCACATCAGCGTACAGGGAGCTACTTACGAGGCCATGATGGACGACGCCATCAACGTGCATGCCACCTGCCTGGGCATCACCAAGGTGGAGTCCCCGCGCACCTTCATCGCCCGCTACATGCACGGCCAGGCCTACGGCTTTGAAGTGGTGACTCCCGGCGAGAAGCTGGGCTTCATCCACGGCCCGACCCTGGAAGTGGACGAAAAGCAGATTGAGGTGGATTCCGTGGAAATCATCGACCCGCGCCACGTGCGCGTGACGCTCGCGGAGGACCTGCCCGCCGGCATAGGCGAGGGGGATGCCATTGAAAATGCCGACTGGCACCCCAGCGTGGATTTCAGCCACAACCTCATCCGCCACAACCGCGCCCGCGGTGCCCTCTTCACCACGCCGGAACAGGTGCGGGTCATCGGCAACCACTTCGACCACACCCACGGCTCGGCCATTCTCCTGGCCGGTGATGCACAGGGCTGGTACGAAAGCGGCGCCTGCAAGGATGTGCTTATCAAGGGCAACACCTTCCGCCACGGGCTCACCGCGCTCTACCAGTTCACCGATGCCCTCATCTCCATCTGCCCGGAGGTGCGCCAGCCCGACAATCAGAAGCAGCGCTATCATACCAACGTCCGCATCGTGGATAATGAGTTCATCACCCACCGTGTCCCCCTGCTCTCTGCCATCTCTGCGGATGATGTCACCTTCTCCGGAAACACCATCGAACGAAACGACATCTACCCCGCCATCAAGGGCGGTGTTCCCTACAACATCCGCCACTCCGGCAGCGATTTCGAGCTCCAACCTGTGGAATAAGGGATGAAGTGGCTCAGCGGCATCTGGCGCTGCTGCCGCTGGGCATCGGCTATGCCTATGCACGCAAGGAGGCGGATTTCATCCTGCTGATTCTCTATTTCCTCGCTTTGATTCCCGCTGTCCTCTTTTCAGCCTGAGCTATGATACTTTTCCTGTTATCTGCAGTTACGATTCCGGTCTTCGCCATTGCCTTTTTCTGCCTGTTGCCGGCCTATATCTTCAACCGACAGGGAGTGCGGGAAACACTGCTCCTGCTCGAAGATGGATGCCCCCGCTGGCTATGCCTCGCAGGCTATGCGCTGATATTCCTGGAGTTCACCCTCAACTCACTTATCCAGACCGCAATGGCTGTCGTCCAGTTGTTTCATGACGAGGAACGCAGTATCTTCGGCGGCATCTTCTGTTTTGCATCGGCGCTCATGTCGCTCTGGACTGCCGTGTTGAGCCGGCGTGCCTTCTGGCGGAAATGGAAGAACCGCCCCATTCACCACCGCATCCGCAGTCTGCTTTCCACCCTGCTCATCGGCACAGCCCTGCTGTTTTTCTATGGGAGCAGCTATTCAGTCAACCTTCTTTTCGTAACCATTCCCTGCCTGGTCATCTGGTGCATCCTGCGATTCCGGGCACAATAAATTGGAATTTGGCTCTGGCGCGTGCGCCGGAGCCATGCGGCACGTAGTGCC
>CALFTQ010000089.1 GCA_937916135.1 uncultured Verrucomicrobiales bacterium
ATCTGGGCGGGGAACACGATGACACCCTTGCTGGTCACGATACCATTGCCCGGGCCGGCGAGGATAGTGGTCCACTCCTCCTTCTTAATCTGGCGGGTGGGGTTCACATAATCCTTGCACCAGGTCTTGCCGTCGTCATCAGAATAAACCATGCCCCACTGGCCGGTCTTGTCCTTATCCCAGCCGGTTTTGGAGGTCCAGAGCGAAGCACCGCCGCTGAAGTGGCACACCAGGGATTGCATCCAGATACGGCCAGTGGCGGGATCCTGCAGGATGCAGGGGTCGCCGCAGCCGTTGGCGTGGCCGGGGCCGGCATCCATACTCACCTCCGGCATGGTCCAGGATTGGCCACCATCCGTGGAGCGCACCGTGGCCACGTCGATATCGGCGCAAAGGTCGCCCTCGTGGTGGTAGCGGGCATCAAAGCAGGCTACCAGGGCGCCGGAAGCCGTGCGAATCATGCCGGGAATACGGAAAGCCACGCAATGGCGGGGGTCGGCTCCATTCGGCTGGTTGCCCACCTTGTCGCCATGGAAGGCCAGCATGGTACCGATACGCTGGGTGATAGTCGTATTGCCCATGTCATATTCCTTGCCATCCACCGTGGCTTTTACCCCGCTGAAGCTGATGGTGGAGCCAATGGGAGCGCTGCCGGCGGGGGTCACATCCAGCCACAGGCGGCTGGTGCCGCCGTCCAGAGCCGCATCGGCCTTGATCACCACCGTGCCATCTGCCAGCGGCACACCGGTGCCATAGGCCGTGCTGTGGCTGAAATCCATGCCATCTTCAGAGCCGCTGCGCAGGGTCACACTGGCCACGCGGGTGGGCTCAGAAATTTTCAGCACCACCTTCTCTACCGACTTGGGATCGTGGGCACCCTCGGTATTCACCTCCACAGCCAGAGCCGGGTTGAACACCGCACGCTTCATGATGGGGTATACCCCCGGGTTATGCAGACTCACACTCTTCACCACCATAGGGCCGACCATCAGGTTCAGGTCATCCAGCAGCACGCCGCCACCGGCAGCCGTATCGGCCTCCAGACGCAGGGAAGTAGTGCCGGCGGGCATGCTCCACTTCAGGTGGTTCTTGTAGCCCCCCACACCGCTTTTCTCGATGCGCAGCACCTCCTTCTCACCAGCGGGGGAGACGGCAATGATGCGGAAACTGAAGGGATTGCGTCTTGTCCAGCGCTCCATCCAGCAGCTGCCGGGGGTTTCGGCCTCCAGCGGCTTGACCAGCTGAAGATTTACGCTTCTCTGCTCACCACCCAGCAGGCGCAGAGCCTGGGCGCTGCCGCGGCCATGCCCGCGGTTAATCTCGGCGTTTCCCGGTTCCGCAGTCAGTTCACCGTAGGATGTTCCCAGCTTAGTGAAGGCACCTGCCGGCTGCTTCTCAAAATGTTCGGTAGCACTTGCCAGCCCGCAGGCCAGCATGGCCAAAATCAGTTTCTTACCCATATCCGTGAGTCTAGCACAGCCCTGCTCGCTCTGGCAAGTAAAAACGGGGTGATTTTTTTGCTTGCATTCAGGAACACGCATTCCCCGAAGATTTTGCATGCAATAGAAATAGCAGCAACGTTTGGGAAGAAGCCCCATCTGCTCGGTAAATTGGAATTTATCGAAATTAGTACTCAAACTTTGGGACACGTGTGCACAGCAGTGCCGCTTCATCAAAGAACCAGCAGCTCGCGCAGGGTGCCGGTGAGCTGGGCGGCGGGCATGCTCACCAATTCATTCTAGCGCACCCAGACCAGCGTTTCATTGTTCAGCTCACCATCAAACATGATGCTTCATGGTATACTATCCTGTTCCGCAAAATGCAAGAAAGCATAAGTATTATGACAAATGGAATGCCCCCGCCATTCGCCGGCGGGGGCATCCGCTACAAAAGCTTCTATGACTTATCAGAAGGAGCGGGAGGCAGAAATATAGAGGTTCTGGTCCAACTCATCACTGCGGAACTCGATACCATAACCGGCATCTGCGCTCCAGCGGTGATTGATTAACCAATCGCTACCCGCATTGAGCTGCAAGGAGACGCGGCCGGGATCCGCGGCAGATTCACTGAACGAGCCCACCTTGCTGGCAGCGCGCACCTTGGGCGTCTGGCGCAGCATATCCACGCCCAGGGCAGCAGATGCATAGGGAATGATGGTCTGGCCATTGCGCAGCCGCAGGGAACGGTGAGCACGGGCACCCACCAGCAGCTCCAGATTGCGGTACTTATCCACGCAGGAGTAATCAACGGCTGTGTAGCCCATCTCGCGCAGGCCATCCATATCTGCCATCGTGTATTCCAGCCCCACATAGGGGGTGATGACGGTGCCATAACGCCACTGGTAGTTGCGAGAAACCGTCACGCCCAGAGCCCAGGCGCTTTCATCCCAGCAGGCGCGGAAGCGCTGGCCGTTGCCCTTGGCGGTGCGGCTGCTGGTGCAGTCATACTTGCCATAGCTCAGGAAGGCATCCACATTCACGCTGTGCTCGTCATAGCCTTGCGGCAGCTGGCAGATGCGGCCATAGAGGCCGAAATGCACACCATCCTGCTCAATCTTACCGGCATAATAGGTGTAGTTACCACGGTCGGGCTTCATATCACCATAGCTGGCGCCCAGCGCCACACCCACAATGGCGTTGTATTTCTGCACGCGGGTGTCCATGCCCACGGCATAGCCCAGCGTGTCGCTGTCGAACCCGGTGCGGCGCCCGCTGCCGGAAACATTCATATTGTGGAAAAAGGCAGCACCCCACACATTGGAATCCCACTTGCGGTAATCATCCACATGCGAAAGCGCAGCACGACCAAAACGGCTCGTTGTGCCGGCTGCCGTCAGCATGGTATTGGCCAGGCGTGCGCTATCTGCAACCTGATTATTCGCAATGATATCGTATACATCATCGTATGCGATGAGATCATCACCGGAAAGCTCCGACAAGCCATACCACACATCATCCACCACGGTGAGGGTGCCATCCCTGAACAAATTATCCTTGTACCACATCAGGCCTTCTTCCAGCTCCGGCAATTCATCCACATCCAGCACATAGGTACCGCTGATACTGCCTTCCGTGGTATCAATCAAAGTGATGGAGGCCCCCCGCTGAAACTTCTCTTTCAACGCAGTCCTGTCATCCGTGGCGCCCGCGGCATCCACATAGTCAATCGTGATGGTTACCATGTCGCCGTAGTTGGCATGCCCCACCAGCTTCAGCTGGCTGAATTTGCCGGTACCCACAGCATTGGCTGCGCTGAAATCGTATGCCGCATCTGAGGTAGACAAGGTGAAGTTCATCTCCGCAGCATGGCCTGTGGCACTGCTGCGCCCGGCTTCCACCTGTTCGATAGCGAGCACGCCCAGGCGGTTGTCCGGCGTGCCCCCGACCTGCAACAGTCCACCCTGCATCTTCACATTGGTGAGCTTGCCGGTGCCACAGATAGCACCATTGACCACCGGGCGGCTCTGCAGCCCGAGTTTCTCCCGGGCTGCCTCACCCACATGAATAACGTAGGTGTTCTCGTCATAGTCGTTGCTTACTGTAAACTTAGCTGTTATGGTGGTCTTATCTTCAACGTCACCCAGTTCCACCTCTGCCTCATCCAGCACTAGTGTTGCCCCCTCCATATCCAGGGAACAGCCGATGTATGCCTTGGTGTTCTTCAACGTTGCTTTCTCTTTGGCAGAAATCTTCAGCACATCTACCGTGCGGTAGAACTTGACCTCATTGTTCACCTCCACCGTGCGCTCATTCAACGATATTTCGCCGCCACTCAGCACAGGGTCTTTCCCCAGTTTGTCTTTCCTCAGTTCCAGCACAACACCCTCATTCCCCTGCACCAGCACCCTGGAAGCGGAATCTTCCACCTGGCTGACCAGCGTGCTCACTCGCACCTGCCCCTGCTCCACCTTTGTTCCAACAGCGTAGATAATATCATTGTAGCCCGATTCCGAATGCTTGGAGCTCAGGTACTCCTTCGGGGATACGGTCAGTATTTCTGAACCCTCACATTTAACCACATCCTGCTTCAGCTTCAGGGTGCTGCCGGATACATCGGAATTGACTACATCCAGATTGACCACTTCAGAACTGACCTGGTAGCCATCCCCACTCAGGGTAGCTTCAGAACTCAGAACCGCTGCTTCTGCGGTCGCCGCTGCTCCTGCCAGCAGAACAGCGCATATCTCAGTGTAAAAAAAGGATCGCATATCGTTATATTTCAGTTATTATTAACCTGCCGCAAGCAATCTTACCAGTTTGGGACTCTCAGTCAAGGCAATAAGTGCGTACATACACTATTATTTAATATTTCTTAGATTTTATCATCGAAAACAAATAAAAAACTGACTCTCAGGCGTCTTGAAACCGGCGTCCGAATCATGCAGTACGGGCATGACATGTACATACCCACGCAGGAAGAGAGATACAGCAAGGTAGTGCGGCTCACGCTGCTGCTGTGCGTGATAATACCCCCGGCCTTGGTCATGTGGCTGGCAGAGATTGCGGACCTGATGACCTGAGCCTATGCCTTCCTGCTGCCGGTGGCCATGCCGCTGGACTGGG
>CALFTQ010000090.1 GCA_937916135.1 uncultured Verrucomicrobiales bacterium
CCAGTATGGAATTATTTGATGTACAATGGCGAGCCGTAAGGCTCGCGGCACTTTCACTTCGTGCCTTCCCCCTCGTCATTCGTACTTCAAATATGGGTGATGTGGTAATGGGTTGCCTTCTGGTAAAATTCTGGTAAGATGGCCGTATGGCGGGTGTGAACCTGAAAGAGAAGTGGCGGGGGACGCCGCACTGCCCCGGGGTTTATCTGATGAAGGGGGAGGGCGGTGGCGTGATTTACGTGGGAAAGGCGAAGGATTTGCACCGGCGCCTGGCGAATTATTTTTCGCCATCGCGCGCAACGCTGGAGAATGGCAAGACGCGTGCGCTGATTGCGGCGATTGTGGATTTTGATTATTACGAGGTGCGCAATGAGCAGGAATCCCTCATCCTGGAGCAGAAGCTCATCAAGGAGTACCGGCCGCACTACAATGTGCAGCTGCGGGATGATAAGCGGTATTACCTGCTGCGGGCGAGCCGTCAGGAGCCGTTTCCCCGCTTTTCACTGGTGCGGCTGCGCAAGGATGACGGCGCGCGCTACATTGGCCCGTTTGTGCATGCCACGGCGCTGAAGGAGACGGTGGAGTGGCTCAACCACCGCTTCCGCCTGCGCACCTGCACCTGCCGCCACCCGGGGGAGGAGCAGTACCGGCATTGTCATGATGATGAGATCCGCCACTGCTCGGCGCCGTGCATCGGCCGGATTTCGCCGGAGGAGTACCGGGAGCAGTTTGAGGCGGCCCTGGGGCTGCTGGAGGGGCGCGGGCGCCAGGCGCATCTGGATGCGCTGACGCAGGAGATGATGGCCGCCGCCGATGCGCTGGATTTTGAGCAGGCGGCGCGCCTGCGTGATGTGCGCGAGAATATCATCAAGACGCTGGAGCCGACCCGCCGCTTTGCCCGCCGCTCGCCCGACCTGCCCGGCACGGTGGACCCGGACCGCGACCTGGCAGAGCTGGCCGCAGCGCTGGGTATGCCGCAGCCGCCGGCGGTGATGGAGTGTTTCGATATTTCGAACTTATCGAGCAACCACATTGTGGCGAGCATGGTGCGGTTTACGAATGGGCGGCCGGACAATGCGGCTTACCGCCGCTACCGCATCAAGGGGGTGGACGGGCAGAATGATTTTGCTTCCATGCTGGAGGTGGTGCGCCGCCGCTATTCACGCATTGTGAATGAGAGCAGCGCCCTTTTCGATAAGCCGGAGGACGCTGATTTGTATGCCTGGCTCAAGGAGCTGGGGGCACAGGGAAAGGCGCCTATCAAGGTGCCGGACCTGGTGGTGGTGGATGGCGGCAAGGGCCAGCTGGCCATCGCGGTGCAGGTGCTGGCGGAGATTGGCTTGCAGCACCTGCCGGTGGTGGGCCTGGCGAAGCGAGATGAGGAGATTTACCTGCCGGGGCAGGCGGAGCCGCTGGTGCTGAGCCACGAGTGCGGCGCGCTGCGCCTGCTGCAGCGCCTGCGCGATGAGGCGCACCGCTTTGCAAATAATTACAACGAGCTGCTGGTGCGCAAGCGCGTGCGCGAGAGCAAGCTGGATGCCTACCCCACCATGACCCCGCGCCGCAAGGAGCTGCTGCTGGCGCGCTTCCACACCGTGCCGGGCATCCGCGCCCGCAGCCCGGAGGAACTGGCTGAGCTGCCCGGCATTTCCCTGAAATGGGCGCAATCCTTCAGCCAGTGGCTGAAGGAGAATTGACTATTGACGAGTGACGATTGGGAACTTCTAAAAAGTCCATCAAATTGATGTTTGTCGTTGTCGGGGCACGGGACTTCAGTCCCGAAATAACGGTGCTTCCAATCGGGACTGAAGTCCCGTGCTCCGACAGAGTTCCCCCACAAATACCCATTTGTTGATTAGTTTTGAGTTATCAGAAGTCCCCCGATTGACTATTGGGACCGACCGCGGGGGGCATGACCGAAAATTGCGGAAATCGGTATTGACTAGCGGGGTGGTGTGGATTAAATTCGGGCTATGAACATGCTGAAACCAGTTTCCTGGGGTATGTGCGGTGTGCAGGCGTTTTTCATGGCGGGAACGCTCTGGGCGCAGGAGGTGGGGGATGAGTCCGTGGAGGGAATCCTGGGCTATGGTGAAAAGACGGTGGAGGTTTCCACGGCTCAGGACCTGGTGGATGCGGTGGACTCGAAGCATGATATCACCGTGTTGCTGAAAGGGGATGTGACGGTGACAGACAGGGAGCCGGTGTTCACCGGAACGGTGCATGATGGCCCATGCTGGGGGGACTCGCACCTTTTCAACCTGAGCAATTATGTGTTCAAGCCGGCGGTCAGTGGTATCATGTGGAACCTCGCTTTTGCCCCGGCAGAGGGGGCGACGGTGGGCAAGGTGGTGCGCAATGGCCGGGCGGAGTTCTGCCAGCTGGGGAACCTGAGTTTCAGCGGAATTCACAATATCACCTCTGATACGGACGGCACTTTTACGCCGTTCCAGCCGCTCTCTGCCGAGCCGACTGTGGCAGCTGCGAGCGATACGCTTTCCAGCAGTGGCTATGGCGGCGTGTTCCGCAGCGTTTCCGGGCTCACGACCGGGGAATCCGGTGGGGTGTATATCCGCGATAATCAGGGGGCGGTGAGTTTTAGCAATATCTGTTACGACGGAAGCTCGCTGGGGGATGTGAACTGCGGCATTACCCTGAAGGGTGGTGCTATTTATGCCGACCCGGAGTGGAATGTGGAGATTGACCGCAATGGCCGCAGCATGGGAGGCGATGTCCGTTTTGAGAATGTGCGCATTGTGCTGGATCGCAGCGCGAAGTATGCGAATTCATCGCAGTGTTATTTCTATGCCTATGGTGGTGCCATTCACACCCGCGATCTGAGCATCAGCAGCAATTATGACGGCGTTTCTTTCCACAAAGTCGGCATCTACCAGACTGCCGTGCATCACGACGAGGGCTATGGCTACGGCGGTGCGCTTTATCTGACGGGCAGCAACTCCCTGAGCGGTAACGAGGGAGGGGTGAGCTTCACAGATGGCGGTGTTTCGGTGTCCAATACGGCCAAGGGCGGTGCCATCTACCTGGCAGATGGTGCTATACTGGCCCTGGAGAACAACGGCGACGATGTGCTTTTCACCGGGAATTCTGCCACGGCTGCGGCGATAGATGGCACCCTGAATGATGATGCGCTGGGGCAGGGCGGTGCAGTGTACCTGGGCAGCGGTAGCCAGCTCAGCATCCGCGGAAATGAGGGGGCGGTTTCTTTCTCCTGCAATGAGGCCGCCGCTTCCGCCACTCAGGAGGATGCCTCCGTCGCCGCGGCAGGCGGTGCCATCTGGGGGGCGGCCGGCTCTGCCATTGATATCAGCGGCAATAAAACCGTGGCCTTTGTCGATAATGCAGCGGATGAAGGCAGCGCCATTTATACGCAGGGGACCCTGAGTATCCGGAATAATGAGCGTGTGGTTTTCGATGGCAACAAGGGCGAGCATGCCGTGCATCTGGCCGGGGCGTCTTCGCTGTTGCAGCTTTCGGCCGCAGAAGGTAACACGATTTGTTTTACCGATTCGCTCTATGCAGAAGGAAGCGCGGAGTTCAATGCCGATTTTGAGGGCGCGGCCCAAGCGGGCACCATCGAGTTCATGAGCTCTTCTGCCACCATTCTCGGCAAAACAGTGCTGAATAACGGCACGCTGCTCCTCAATCAGGGGAGCAGACTGGGTGTCACAGCCCTGAGCCTCACTTCATCCGCGGCCATTCTGGCGGCTGAGGGTAAGGCGAACACCCTGACTGGATGCGTCGAGATGGCAGAGGGAAGCACCCTGGCGCTCACGCTGAATGGGTACAACGCATCTGTCGCGGTGCTGATGCTGGATGGGCTCCTTTCCATCAATGAATATTACACCCTGGATGTGGCGGTCAACGGGGTGCTTGCAGCCGATACGGAGTACATCCTGCTGGAGCTGGAGGAGAAGGCTGCTTATGCTGAATCAGCCTGGAATGAGGAGCGTGTGCATGTGACCGGCGATGTGGCCTTTGCCGACCTGCTGTGGCAGAATGATTACACCCGCCTGGTTTACCGCACCCCGCCGGTGCCGGAGCCTGCCACCGGGGTGCTTTGCCTTGCGGCGTTGCTGCCCCTGGTGCTCCGCCGCCGCCGATAAGGTCCGAGCGCAGCGAGGATATCGTCCCGCAGGGATATCGTCTTGCCGCAGGCAAGATATCGTCCGAGCGCAGCGAGGATATCGTTATCCGATGGGCGGTGGCTGGCCTCCTCCCAATCATTGGGAAGATATAAAGTTTTGCTATATAGGATATCGTTATCCGGTGGGCAGTGGCCGGCCTTTTCCCCATCATCGGGAAGAGGAGGCGTGTTGCCCTATTGCAGCCGTTTTCTGGCTGCGTCGAACGATTCCAGAAAATGAATTTCAACGGGTGAGAGCTGCAGCTGGGTTCTCTCTTTGAATTTGTCGTACTCCGCATGAGCTTTTTCCCGGGCAATTTCGGCGGAGACGGCCCCTGCGTGCGTGAGTAGCTCCTTGCCTGATAATTTCAGGAAATCATCCACTTACCGTCGGTGGCAGTTGTTGCAAAAAATGCAACAACTGAATCAGACGCTAATTCTCCTGATTCAAACACGTTTCTGATGTGTCGCGAAATGGTGGATTTATTTCGCTGGAAGAGCGTGGCCATCTGGTCTGCCGTGAGCCACACCGTGTCGTTCACCAGCGTCACCTCAATGCCGGGAAGCCCGTCTCCGGTGGTATACAGCAACACGTTACCTTTGGGGGAATCATTCACGCCACCTATTCTATGAGAAGGGCGACTTCTGTACAAGCTAATTGTTCGTCCATATCCGGCTTGCTTTACAGGGAAATGCTCTCTCCGGCCATACCGTCCGAGCGCAGTGAGGATATCGTTATCCGACGGAGCGGTGGCTGGCCTCTTCCCAATCATAGGGAAGATATAAAGTTTTGCTTCATGGGGAAACGATATCCCCGCCCTGGGGGGCGGGGACGATATCCGCCTGTGGCGGACGATATCTTGCTGCGCAAGACGATATCCACGCTGCGCGTGGACCATATGGGCGGGGACGATATCCGCCTGCGGCGGACGATATCTTGCTGCGCAAGACGATATCCACGCTGCGCGTGGACGTTAACGTCCGGGATTATTGGTTTTCTGGGAAAGGTGAGGGGTGGAGATGCTGGCATCGAAGCTGCAGGCGGAGAGCCCGAGCACGGCGGCGGCGATGATGAGGAGGCGCAGAGTAGTCATAACGCAGCTATTCTGCCGCAGGTTCGCCAGCTAGGCAAGGGGTTAGAATAAATGTTTCGGGGATGAGCTTTTCCCGATGAATGGGGAAGTAAGAGAGTTTGCTTCATGGGGAAACGATATCCCCGCCCTGGGGGGCGGGGACGATATCCGCCTGCGGCGGACGATATCTTGCTGCGCAAGACGATATCCACGCTGCGCGTGGACTCAGGCAGGGAGAGCATCGATGACGAGCACCTGGAAGGGGGCCAGGCGCAGGGTGGTGGGCTTGCCGGCCTCGGCGGTGGGGGGCAGGGTGTCGCCCTTGGGGGAGCCCAGGGTGTAGCGCAGGGGGGCGCCGAGGGGCAGCTCCCACACGGCGGCGGGGTCGAAGCTGAACTCCTGCTGGCGGGCGGAGGGGTTGCGCAGCACCAGGATGCCCTTTGCCGGGCTCCAGGAGGCGAAGCCGTAGCACTCCAGCGCGGCGGGGTCGCCGCCCACCCAGTGGCTGTCCACCATGGTGGCGGCGTTGGCGCGGGTCCATTTGGCGGCGGCGGCCAGGGTGTCCCACTCGTGCGGCTGCATCATGGCGGGGGTGATGTAGAGCTCCTGCATCTGGGTGCCGAGCCCCAGACCGCTCCAGATTTCATCGGCCAGGTCGTTGCCCTCGGTGGTGGTGAGCCCGCGGGCTCCCTTGTTGTAGATGACGCCGTGGGTCATGAGGGAGTTGATGGGGCAGAGCGGGGAGATTTTCACGTTGTGGGCGTAGATCATGGCATCGCGGAAGGTGATCCACTGCTGGCGGGCGGTGCCTTCGCCGCAGAAATCGTGGTCCCAGTTGCCGCGCCACACGGAGTCTGCAATGCTGAACCAGAACGGGCTGGCCCAGGTGCCGGTGGTGAGGTTGATGTAGATATCCGGGCGTTCGGTGCGGAGCTCATTGATGAGGGAGATGGCGGCCTCGAAATCGGAGCCGAAGCGGGAGCCGGGGGCGGGGTCGGCCATGCCGGAGCAGCCGTCCAGCTTGAAGTGGTTCACGCCGTTCTCGCGGATCATGTGCAGGCACATATCGCGGAAGAGCTCGTAGTACCGCGGGCCGGAGAGGGCAAAGCCGCGCTCGTTGGTCTCGTAGGTATCGCCGGCGGCGGCCAGGCGGTTGAGCTTGGGCTGGCCATAGCCCCCCCAGGGGGAGAACCACACGCCGGGCTGGGCGCCGAAGCTTTCGGCCAGCTTGCGCACCTCGCGGAACTCGTTGGGCAGCTCGTCATGGAACTGCCAGAGGGTTTCGGTGTTGTCCCAGCCATCGTCGAAGAGGAAGGAATCCATCACCGCGCCGCGCTTGGTCACCAGCTCCTCGCCGAAGAGGCGCACGGTGTCCATGGCGTCCTTTTCGGAGTAGGGGGTGAAGTAGCCGATATCGTACCAGGTGTTGTAGTTGAGCAGGGGGAAATAGGGCCGGGCGCGTTCCTCGTTCAGGTAGGCGAGCTGGAAGGTGCGGCGCAGCTGTCCGGGCTGGCAGAAGCCCATCACGGCAGAGATGGTGCTCACCGTGCGGTTGGGCAGGTGCGTGGTGCGCTCCAGCGAGCAGGCAAAGCCCCCGGCGGTCACCTCGCTCTTGCAGAGCGGGCTTTCCACCCCGGCAAACAGGCGGTTGCCCGCCGCCACAATGGGGGCACCCTTCACGCTGCCTTCCACGCGGGCCTCCGGGGCCACCACGTTCAGCAGGGTGAGCTTGCGGGCCGGCATGGCAAACTGCATGGGGTTGATGTGCAGCCCGCAGCGGAAGTAGGGCTGCCCCTCGCGCAGCTCGGCCCACCAGGTGAGCTGGTAGCCATCCGTGGTCACGGCAAAGGGCACGGCCACGCGCTGGCCGGCGCGGCGCTCCACCAGGCGGCGGGCGGTGGCATCTGCGGGGAGCTCCTCCAGGCTCAGCGTGCCGCACATCAGGTCCTGCGCCGTCAGCGGCAGGCACACATCGGTGTATTCCTTCCGGGAGCAGGCCTCGTCGGTCTTGGCCTCCTGCAGCTGGATGCAGAAGATATCCTTGCCCAGGTCATAGCTGCGGCCGTTGATTTTATCCTGCACCAGGACACTCGCCAGGCGGCGTCCCGCCGCCTCGATTTCGATGCTGATGAATTCGTTCTGAATAATCATAAAATTGCCCATTGGGTTCGCGCGCTCAGGGTAGCACACTTTCCCCCCGCTAACAAGCTTTATTACACCGGCGGGAATGGAGAGGACGAATTGATGTTTGTCGCCATCGGAGCACGGGACTTTCCTGTCACGGCGTAGAGCGTAAGCTCGGAGACGGAAGTCCCGAAATTTCGGTGCACATAATCGGGACTGAAGTCCCGTGCTCCGACAATGTTCCCCACCAATCTCCATTCTTCATGCGGCGGTATGAAAGCGCCATGTTGTGCCGCCCCGGCGTCCCCCTACCCGGCACAGCAGAACCGGCACCGGGAACATGCCCCGGTGCCGGTGGATTCATTATCTGTGGAAGGCCCAGGCCTCCGCTGCCTTTACTTGCGGCGGCGGCGGGCTGCCAGACCGGCCAGTGCCAGCAGGCTCAGCGTAGCCGTGGCGGGCTCGGGGATAACCGTAACATTCGCGGTCACAGAAATTCCGTTCAGCGTGTAGGGGTTGCCATTGTTGCCGTTGAGATTCTTCGCGGTGTTGTCAACCATGGCGATTACCTTGTAGTCGCGGTGATCCCACACCAGACCATCGGCCCCGATGCCATGCGTATCATTCAGATTGAGGGTAAGCGTTGCGCCTTCACCGATGGTAAGCGTGCTGGTTGCGGTGTCGCCCAGCACTGCCCAGCTGGTGTCACCTTTCGCCACAACGGCAAGCGTTAATGCCACCGTACCGGTAATATCTGTAGAGGCGCTGGAGGCGATGGAAAGAGTGAAGCTGTCCACCGTGGCGCCGAAAATGGTGCTGGCACCACCCAGTACCATCACCTCACCGCTACCACCGGCAGCCTCGCGGGGGCACAGGGTCAGAACATTGCTGCCGTTTTCACCGGCTTTCAGGTAGCCTTCGCCGGTTGCGAAATTGGTGCCGACGATGCCGCCATTATTGAACATGTAAGCCCCATCTGCCATATTGGCAAAGGAAGTAAGTGCTTGGGTTGCATTTTTCTGCGTGCCACCATTTGCGGCATTTGTCTCGGTAGCTACAGGGAGTTCCAGCGTGTAGGTGGTGTCTGCCACTGCCACACCGGCCAGAGCCATCAGGGTAATAAGTGTCTTTTTCATGTTTGTAATTCTTTCTTTTTGTTTGATTTGTGAGTTTGGGCCGAATCGCTTGTTCCCTCGCGCGATGGAACGACAAACCATCCACGGCACAGTTCACACGCGCAGTATATCGCATTTACTATGCGTTTCTCATTTACTATGCGATATGCGGTATCCTTACGTTGTTTCTACCGCCAGATCTTCCTTTCTATCGCTCTTGTGCCACTTTCTATTTCGAGTTTTTTTCTGATAAGGAGGGAATGCATCCTGAAACACTCCTAATATGATCTCCAGCCTACCAGCTATCATATCTGTTATTTCATTACGGATGCAAAATGGCACAATATG
>CALFTQ010000091.1 GCA_937916135.1 uncultured Verrucomicrobiales bacterium
TGATGAACTTCTGGCTGACATGCGGGAAATGACGGTAAGTCAGGGCAATAAGGATGTGGCCGGACGCATCCGTAAGGCTAAGCTCAAAATCCCCTTCAGCCTCAGTGTGCGGGGGGAGACTCTGGCTTTCCAGTACAAGGAGGGCAGCGCATGGAAACGCTTTGACGTGCGCATCAAGGAGAAGAATGTGGATATCGTGCTGGTGGAAAATGGCAAGGCCAGAGTGATGGCTCCTTCGCAGTATGCCCAGACCATCGCCGGCACGGATGTCTGTTACGAGGACCTTTCCCTCCGCTTCCTGTACTGGAAGGGGGGGCAGATGGTGGATGCCGGGGCTGCTTCCCGTATCAAGGGGAGAGATTGCTATGTGGTCCAGGTGCCTAATCCTAATCCGGCCGTGGGGCAGTTTGCCTGGGTCCGTATGTGGGTAGATAAGGAAAATGGTACTACTTGGCAGATAGATGGTTACGATAAGAACGGTAAACTGGTCAAGCGGTTCTCCATCACCTCTGTGCAGCGCCTGAAGGACGGCTCCTGGTTCTTCAAGCAGATGAAACTGGAGGTGCGTAATCCCCAGAACCCGGACCGCACGATCGCCCTGGATTATCTGGAGATGGACGACCTGCCCGGCAAGAAATAATGCTGCGTCGCTTTTTCCAGCTGCTGACGGCGCTTGCGCCGCTGGGCCTGTTCGCTCTGGCTCTCCAGCCGGTGCAGCAGCGTTTGTATGGTGGTCATGCCACGCAGGGTATCCTGCTTCTGCTGGCGGCTCTGGCTGTGCTGGCTGTGTCGGAGGGGCTGCTCTTCCGCTATTGGATTCTGCCCGGCTGGAGTGAGAAAATGGCTGAGCGGCTCTATGCCGGCTCATACCTGCCGGAGGACGATGCCCTTGCTCAGCTGACTGAACGCATTGAGCGTGAGAAAAAGGCAGAGCTCATGCCGCAGCTGGTGCAGCTGGTGCATGCCCAGGCGTGGCGCCTCCGTGGCTGGCTTGAGCTGGCCCGGTTGCAGCAGGAGGTTTTGCATGATACCCAGGCTGCGTTGAAAACGCTCGAGGAGGCCACGCTCTCGGTTCGTGAGGCCGAGGATGTGGCGCTGCTCATGTACCGCGCTGCCCACCTTTGTGAGAAGCTTTTGCAGGATGCCGCCGCTGCCCGTAACTGGTGGCAGCGCGCCGCTGAGCAATACCCGGAGACTGTTTATGGCCGGAAGGCGGCAGCCCGCTTGCTGTGATTCTGCGATAATTTGCTCTCGTTCAGTTAGGGATGCCGCCCGGAGGTGTTCTGCTTGTTATTTTGGTACATGTTCATTTGCAAGTAGGCGTAAATGATAGAGTGGGAGTGGTTTGTGATGGGTGGTTAATAAAAGGTTGCTTTTTTATGCCGGGAAAACTAGTGTGACCGGACTTTTTTAATTCCAGTGTAAAAGAGTAAAAAAAATGCCCAACAACTATGAAGAACCGCAAACTGGAGGAAAGGAGGGGTGTGCATGCTGATGCGACCCGGATCCCTGCCTCGAACCCTCCGAGGGGTAGGCGGTATTAAATTGATAGATATGCCGGGAGTGAAGTACCCGGAGTCCGTATTACAAGGCCGGAAAGGCGCAGACACGCAGAGCGGGAAACCCCATGGAGTGGTTCCGAAATGGGGAATCAGCACTCGTGATGCTGCTCATCTGCTTGGGGTATCGGTTCGTTCGGCTCGTACCATGCTTAATCGGCAGAAAGCTCGGTACAGGCTGGTGGCCCAGGCGGGGAGATGTGCCTGTATGTACTGGGACCGGCGCGTGGTGGAGCGGATGCTTGCCAGGCGCATGCCTCTGGTAAGGCGGGTTCCGGAGAAGCTATGCACAGCAAAAGAAGCTTGTTGTATTCTGCTGGTGGCTCGTAGCTCTCTTTCTCGCTATGTGAAGAGTGGCGTGTTGAAGGAGTATAAATTCCGGCTTGTGACGGAGAAGGGCGTACGTCTCCTGTCGTATTTCCTGCGGGCAGAGGTTCGCAAACTGGCAGCCCGGCGTAATGCTGCCCGTGTGCGGGCGGAATGTTTCCGCCGTGAGCGGTTGCAGCAGTCCTGGAATGAACAGAAAAAGATGGTAGATAATAGCTAGAAAGATAGTTTGCCTATTTCTGCGAAACGGTGGAAAATGGGCAACATGCAGAAGACTGTTTCAGACCAGGTGGTGGAAATGCTGGCCGCGGCCGGAGTGCGGCGTATTTATGGTATGGCGGGGGATGCCCTGCATCCGCTCATGGAGGCATTGCAGCGGGATTCCCGCATCCGCTGGGTGCATGTGCGGCATGAGGAAACCGCTGCTTTTGCGGCCAGCGCAGAGGCCCAGCTCACGGGAGATCTGGCCGTTTGCTGCGGAAGCTGTGGCCCTGGCAATATGCATCTTATCAATGGGTTGTATGATGCCAGCCGCAGTGCTGCACCGGTGCTGGCTCTGGCTGCGCATCTGCCCACCCTGCAGATAGGAACGCACTATTTGCACGAGACTCACCCCACGTTCTTTTTTCGTGAATGTGCAAGCTATTGTGAGCTGGTGAGCCGTCCGCGGCAGATGCCGCCGGTGCTGGCCGAGGCTATACGCACGGCCCGCGCTCGTGGCGGTGTTGGCATGCTGGTACTTCCGGGGGATGTGGCAGCCATGCCGGCAGTGGAGGAGGCTGCTGAAGCCGCTGTGCTGGCGGTTGCTCCACCTGTGCAGCGGGCTTCGGAACCAGTGTTGCGCCGTATGGCGGCTTTGCTCAATGGCGCACAAAGGGTTACATTTCTGTGTGGTATAGGCTGCACTGGCGCGGAGAAAGATATCATTGCTCTGGCCCGCCGCTTGCATGCGCCGGTGGCTTATACATTGCGAGCCAAGGATTTGCTGGAGAAAGAAAATCCGAATGCTGTGGGCATGAGCGGCCTGTTGGGGTGGGGGGCTGCTGTGCATGCCATTCTGGATTGTGATGTGCTCGTTATGTGGGGGACTGATTTCCCCTATCGGGATTTTCTGCCACGAAAAGGCCGGGTGATTCAGGTGGATACCAATGCTGCTGCTTTGGGTCGCCGGGTGCCCCTGGTTCTGGGGGTGCAGGCAGATGCCGGGGAAGTTGCCCGTTCACTCTTACCGGTTGTCAATACCAATCGTTCAGATGATTTTTTGCGTTCTATGCTTACTTTCAATGCACGGGAGGTTGCCTCCATCAGCCATTCCCTGCGGATTGTGAATGAGGATGCGCCGCTTCGTCCGGAGCTGCTCACCCGCCTGGTGAGTGATTATGCAGAACCGGATGCCGTTTTTACCGTTGATACCGGAACCCCGGATATATGGTGTGCCCGCTACCTCCAGGCTCTGGGTACGCGGCGCATTCTCGGCTCGTTTAACCATGGCTCCATGGGCTGTGCCTTGTCTATGGCTATAGGTGCAAAATCCGTGTTTCCTGACCGCCAGGTCATTGCGCTGTGCGGAGATGGCGGGATTTCCATGTTAGCCGGAGACCTGCTCACCCTTAAGCAGGAGCGCCTGGCGGTAAAGATTCTGGTGTATAATAATTCAGAATTGGACTATGTGGCACTGGAGCAGATGCGGGCCGGCATGTCCAGACCGTTCGGAACCGATTTGCATGCGGCAGATTTTGCAGAAATCGCACGTGCAATGGGCTTGAGGGCTTGGAGGGTATCCAGGGTGAATGAGGCAATTCCGGCTGTAAAAGAGTGGTTGGCAGCAGATGGTCCCGCTGTGCTCGATGCCGCAGTGGACCGGCACGCCCTTCCTTTACCTCCTGCTCTCACTTTTATGCAGGGACTCGGTTATTGCAAAAGCCTGGGAGAGCAATCGGCTCACGCTGCATTGGACGGTGTCAAACGTCTGCTTTTCGGTAACAGAAATTTTTTTGCATGACTTCTTTTCACCACACGTGTCCCAAAGTTTGAGTACAGAGCTCGACAAATTGGAATTTGTGGGGGAACTCTGTCGGAGCACGGGACTTCAGTCCCGATTGGAAGCACCGTTATTTCGGGACTGAAGTCCCGTGCCCCGACAACGACAAACATCAATTTGTCGAGCTCTGTACTCAAACTTTGGGACACGTGTGGGAGTAATTGTTTGTTTGAAAGAAAAGTCTTGCATTTGCTGTGAAAAGAGGATAATGTCCTCCCCCGACGACTACTTTAAGCATGAATCCTTACGTTGATACTTGTTTTCTGATGAGTGAGGCGGGGCGCCGTTATCTTCTGGAGTCCGGTATGCGGTTTTCGGTGATTCACTCCGTGAAAAACGAACTGGAGAAACTGGCGGCCAAGGATAAGAATGTGAAAGCCGCGCAGGAAGCCCTGGCTTTTATGGCGCAGCACGCCGAACTTTTTGATTGCTGTGAACAACTGCCGGAGGAGCGTGATATCCTCGTTTCGAATCGTGCTGGGCAGAATGTTCTGGCTGACAGTGTGTTTCGCCGTATAGCCATTCGATGTGCGGATGAGCAGTTACCTGTGCACTTCCTGACGGCAGATTGCTCCCTGGCCGAAGTGCTGGGTTGCTATGCGGAGCGGATTACATATCTGGAACGCCTGGGTGGACTCACCAGAGACTGGCGCGCCCACCGGGCAGAGGCTACGCGAATGGCTGCGGCTGAGCTGGCATCTCAGCTGTCTGAAAGTGATGTGGTGTTTTCTTCTTCGGGGCTTCGTTCACCGTTCCTGCGGCAATTTTTGTTGAATGTGCAGCATCTGGCGGCAAATCGCAAGCAATTGCGGCCTATTCTGCATGAACTGTCGCAGGGGCAAATATGCGCTGGTGGGCATTTGCCCCTGGATGTTCTGGAGCTGCTGGAAAGCAGTGATGTGGTGCGTCATTGTGGCTGTGAGACTCCGTATCGCTCAGAAACCGCCATGCTGGATGCGTTGTATTATGCCCGTTCTTCGGGGCGGAACGTCACGGTGATCGTTTCCGGTTGGGATGACGTGGTGCAGCGTTATGATGCACGCAGCCATGCGGCTGAACCCGGGGCAGATGCTGTCAATTTCCGGGTAATTTCCCCGGCTGGCGGGCTGGTGCCCTTATTGAATGCGTGGCGGTTGAGAAGGCTTCGTAAACCGGAGAACATGACATTCCCGTTAGCTCCGAAGCCTGCTCCTGCGGAACGGGAAGCGGAGGCCCATGTGGACGCGCCAGCCCCGGCTCCGCTTGAGCCTTATATCCCCGAAGAAGAAGTCAGCTCCATCGGTTCCCTGCCGGCAGCGCTCGAGAAGGATGACCAGAATCCGCTTCAGAAACCGGCGAAAGAAAACGGCCCCATTGATTGCAGGAAAGCGGAAGCGAAGTACAATCATCTTCTCCACCAGCAGATGGATAAGATGAAGATGGCTGAGTTTGTGGCGGAATTACGGAAAACCTACCGCCCGGTTGACTTGCCGTCTATCTTTATTGTGGCCATCAAGGTGGCGCGTCGTCGGAACAAGCCTGCCATGGTGACCGCCTTGCTCAACCAGATTGAGAGCCCCTTACCTGCCTATTGCTTTGAAAATTGGTTTGCTCGTTCCAAATCCAATGCGGAGTCTCCCCGGGCCCGCGATTTGCTGTTGCGAAAGCCGTTCTTCGACATCACGAAACGAATTATCGCCAGAAGTGCAGACCTGAGTTCATGCCGTCCCGCCATGCAGGTGTTGCTGACTCTTCAGCATGACCAGGATGAGACTGTGAACACCCGTGCCAGGCAGCTGCAGGAACTGGCTGTCGCCAAAGGGGCTCCCGTTGTAGGAAAAACCAGGTAGCGTCTATGTGAGCCCGCAAGACGTGACTTTGAACACGGGGTGAGGGGTATACTAACACTCGTTGTCCACCGGAGAACAGATTTTTTGCTGAAGGCAATCTGTTATCTGATTCCGGCGGGTTGATAACCATTGCGGGGCCGCTGCATTCCGTGATGGCAGGATTATGGATGGGGCTCTTCCGTGAAGAAAGGGTAGATGGCATCTGCGAGCCAGCCGATGGGGGTGGCAAGCAGGGAGAGGGGAATATCGAGCACTTCTGCGCACCAGCTCAGGGGCTGCAGGCAGCGGTTGTACCAGCTGCGGCGGGAGGGAAGCCGCTGCACGTGGAGCTGGTGAAGCAGGAGTCGTCCCGACATCATCTTCTGCCCCTTCAGATCCGGGAGGTTCAGCTCTTTATCCACCTGATTATCGTACAAGAGGGTAGCATCCCCTAGATTGTATTGCGATGCAGGTATGAGCTTTACATTCTTCAATGCTGGCGGATAGGCGATTTTGTGCTTTCGGACGAGTGTAATCAATTGCGGTAAGGTGAGCTCGGCGTAGTATAGCTCTTCCGGATATTGAGCGGGTTCCACCTCATCCCGGCAGTAGAGAGCGCAGTCCAATGTGGGACGCTCCACCGGCCAGTTTCGCCAGTCAGGCGTTTCGTGAATGAAAATGGGGTAGCGGGCCGGAACGTAGGCGATGGGGATTTCCACCACATAGTTCTCGCCTTTCTTCCAGAGTCGGGTGTGATAGTTGCTGTGCTTCTGCTCGTAACGTATGGTCGGCACCATCTGCCCCGGCTCAGCCAGGGCGCCGCCCAGGTCAATGAGGGTGAATCTCCCGGTGCCGATGGCAATGTACACTTCTATCAGCAGGAGAAGCAGAACAAGGCCGATTCCGCCAGCGATGCGCGAGATTTTGCACAGGTGGATGATACCCGTGAACAACAACGCAACAATGATGAGACGCGCATAGTACCACAACCCGAGGAAAATGAAGGGCATGGCCATGGGCCCGTTCAGGTGGCCATAGTCTAGGATATCCAGGGCGCAGAAATATGCCGGCACACCTGCAGCCAGCCCACAGAGCAGTGCCAGGGTGGAGAAAAATCTGCCGTTCCCGGTTTCAGGCCTGTATCGGAAGCGCTGTACGATACCCATCACCACTGCGGTGATGAAAAAGCTGGTGAGGAGGAGCAAGGCCCAGGGGCGCTCTTCCACATGGTGGTCGCAGCCGGAGCGGTAGATGATTTCCAGGAGCCTGAGCCCGAGTGTGCCCGATACCAGCAGAATCAGGCCGGTCAGGCATAGTTCTCTGGCTGCTTTGAACATATCACCGTGCCTTCAGGAAGTTCACGATGCCGTGGCCGATGGCTTCGGCATAGCGGATGGCGTTCTTCTCCTTGCTCAGGAATCTGGCGTGCTGGGGATTGGAGAGGAAGGTGGCCTCGGTGATGGCGGCAGGCACATAGGATTCGTTGCAGGCATTCAGCCAGTCGCCGCCACCCTTGCGGCCATCGTTGCGGATGATGACGCCGCAGCGCACGCCGTTGTTGGGCATGCCGCCCTGGTCATAGATGGTGGCATCGATGACATCTGCCAGGGCGATGCCGAGGCCGGTGCCTTCCTCATTGCAGTAGATGGCGCCCTTGTTGTACACCATCCAGTGGTTGGTCATGCTGTTGTGGTGCAG
>CALFTQ010000092.1 GCA_937916135.1 uncultured Verrucomicrobiales bacterium
CCCCGATATCACGATAGAATCGGTCGAATATGAAAACAAGTGGTCTGCCGCACCCGTAGTCCTTTGCAGTCCTCCGGCGTTACCTGGAATGGTATGCGACCGACCCTCCGGATGCGGGCGAAGCTGTGTCCTCCGCGCTGGAGGGTTCGCCTCTGCCTAATAGTCAGGGCAATGGAGCTTTGATGCGAGTGATGCCCATAGCTTTGTGGGCGGCGGCGCATCCTGGCTTCGATTGGCAGACCGCTGCTAGGGAGGATGCTGCTATTACTCACCCTCATCCCGTGTGCGGCGAGGCGAATGTGGTGTATGTGCACGCGTTGCTGCAGGCTATGCAGCCGGGCGCTACTCCGCGTGGTGTTTATGATTCTACTCTGGCTTTTGCTGAAGAGCAGAGGCTGAGCGCCCAGGTGCTCGAATCCCTGCGCTGCGCGGCTACAGAGCGCCCTGACTATGATGGTGAGTTCATCGGGTGGGTGCTGGTGGCATTGCATAGCGCGTTCTACCAGCTGCTGCATGCAGCAGATTTCCGCTGTGCTCTGGTGGATATTGTTTCTTCCGGTGGTGATGCGGACACGAATGCTGCCATCGCAGGACCTTTGCTTGCTCTTTTATTCGGAGTGGAAAGTATCCCTCGGCCCTGGCTCGTTGCGGTTCGTGCTGTGAATGAGCGCTGCTACACCCGTCTCCGGCCGAAGCGGTTGTGATTCCCTCTATCCTGGTCGATGGTAATAGTCATGCATTACTGTCGAGTATGGGCCGGAAAGAAAAAAATGGCGGTATGATAAAAAAAGTGAAAGAATAGGCTTGACTTTGTGGTATTATAAATCAAGAAGTGATGGGACGATTTTGAAAGTTCAGAAGTAATAACCGCAAAATCAACTTTCTATAGTTGATTAGGACGGTGTGCGACCTTGTGTTAGGATAACGACGTACCCACGCGGAGGTGCCTGATGAAAAGGGTGCCGGAGTTGTTTAATGTGAAAACAGAATTAAAATATACTCGATTTGATGATGACCGCAAGACAATACGAACTACTGCAGGCAACTGACAAAAACAAAACCCAGAAGATCCGTGAGCTGCTGGCAAAGGGAGTGAATCCCAACTGCCGGCATAATATCACTCCGCTTCATGCGGCTGCGCGTCGCGGGAATGTGGAGGTTGTAAAGGCTTTGCTGAAGGCGGGTGCAAACTCGAATATGCGAAGCCTGATGGGGCATACTGTGCTGGAATTCGCTATGACCAGCAAGCGTCCGCTTGATGTGGTATGCCAGATTGTTGACTTGTTGCTGCGTCATGGTGCGAAGGCTGATACGCATGGCGCCTTCCTGCACCACAGCGAACTGGCCCGGGCGCTGAAATGCCCGAGGTTGGAGAAGTTGTTCCCTTCTTTGCCGGAGAAGGAGGAGTCTCCTGTTCTTGTGCGCGGTAGCCTGCAGGCGCAGGTCGCCTGGGCCGGTTTCATGGTGGGCGAGGCGTTGGGCTCTCTGGTTGCGGGCTGCAGCCAGAGTGAGGTGCAGCGTCTGTACCCGCTGGGGGTGCACAATATGGAAGCTGGCGCTGGTGCTCACGCCGGTCGGAAGGTTGGCATGGTGGGCGATGCTGCAAAGCGGGCGTATACGCTTCATGTGGCTCTGCATGAGAGCAAGGGGTGGAGTTGCTTCAAGGTCATTGAAGAATACCGGAAGCCTGCTTCTGGTATGGGCAAGGTGGAGCGCGCAACCCTGAGCGGTGTGCAGGATCCCTCGCTTCTGGATAACGGCGCTCTCACGAGAGTGCTTCCCCTGGCTTTGTGGGCTGCTGATCATCCGGATTTTGATTGGATGACCGCCGTCCGTGAGGATACCTCCATCACGCACACGAATGCGGTGTGCGCCGAGGTGAGTGCGGTATATGTACACGCGGTGCTGCTGGCTATGAAGCCCGGTGCCACGTCGCGAGGCGTTTACGAGGCTTCTCTGGCTTTTGTTGGAGAGCAGGGAATGAGTGCCCTGGTTCAGGACGTCCTGCGCCGTGTTGCCACGGAACGCCCTGTCTGCGATGGCGCGAACCGCGGCAGTGTGTTTGTGGCGTTACATAGTGTATTCTACCAGCTGCTGCATGCGAGAGATTTTCGCAGTGCTCTGGAGGATATCGTGAATGCTGGCGGTGAGGCAGACTCGAATGCCGCGCTGGCCGGTGCTCTGCTGGCGCTGGTGCACGGTGGGGAGAGTATCCCCCGCCCCTGGCTTGTGAAGGTGCGCGCCGTAAACGAGCGTAACTACACCCGCCTCCTGCCGCCGCGTTCGTGATGCATGCCTCTCGGTCGTTGGTGATAGCTTTTTATTACCAACGACCGGGATTGAAAAAAATGAAGTATGACAAACAAAAAAACACAATTTTGCTTGACTATGTGCTATAATGAAACAGTTACTATGGCCAAACTCCCCGAAAACACCCGAAACAACAACTACGAAGAAGCCTGGTTCAATAACCTGACTCTCGCCTAGCGCCAGTTCTGGTACTGGATGATTACAAGTGATGGCATGGCTCGCAGCACAGCCCGTAATTATGTGGCCTACGTGAGCGAGTGCAGCATATATGTGCAGCAGCTACTCGGTTATACTGTTGATTTTTATATTCTGGAATCTCCCCGTGAAGTTGCGCAGTTGAAGGAACTGCTCTTCAGTAATTATGTTTTCCGGCTGCATTCAGCCGCTTTGCTAACCCATAAATCCGCGCTTAATAAATTTGCCATGTATATGGAGAGAAAGGAGCGAGAGGATGAAGGACTGCTATAGTTGAATCCGCTTGCCCGATGAACTTTATAATGGCACCGGATTTTAAGACGCCTGTTTAAGCTCTACTTTGCACAAGTAAAAGGGGGGCTTAAGCGGGTGTCTTAAAATCAGGCGCCATTATAGACCTCGCTTTGCTCCGTCTGGGGCTCTGAGTCTTCCCCGAAACTGAGGTGCGGGGCAGCGCCTCGGTTGAGCAAAATCCGGACAATGTCCGCATGCCCGGCGGCTACGGCAGCACTCATACCCTCATTCGGGTTGGCTCCGTTCCACAGCAGGAGAGTCACAATGGCTTTCTGACCATGATAGGCCGCGGCGGCGATGCCCCTGTTGGCGGTAGCGCCGAGTCCTAGCAGCATATCCACGGCGTCGTAACGGCCCGCGGAGGCTGCTGCTGCTAGCCCTTCGCTGGGCTCTGCGCCAAACTCCAGCAGAGTATATATGTCCGTCAAGCGGCCCTCAGCGGCAGCGGCTGCCAGCCCCACATTCGGGTCAGCGCCGTTGTTCAGCAACAATCTCACATTGGCCTTGTGAGAGAAGGCCACAGCACTGCTGAGTCCCTTGCTCGGGTCAGCTCCGTGCTCGAGCAGCAGCGTAACCGTGGCCTTGCGGGCGGTATGAGCAAGCCCTTTGTTGGGATTCGCCCCGGCACCAAGCAGCAGCTTGATGATGGAAACACGGCCCTGTGCTGCCGCGCGGCCAATCCCGGTATTCGGGTCAGCTCCGTGCTGCAGCAACAATTTAACGCATTTGGCGTGGCCGTATTCGACAGCCCACACTAGGCTGTTTTTGCCGTTGAAATCAACCGTGTTCGGGTCGGCCCCAGCGCTCAGCAATAGCTTGAGGCAGTCGGCTTGGCCTTTTGCTGCTGCAAACATGAGGCTGTTTACGCCGTTAATATCGGCGGCATTTGCATCTGCTCCGGCTGCCAGTAACAGGCTCACGCATGCGGCGTGGCCATTTCTGGCTGCGCGCATCAGGCCGCATTCTTTGTCGTAGTCAGACTTATGCTCGTTGGCCCCGGCAGCCAAGAGCAGCTTCACGCATGCTGTCCGGCCTTTATCGGCCGCATACATGAGACTGCTCCATTTGTCTCCGTCCACGATTTCCACATCTGCCCCGGCTGTGAGCAGGCGTGATGCGCATTCAGCGTACCCCTTAAGAGCAGCCCACATTAAGCAGGTTACTCCATTCTTATCAGCTGTATTCGGATCAGCGCCATTTTCCAGTGCTGAAACAACTTCTGCTGCGCTGTTGCGCTGAACCGCGTTCAATAAAACGCGATTGAATGAGTTGGTGGATGTTTGTGAATGTGTGGCGGGGGTAATCATATATAAATAGAAAAATGTGTGCCTCTATATATAATATAATTCTAATACAATT
This sequence comes from uncultured Verrucomicrobiales bacterium, assembly GCA_937916135.1. Classification (GTDB taxonomy): domain Bacteria; phylum Verrucomicrobiota; class Verrucomicrobiia; order Verrucomicrobiales; family Akkermansiaceae; genus Akkermansia. The sequence continues at coordinate 4,159 of CALFTQ010000092.1, forward strand.
TTATTCAAGTCGTTTTGTTGATAAATGAATGACTTACGAAAATCTTGCTCCTTTTTTATATCGTTTCGAGAAAAGTTTTTTGTGTCATGCTTTAAAAAAGTGAGAAAAAACGCATTTTGGTGTACAGCAAAGCAGCCATCAGTGCCTCACTCTAAAAAATGAAGAGGGGTGCTGATTCCGCCAAGATGGCGCTGCGGCCGAGACATTTTGCCCTTTTTGGGGTAGAACGTACTCGGGTACTGCGGCACATCCTTTACCGCCGGGAGCAGGGCGGTGTAGCAAGGGAGATTAGCTGCAAGCACTGCTTGTAGCCAAGTGCGAGGAATGTGTCTCAGCCCTTTCCACACGCCCAACAGTGCACCGGCTATGGCGGCGTTCGTATCGGTATCACCACCGGATGAAACGATATCCACCAGCGCGGAACGGAAGCTACTTGCGTTTTTCAGCTGATAGAAAGCACTATGCAGGGCTACCAGAACCCAGCCGATGTGTTCGCCATCGTAATCTGGGCGCATGTCGTCAGCGGCTATGGCCTCCACCACAGCGGAGGATAAGCTGTTTTCCACTGCAAACGCTAAAGCTGAAAACTGAATCTCCTCTGCTGTTATATTGGGGCGCATAGCAGTCAGTAAGGCGTGTACAAAGACCACGTTAGCATCACCGCACACGGGATGTGGGTGCGTGATGAAGGCATCCTCTCTCGCTGCCGTTTGCCAATCAAAGCCCGGGTGGGTGGCGGCCCACAAGGCAATGGGTAACACTCGCATGAGAGCGCCGTTACCCTGAGATTCAGCGTTCGGGTGGCCGGAAAGAGCTGCAGCGGTAGCCTCGCCAATATCGGGCGGATTTGTAGCAAACCAGGCCAGATAGTGCTTATACGCTATCTCGGGCCTCCATCCATTAGCTTCCTGCAAGGCTTGGTGCAGGCAATAGGCCATCTGTGTGTCATCCGTCACCTCTCCGGCTCGGCGGTCCGTACATATGCCGAACCCGGGCAACATGTCACATAGCCCCTCAGGATACAGCTCGTGGATATCCTCTCGGGTACAAAACTCCGCAGGGGCTCCCAGTGCGTCTCCTAGCATTAACCCTGCCCAGGCGGCAGAGATGCGCTTTTGAATGTGTTTTTCGGGGGAATCTGGAATCGTTTCGGGGAATATAATCATAATATGAAAAATCTATCTCTCTATATATAGGGCACTGCGTCAAAAAAGTCGCGGAATGACGGACTGAGGTGCGCCAACCACCAAGAGTTGTGGTAATATGTGGT
>CALFTQ010000093.1 GCA_937916135.1 uncultured Verrucomicrobiales bacterium
GGGGCTGTGGGCATCGGTGCCCCAGGTGGTGTAGAGACCATCGGAGTGGAGGGCCTGGGCGATGGCTTTGACGCGGCTGCCGTAGTAGCCGGTGAGGGAGCCGAGGTTGCCTTGCAGGGCGATGCCGCGGGCCACCAGGGCGCGGAGGTCGCCTTCCTCCAGGATGCGCAGGTAGCGCTCCGGGTGGGCCAGCAGCGGGGTGTGCCCCGCGGCCAGGATGGAGTCGAGCATGTCCTGCCAGCCGGGGGGGAGCAAGTATTGCGGCAATTCAACCAGCAGGAACTGCTGGGGTGATTGCGCAATACTTGATTTTGGATTTTGGATTTTGGATGTAGAATGTGAAGTTTTCTCCGACGCTGTCGGGCAGATTAACGATGCGGGGATGGTGAGCAGGTCGCCGCTGGCGAGGTGGCGGGGGAAGGCTTCGTCGAGCATGTATTCAGCCGCGAGGTGAAGCCGGAAATTGACGATTGACGATTGACGATTGACGATTGATTGAAAATCGGCGAAAACGCTTCTGAGGTGGTCGGGGGTGTTTCCGCTTTCGCTCGGGGAGCTACAGCGTGACGAGCCCGTGGCGATGCCTTTATCCTCTAGATCTGCTACAAAACAATTGAAAACCTGCCTGAGGTGGTCGGGGGTGTTTTGCGGGTAGCGGGCCATGATGTGCGGGGTGCAGATGGCGCCGCGCAGGCCCAAGGCCTGCTGCCCGCGGATGATGCCGAAGGCTTCTTCTGCGCTTGCGGCCCCGTCGTCCACCCCGGGCAGGAGGTGGCAGTGCGCATCCACCCCCGCTGGCAAAAGCCGGCGGAGGGAGTGGCGGGGCTGGAAAAATCTCAGCATATTGAATGTAGAATGTGTTAAGCTCCCCGGCTTCGCCGGTTATTTGGCTGCGGTTTCTTTCTTGCCCTTTGCGGAGTAGCCGTAGCGGTAGTAGCCGTAGGCGTAGCCATAGCCGTAGTAGTTGTAGCTGTGGGCGCGGAAGTCTACGGCGTTGAGCACGTAGGCCAGGTTGGGCAGTTTGCCTTCATCTGCCAGTTTCTGCACCTGGGTGAAGTATTTGCGCACAACCTGCCCGGCGCGGATGAGGTAGAGGGTGATGTCCGCATGGCGGGCGATGATGTCGGTATCGGCCAGGATGCCCTGCGGCGGTGCGTCGACAATGACGGCGTCGTACTGCCCGGCGAGCTCGCGCAGCAGGCTGCCGAAGCGCTCGGTGGTGAGCAGGGTGACGGGGTTGGGCACGCCGGTGCCGGCATAGAGCACCTGGGCCACGCCGGCGTGTTTCACCCCGGCATCGGGCGTGACTTCGGTGAGGGTGTGGATGACTTCCGCGGGATCCTGCACGTGGTTGAGCAGGATGTTGGTGAGGCCTTTGCGGCCCTTGCCGCCCAGGTCGCGGGTGAGGGAGGTCTTGCGCAGGTCGGCATCGATGAGCAGCACGCGGCGGCCGGCCTGGGCGAAGGTGGCGGCTAGGTTGGCGGAGACGAGGGTCTTGCCTTCGTTGGGCATGGTGGAGGTGAGCAGGATGATGTGGCCGCCCTGCTCGGGGCGCGGCAGGAGGTTATCTACGTTGTTGCGCAGGATGTGCAGGCACTCGGCCATGGTGGAGTGGGCGTCCTTCACGAAGATGCGGTGGGCGCGCTTTTCCTTGCGGGAGAGCACGGGGAGCTCGGCCACGACGGGCTGGCGGGTGTAGGCGGTGAGGTCGTGCTTGGTGTTCACCTTGTTATCCAGCATGCCGATGCCGAGGATGAGCAGCAGGCACACTGCGCCGCCGCCCACGGTGCCCGCGGCGATGAAGACCATGGTGCGCGGGGCGATGGGGGCATCACTGCCATAGGCGGTTTCGAGCACTTTGGCGCCGGGCGCGGCGATGGCGAGCGCGAGGGCGTTTTCCTGCTCCTTGGTGAGCAGCAGCATGTAGAGCTCTTCTTTCACTTTGTGCTCGCGGATGAGCGGGGCGAGGGCTTTTTCCGCGCTCACGGTTTCGGCCATGCTGGCCTTGAGGTTCTCCAGACGCTCGCGGTGGTCGCGCAGCTGCAGCGTGAGGGTGTTCTCGTAGTTGGCGAGGGCCTTGCGCACGGCCTTGCGGGTGGCGTCCATCTGCTCGCGCAGGGCCACGGCGATGGGGTTCCGGGCGCCGGCGCTCCTGGAAATCTTCGCGTATTCGAGGTAGGCTTCGTTGTAGGCCTCTACCTTGGTGGCGATGGCGGAGTCGCTCACGCCGGTGTTGACGGTGAGCAGGGTGCCCTCGCGCTCGCATTCATCGAGGTTGGTGTGCAGGGTGGCGGCGAGCTTCTGCTGGGTCTCGAGCTGCTCTATCTGCTGGCGGATGGCCTGGGTGTTGCTGAAATCGGCGGTGAAGGCGGCCTCGGTGTCGCGCATCACGTTGGCTCCTTCCTTGGATTCGCTTATCTGCTGGTCCACTTCGGTGAGGGCGCTGCCGATTTCCTCCAGGCGGCTGCGGATGAATGCATCTGTCTTGCGGGCGGATTCGCTCTTTTCCTCCTTGGAGTTTTCGTTGTAGGCCACGATGAGCTCGTTGAGCACGTCTTCCGCCTTCTCAGGGTTGGTGGCGGTGAGGGTCATTTCGAGCATGGAGGCGTCCTTCTGGTCCGGGCGGGTCACGTTGAGGGCGGCGAGCAGGCCGCGGGTGGTGGCCAGGGCAGAGGTGCGGCGCACGGTGATGGTGCGCCCGCTGGTCTCGGGCGCCATGTTGGAGGTGGGGTGCACGCTGATGGTGGCAAAGGGGAGCTCGAGCGCCTCGCCGAAGCTGCCTTTGAGCACCACGGGCTGCTGGGCGCTGTTGGTGTAGGTGAGGTGGTAGGTGGTGGCATCCAGCGGGGTGATATCCATGCTGCAGCTGCGGTTGGCATCGATGGATTCGAATCGCACCACCAGCGGGGTGGCGGTGTAGAGCTCGACCTGGCGCAGGTTCTGCTGCTGCCAGTAGGTGGTGTTGAGCTGGAGCTTATCCACCACGCGCTGCATGAGGGCGGTGGAGCGCAGAATGTAGCTTTCGTTGGCCAGGTTGGCCGCGCCGGGGTCGGCCCCCAGTTCGGTGAGGATGCGGTCGGTGGAGGCGCTCTGCTTGCCGCCGTCCTTCATCATCACGCTGGCGGTTTTCTTATAGACATAGTTCTGCTGGCCTGCAAAGTAGTAGGCACCCGCGCCACCGAGCGCGGCGCACAGGATGATGAGGAACCAGAAGCGGCGTATGGCCGTGAAGACGGCTTCGAGAGAAAGCGCACTCTCTTCTTCTTCAATATTCTGGGGGAGCGGGGTTGCAGACACAGATTCGTTCATGGCGGCAGGTGTAATGATATAGAAAAATGGGTGGGTAGCCGGGCTGATGTTGCGGTATTCCTGCGCAGCCAGGCGCGTTTAGGCACCGGGCTGCGCAGTGTTGAACTTACGGAGCGCAGAGGGCTACAATAGCCAGGATGATACCCACGCCGGAGAGGCCCCAGCCATACCACTGGGCGGCATCGCTTCGGGTGTTGATCTTGCGGTCGGAGGGTTTCACCAGCAGCACGTCGTTCTGCTGCACATAGTAATAGGGGGAGTCAAAGATGTTCTTGCTGCGCAGGTCGAGCACGGCGATTTCGCGCTGGCCGTTCACCTCGCGGATGAGGGTGATATCGCGGTCGCCATCGATGGTGAGGTCACCGGCGCGGGAGAGAGCCTCCAGCACGGTGATGCGCTGGCCTTCCGTGGTGTAGGTGCCGGGGGTCTTCACTTCACCGAGCACGGAGAACTTGAAGTTCGTGATCTGCACGTTCACAGAGGCATCGGAGATGTATTCGCCGGCGCGCAGGGCGGCGGAGATATCTGTGGCAAGCTGGGTGCAGGTCTTGCCGGCGGCCTTCATCTTGCCGATGATGGGCAGCACGATGTCTCCCTTCTCATCCACCAGATACCCCACGGGGGCCTTGGTGCTGTTGGTGGAGCCCACGCTGCCGAGCTCTGCCTTGGTAAAGGGGGCCACGAGCTCTGGCTGCTTGCTGCTCACAGAGATGAAAAGCTGGTCATCTTTCTGGATGATAGTCTGGTAGTTCTGGGTGAGGGCCTCACCGGTGCTGGTGCTTACATCCTGCAGGTAGACCACCTCAGTGGGGCTCACGCAGGAGCTGAACAGACCCGCCACGCACAGGGAGAGTACGGCGAGAATGGAGTTACGAACGGTTTTATACATAGCTGCGATTTTTGGTTGGGGTGAACCGCGTAGCCACGGCATATGCCTGTTTCTCCGCGGACGCGTGAAGTATATCGCATTTCCTATGCGAT
>CALFTQ010000094.1 GCA_937916135.1 uncultured Verrucomicrobiales bacterium
AGGCCTGGATTTCAAATGTCTCGGAAAGGGCATTCACGGCCTTGATGCCTACGCCATTCAGCCCCACGGATTTTTTGAAAGCTTCACCATCGTACTTGCCGCCCGTGTTGATTTTGGCTGCGCATTCATAGAGCTTGCCCAGCGGAATGCCGCGCCCGAAGTCGCGCACCTCGCACAGGCCTTCTTTGTTGATGCTCACGAAAATCTTCTTGCCGACCCCCATCACGAACTCATCAATGGAATTGTCGATAACTTCTTTAAGCAGAACATACAAGCCGTCGTCCGGCATGGTGCCGTCTCCCAGTTTGCCGATGTACATGCCGGGGCGCAGGCGGATATGCTCGCGCCAGTCAAGTGTCTGGATATCGTCCTCTGTGTAATCCGTTTCCATGAATTGCCAGCATATTACACTATCCTTAAGCATTCGGCAAGTATGAATCAAGACTGTTAACACATAAATTTCCTTGTCATGATGCGAGGTATGGCGGCTTGCGGGCTTGCGCGGAGGGGCTGGTGAGGCATAGAATGCAGGGCAATGATTCGATTCTCTCTGCTCGGGGTTCAAGTAAGCATCCACCCCACTTTGTGGCTGACGCTGGCATTTCTGGGGCGTGCCTTTTTTGCAACCAGCGTGGTGGAGCTGATGAGTGCGCTTTTGTTCATCATTGCGGCATTTGTGATTCTGCTGGCGCATGAGATGGGGCATGCACTGGTCGGCCGGTGGCTGGGCGGCGGGCAGCCGAGTGTGTACCTCGCCTGGCTGGGCGGTGATTGTACGAACGAAACAGCAAGGCTGACGCGCATGCAAGGAGTTGTGATGACTGCGGCAGGCCCTGCGGCCTCGCTCAGCGTCGGGGTGTTTTCCTACCTGCTGATGTGCCTCTACGTCGGGGATTTCAGCCTCGGAACGGTGCTGGCCGCAGGCTTTGCGCTTGGCGTGATGCCAGCAGAGGTGCTGGAGCTGTATCCCCCGCTGGCTATGTTCTTTTTCTTTTACCTGATTGAGGTGAGCTGCTGGTGGACACTGCTTAATCTGCTGCCTGTTTTTCCGCTGGATGGCGGACAGATTATGCAGGGGCTTATGAAGTCCCGGCAGCAGATGCATGCCATCAGTCTGGTGGTAGCGGTGCTTCTGGCCGTCATTTTCGGATGTATCGGGCTGTGGCTGCTCTCTATCTTCCTGGTGCTGCTGGCGGTGCTGAACCACCGTTTGTATAAGGAAAGCCGCGATGGCGGCGCTGATTTTCATTGACTTTTTAACCATAATTCATAAAATCCCCGACATGGCACAACAGAACGCTATATCGCCCACTCGCGCTCAGGATTTTCCGGAGTGGTACCAGCAAGTCATCAAGGCAGCCGACCTCGCCGAAAATTCCGAGGTGCGCGGTTGTATGGTCATCAAGCCCTGGGGCTATGCTATCTGGGAGCTTATCCAGCAGCAGCTCGATGCCGATTTCAAACGCACCGGCCACACCAATGCCTATTTCCCCATGCTCATCCCTGTTTCTTACCTTGAGAAGGAGGCTGAGCATGCTGAGGGCTTTGCCACCGAATGCGCTGTGGTGACCCACCACCGCCTGGAGGCTGTGAAAGACCCGGACACCGGCAAGACCCGCATGATTCCCTCCGGCGAGCTTACCGATAAATACGTGATTCGCCCCACATCCGAGACGGTGATTGGCGCCGCCTTCTCCCGCTGGCTGGAATCCTACCGCGAACTGCCTATCAAGGTGAACCAGTGGTGCAACGTGATGCGCTGGGAAATGCGCCCCCGCATCTTCCTGCGCACGGCTGAGTTCCTGTGGCAGGAGGGGCACACCGCCCACGAAACCCGCGAGGAGGCCGAGGAGGAGACGGCTCTCATGCACAAGGTGTATGAGGAATTCCAGCGCGATGTGCTGGCTGTGGATGTGATACCCGGCGAGAAGACCGAGCACGAGCGTTTCCCCGGTGCTGTGCGTACCTTCACAGTGGAAGCCATGGTGCAGGACCGCAAGGCCATTCAGGCCGGCACCTCTCACTTCCTGGGGCAGAACTTTGCCAAAGCTCAGAATATTTCCTTTGCCGGGCGCAATAACGAGCGTCAGTTTGCCTGGACGACCTCCTGGGGTGTTTCCACCCGCATGATTGGCACGCTCATCATGGCGCATTCCGATGACGATGGTCTGGTGTGCCCGCCCCGCGTTGCCCCGAAGCAGATTGTCATTATCCCCGTCACCCCCAAGGCCGACACGAAGGACGCCATCATTGCCCACTGCAACGAACTGGCCGATAAGCTCAGCGCCATGAGTTTCCATGGCCTGCCGCTGCGCGTGCAGGTGGATGCCCGCGACCTGAACGGCGGAGCCAAGAAGTGGGAATGGATTAAGAAGGGTGTGCCCCTGCGCATCGAAATCGGCCCGCGTGATCTCGAAAAGGGCTCCGTGTGCCTCTGCCGCCGCGACCAGGCTGCCAACGAAAAGAGCTTTATCCCCGAGAGTGAGCTGGTGGAGAATGCCGTGAGCATGCTGGAGGATATCCAGAACACCCTGCTGCAGCGCCAGCGCAGCTTCCGCGACAGCCACATCCGCACCTGCTCCAGCCTGGATGAATTGAAGGCCAACTTCTGCGGCGAGGGCGATGCCGACTGGCTGCTGTGCCCCTGGGATGGCTCCCCCGAGGAGGAGGAAACACTGGCCAAGAGCCTGCGCATCTCTATCCGCTGCATCCCTCAGGGCGAGATGGGTACCGGCCCCGAGGCTCCCTGCATCCTCACCGGTCGTCCCACCACCCGCCGTGTGCTCTGGGCCCGGGCCTACTAAAACTCTGTCCTTCCGGTCAAGATTCAACCCCGCAGAACCAGTGCAGGTTCTGCGGGGCTTGGTTTATGTATTTCTGATTAGTGCCGTCTGCGGCGCGCGAGCAGGAGCACGAGCGCACCGAGACTCAGGGTGGCGGTGGCCGGCTCCGGGATGTAGGAATAGACGTGTACGTAGTCAACAGTCATGGCGACACCGTTGCCGATATCCCCGATTTCCCCCACCCAGTTGCCCCCCAGCTGCATATCCAGCAGCAGGTAGTAGGGGTTGTTCTCCTTGTTGAAAGGCCAGTTGGGGTTGTTGGCTTCCGTGTACCTGGTCATGGTGGCATCTCCATCCATGTAGAAGGTGAGGGCATTCGGTGTCCATTCCACGCCGTAGGTGTGGAATGCGGCTTTGTCCTCAACCGAGGTGAAATAGGCGGAGCTGCCGCCGCTGGCATTCACCGTGCCGGCGCTGGTCTTGTTGCCGCTGGCGTTGTTGTAGTGCAGAGTCTGGTGCACGATGCCTTCGTAGTTGAGGTGCTCCATGATATCGATTTCTCCGGTCTGCGGCCAGGGGCCGTTGGTGGGCATCATCCAGATGGCCGGCCAGGCGCCCGGTGCGCAGTCGAATTTGGCGCGCACTTCCACATAGCCGTACTGGAAGGTGAAGGCCTTGTTGGTAAAAATACCGCCGCAGGCGTAGGTGTCGTTGGCTCCGGTCGGGTCGCTCTGGCTGGTGTAGTCGCCGTATTTGCCCCAGAGGGATACGGTGCCATCGCCATTCATGGTGACAAGCTCATCGTCGCGCGATTGGTACTTGCGCCAGTCGGAGACGCCCCAGGAAACGTAATCTATCTTGTTCCATTTACTGGTGTCGAGCACGTTGCCATCGAAATCATCACTGAAGACGAGGCCCCAATCCGGGTTTTTTGCTTGCCAGCCGGTGTAGTCATCGGCCAGGGTGGCGGGAGTCAGCAGCAGGGCTGCGAGGGTGGTGAAGAGTTTGTGCGAAGCGTTCATGTCGGTGTGCGTGGCTGTTGCATATCCTGTTTATACCATTTCTGCAACTCCCGCAACCTAACTTGGTAATTGTTGTATTGTGTTTCGTCTAACTCAGCGGGACAGGGAGAAAATGCGTTTGTCGGGCAGGTAGTAGTAGCGGTCTGTCCTGAACCCGTTTTCTTCACCTTTGAGGGTATACCGGACCACGATGTTCCGGTAGCCATCGCCGTTGGAATCTTCGAGTGTCATCTGCGCCCAGAAGCCTTCAAAAATTGTGCCGTCATCGTGGGAATCGTAGCAGCGGATGCGGGCTCCGGGCACCTCGATGAAGGCATTTCCCTTGCCGGTGTGGTGGTAGGTATAGGGGATGCGCGCTCCTTTCTGCTCGATGATTCCTACCATGTCGGCATCGGCTGCCTCCGGATTGGCTGCCTGTAACTTACACGTAAGGTCGCTTTCATCTGCCTTCAGGGAGATGGGCAATTCTGCGGCGCATAACCCGCCATGTTCCCGCATGAGTCGAATGGTTGCGGCATCTGCAGAATCCGCAAAATCGAGCGGAGTGTAACCGGCGGCATCAAGCGGGTTGACCTCGGCTCCGGCCTTCAGCAGAATCCGCACGCATTCGGTCTCTCCCTCCATGCAGGCGTGATGGAGAGCCAGCCGGTTATCGTGAAAATCGGACGCGCAGGCATGGGCATCAGCTCCATTTTCCAGAAGATAGCGCAGGAATTCGGGGTTTCTTTCGTTTATCGCGATGTGTGCCGGGGGGAGCTGAAAGCGGGGCTCATAGTCCAGCCTTGCGCCATGTTGCAGCAACAGGGGTAATAAATGACGGTTCCCCTTATCCAGGCAGCTTTCAACGGGCACGTCGCCGAAAACCCCGCGTTCATTTGGATTCCATCCATTCTCCAGCATGTAAGTAACCACTGCTACCTGTTCTTCCTGGTTCCGGAACTGGGCCGGATTGTTGTTGCAGAAGATAATGAGGTCCTGGCTATCCTTAGCCCTTACAAACAGGGAGATGCAATCAGCACTGAGAAAATGACCGTTTCTCAGGCAATCCCGCAGCGCCTGCTTGCCGTAGGGGCGGAAATCAAAGAGTACAAATACAACAAGGAAAGCGGTGAAGATCGGAAAAATGGACTGTTGAGCTGTTTTAGCAGGTGGAACCGGAGGCAATTCTCCCGGCAACTGAAAGGTGCCGGGGCGCGATTTCCTCCAGTCACTATCCGGCTGCGGCTTGTCAAATCCCCAGAAACGGAACAGCAGCGCCGCTACATAAATGGTCGCGGCAAATACCAGGATACAGCCCAGCAGAATCACCACATTGAGCCAGAGCGGCGGGAAGGGGTAGCATGCACTGCATTTGCCCATCAGCAGCCCCGGCCATATAAAGGCCAGGGCAATGGCGTAGACAATGAGGAAAAGAGTGCGTTTCATGAGGTCAGTAGCAGTCCATGTGTACTCTCCACTCTCCTTTGGCGGGGTTGTAGAAGAAATAGTAACTGCCGCAGTCACCTATATTGAGCCCGAGTTCAAAATCAGTGCTGATCTGGAGCACGAAATCATACCCTCCGGGCATTTCGGGAGCGTCCTGCGCGAAGGTGGGATAGCCGCCAAGCTTGTGGGTTTCGTAGTCAGGCTTGAAGATGTGTTCCTGGTAATCCAGATTCTGGCTTATTTCAAGTTCGCAAACCTGCTCCCACAGTTCGTCGCTACCACCGCAGGACGGCCATTTGGGCATATCGTCGGTGGCGTGCCCGGGGATCAGGACGCAGGGGGAAAACTCGCTGGCGGTATAATTGCAAGGCTCTAATCCGACAGTGGTGTCATAGCTGCGGATGACGCAGCCCAACAAGGAATCTTCGTCCGGGTCGGCGCTCCAGGCATCCTGCGGTGCAAAAATGGTGATGAGTTCCTTTCCTTGAAGCGGGGCGGGTATATATGGTAAATCTCGTATGAAAAGAGTAGCCAGAGGTTCGAGAGGGCAGCCTTCTGCATCTGCCGGACGCGTCTCGCCGGGGCGCTGCCACGCAACGCGGCCCAGCCAGCTCTGCATACCCGAGGGGGGCGGCTCATCCTTTTGGCTGCGGAAAATAATGGCTTCGCGGTTCCATTGGCGGTGCAATTCATCGAGAGTAATAGACGGCCCGTCCGGCACAGAGAGCCCCCGTGCCCGCATGGCCTCCTTCAGCATCTGCCGGCACTCCGCGAACTCACTCGCAAGTAACAGATTAAGGGGCATATCTCCGTTCTTGTTCCGCACCGTCGGGTCAGCTCCTGCTGCCAGCAGGATGCGCACGGCTTCCGGGTGAAACAGTCCGGCTGCATAGTGGAGAGGCGTGTAGCCGTTCTCATTGCACTGGTTGACATCTGCCCCGGCATCCACGAGTACCTGCATGCACTTGACGGCATTGTTGTATGCTGCCATGGACAACAGGCCTTTCCCTTTGGCATCAACGGCATCGATGGGTAAGCCTGATTTTTGAAAAACTCCGGGCTTCAGCATCTTGCGCAGGGCAGAAGACTTATCGTCAGCGAATATATTGTCCAGCTGCTCAATCTGTTGTTCTGTGAGTACGGGGAGCATGGCAAAAATGGCGTGTCAGGTGCATTGTATAGTATTCAGTATTGGGAATCAAGGAGAATATGGCATATTTCTCCCGCAACATGGCGGTAAGCATGGTGTCGAGCATGCCGTTGGGGGTGATGTAGTCTATCCAGATTTCTGATGCGTGGCGAAGGACGTATTCGTTGCACCAGGTGGCGACTTTTTTATTCAACCGGGAGCCGGAGGGCTGCGGCGAGAGGAATAAGAGCCGGTTTTCTATCAATGCTTGGTGCTGCTCTGCAGAAAGCTCCGTTGGAATGCCTTGGGGGCATACGTGGATGATAGGTCGCTTTTTTGCCAATGCCCGGCAGAGGATTTCACGTTCCTGCGGGCTCGTGAAGGTGGAGATGAGCGCCATTTCCTGGGTGGTCGGGACTGAAGTCCCGTGCCCCGAAAGAGAAATGCGACGTAGAGTCAGATTTGTTGCGCTGTATCCCTGAGATGCTACGCAAGCTCGTTTGGGAAGGCTCAGGAGCGACTCGTTACCCAGCATGTATCTGGTTACTTCACCCCAACGGTCACGCGTCCATCTCTTCTGGTTGCTGCGTATGTATCGCTCATAGTGTAGAAGCTCTTCAGCGCTGGAAATCAAGTCTTCCCAGTAGTCGATTTGCCACAGATGACCGCCTATATCGGGAACTTTTCCGGCTCCTTTGAGCTTGCCGTAAAGGAATGTGGTGACTCCTTTGAAGCGCCCGACGAGAAAGCCCAGGTGGTTCTTTTTGTTGGTCGGCCGTTCATGGATGATAAAAATTGCGTGAAGGTGATTTGGCATCACTACATATTCACCCAGTTCCAGCTCGGGATATTTTTGCGGCAAGGCTGTAAGCTCATCTCGCACACTTTTTCCAAGCTCGTTCAGTACACATTGCTGCCCTACAACCGTTCCCAGAATGCAACGATTGTGTTCAACCTGCATGGTTACGAAATAATGACCTTTGCTATAGTCGATATTCTTATTTCGCAGGTGTTTGTAAATATGCGGGGACATCATTTCGAGGCACGGGACTTCAGTCCCGAATAAAAAAAGCCCCGCAGGATTGCGGGGCTTGGTAAAAAGAAATCAGATGCGTCGTTTCTTCCGGAAATCGAGCATGGCGAGCTGCTTGGAGATGGCCGCTTCGAGCTTGGCCTGTTCCTCGCGGTCGAGCACGGAGGCGCCGTCGCGGAAGGCGGCCTGGGCGCGTTCGAGCGCGCGCTCCACGCTGGTGGTGTCGATTTCATCCACCGTGAGGGCGGTATCGGTCACCAGGAGCACATCGTCCTTATCCACCTGCAGGAACCCGCCACCCACGAAGAGACTCTGCGGAGCCTGACCGGGGCAGGTGTAGGTGAGCTCACCATTGGCCACGGAGGTGATGATAGAAGCGTGCCCGGGCAGCACCTCCATCTCACCCGTGGAGGCAGGCAGACGGATGGCCGTCACCTCCGCCTCGAGGGCGGTGCGCATGGGGGTGATGATTTTGAATTGCATGGGCATGGGTGGAATCAGGCTTTCTCAACGGTGTCGATGCTGCCCTTCATGTAGAAGTTCACTTCGGGCACGGAGTCCCACTTGCCGTCCAGAATCTCGGCGAAGCCGCGGACGGTTTCGGCCACGGGCACGTACTCGCCCTTGATGCCGGTGAAGGTCTCGGCCACGCTGAAGGGCTGGGACAGGAAGCGCTGAATCTTACGGGCGCGGCTCACAGTGAGCTTGTCAGCCTCGGAGAGTTCGTCCATACCCAGAATGGCAATCATATCCTGCAGGTCCTTGTAGCGCTGCAGGGTCTGCTGCACGCCACGGGCCACGCGGTAGTGCTCCTCGCCCACGAGCTCGGGGGCCAGTGCCTTGGAGGTGGAGGCCAGCGGGTCCACTGCGGGGTAGATACCCTGGGCGGCCAGCGCACGCTCCAGCACCACGGTGGAGTCCAGGTGGGAGAAGGTGGTGGCGGGGGCGGGATCGGTCAAGTCGTCAGCCGGCACGTACACAGCCTGCATGGAGGTGATGGAACCCTTCTTGGTGGAGGTGATTCGCTCCTGCAGACCTGCCATTTCCTCGGCCAGGTTGGGCTGGTAACCCACGGCAGAGGGGGTGCGGCCCAGCAGGGCGGATACCTCGGAACCAGCCTGGGAGAAACGGAAGATATTGTCCACGAAGAGGAGCACGTCGCGGTTCTCTTCATCGCGGAAGTACTCGGACATGGAGAGGGCGGAGAGGGCCACGCGAAGACGGGCGCCGGGGGGCTCGTTCATCTGGCCGTACACCAGCGCAACCTTGGAGTTCTCGGGGTTGGCCTGGTCGATAACGCCGGATTCGCTCATTTCCATGTAGAAGTCGTTACCTTCGCGGGTACGCTCACCCACGCCGGCGAACACGGACAGACCGGAGTGAGCCTTGGCGATGTTGTTGATGAGCTCCATGATGAGCACGGTCTTGCCCACACCTGCACCACCGAAGGAACCGGCCTTACCACCCTTCAGGAAGGGGCAGATGAGGTCAATCACCTTGATGCCGGATTCCAGCACCTCGGAGGAAGTGGACTGTTCTTCCAGGGTGGGGGCATCGCGGTGAATCGGGTAGCGCTTCACGCCGTCCAGCTGGCCCTTTTCGTCCACGGTCTCGCCGAGCACGTTGAAGATACGGCCCAGCACCTTAGGACCCACGGGCACAGAGATGGGCGCGCCGGTGTCGATGACTTCCATGCCGCGCTTCAGGCCGTCCGTGGTGCTCATGGCCACGGTGCGCACCCAGCCGTCCGGCAGGTGCTGCTCCACCTCCAGCACCAGCTGGGTGGGCTTGCCGTCAATCTCATAATCGACGGTGAGAGCGTTGTAAATGGCGGGCATCTGCGCCTGGGAGAAGTCGACGTCTACCACGGCGCCGATAATCTGCACGATTTTACCTGTGTTCATACTAAGAATAAGTTGTTTTTGAAAATTGAGTGAATGGGGTGGGGGATTACTCCATGGCCTTCATAGCCGTGGTGATTTCGAGAAGTTCGTTGGTAATCTGGGCCTGGCGTGCCTTGTTGTATTCCAGGGTGAGTTCGCCGATGAGGGTTTTGGCGTTCTCGGTGGCGGATTTCATGGCAACCATGCGGGCAGACTGCTCGGAGGCCTTGCCTTCCAGCACCATCTGGGTGAGCAGGTTGGCAAAGTAGAGCGGCAGGATGGACTTGAGCAGGGTTCGGGGATCCGGCTCCAGCAGGAAATCGGCGTGTTCGCCGTCCTCTGCCTCTTCTGCCAGTTTCAGCAGCTCCTCAGGCTTGATGGGGAGGATATCCACCACCTGCGGGCGCTGCACCATGATGTTGATGAACTTCTGGTAGACCACGGTCACGCGGTTGTAGGTGCCGTCCACGAAGCCCTTGCGGATGAAATCGAGGATGGCCTTCATCTCGGCTTCTTCCACGGTATCACCGATGGTGAAGGAGGCCACCAGCTTGCGGCCCACTCGGGCGAACTGGGAGTTGAGCTTGCCGCCCACGGTGAGGTAATCGGCCTCGGCGGGGCACTGGGTGAGCACCTCCTTGAAGAGGTTGGTGTTCAGACCGCCGCAGAGCCCGCGGTCTGTGCTCACCACGATGACGAGCTGCTTGCCGGTTTCGCGCTTTTCCATGAGCTGGACAGAACCCTCGGCAATGGATTCCTGCAGGTGCTTGAATACCCGCGACAGGGCGCGGATGTATACACGGCCCTTCAACGCCAGCTCCTGAGCACGGCGCATCTTGGCGGACGCAACCATCTGCATCGCCTTGGTAATCTGCGATGTGTTGCGTACCGACTTGATGCGGCGTTTGATGTCTCTCAGGCTTGCCATGTTGTTACTTCTTCAGGCGGGATTTGAAAGCGGTCATGAAGTCCTTGAGGGCTGCGTCGATTTCCGGCGTCAGGGACTTCTCGGCTTCGATGCGGGTGAGCAGGTCGGCCCCGTTCACGCTGGCTTCTTCCTCCAGCTGGCGGCGCACGGCCTGAATCTGCTCCACGGCCACATCGTCGAGGAAGCCGCGCTGGATGGCGTAGAGGTTGATGACCTCGATACCCAGGCTCTTGGGCTCGTACTGGCCCTGCTTGAAGAGCTCCACGATGCGGCGGCCGCGCTCCAGCTTGGCCTTGGTGGCGGCGTCCAGGTCGGAACCGAACTGGGCGAATGCCTGGAGTTCTTCGAACTGGGCAAGGTCGAGCTTCACGGAACCGGCCAGCTTCTTCACAATCTGGGTCTGGGCGCTGGAACCCACGCGGGACACGGAGATACCCACGTTGATAGCCGGGCGCACACCCTGGTAGAAGAGGTCGGTATCCAAGAAAATCTGGCCGTCGGTAATGGAAATCACATTCGTGGGAATGTAGGCGGACACGTCACCGGCCTGGGTTTCAATGATGGGCAGGGCGGTGAGGGAACCACCTTTACGGCCACCTTCGCTGTTGATGCGGGCAGCGCGCTCCAGCAGGCGGGAGTGCAGGTAGAACACGTCGCCGGGGTAGGCTTCGCGGCCGGAGGGACGGCGCAGGATGAGGGACACCTGGCGGTAGGCCACGGCGTGCTTGGAGAGGTCGTCGTACACGATGAGGGCATCCTGACCCTGATCCATGAAGTACTCACCCATGGCGCAGCCGGCATAGGGGGCGAGGTACTGCATGGCGGCGCTGTCGGAGGCGGAGGCCACCACCACGATGCTGTATTCCATGGCTCCGGCTTCCTCGAGCTTGGCGACCAGGCGTGACACGGTGGCGCGCTTCTGACCCACGGCCACGTAGATGCTGTAGAGCGGGCGGTGGCCCGGCAGCTTGCCCTGTTCGGCCAGCTTGTTCTGCTGGGCCTGGGCAATCATGGTATCGGTGGCGATGGTGGTCTTGCCGGTGGAGCGGTCGCCGATGATGAGTTCGCGCTGGCCGCGGCCAATCGGAATCATGGCGTCGATGGGCAGAATACCGGTCTGCACCGGCTGGTTCACACCCTGGCGGGAGATGATACCGGAAGCAATCTTTTCCACGGGGTAATAGGTGGCCGCCTGAATCGGGCCCTTGCCATCCAGCGGGTTACCCAGGGTATCCACCACGCGGCCGAGCAGCCCGGGACCCACCGGCACCTGGAGCAGACGCCCCGTGGTCTTGCAGGTGTCGCCTTCCTTCAGGGAAGCGGCATTGCCGATAAGCACGGCACCCACTTCATGCTCTTCCAGGTTCATGGCGAGGCCCATCACGCCGCCGGGGAATTCAATCATCTCATTGAGCATGGCGTTGCTCAGGCCCTCGATGTGGGCCACGCCATCGCCGATGGCTTTGATGGTGCCCACGTTCTCGCTGACGGAGGCGGTGGAGATGTTGCGAATCTGTGCTTCGAGTTCTTGTACGATGTTGCTCATACCGTGGTGTGTTTAGAGAGTTTTGGTAAGTTGTTCAATGCGGGTGCGGACTGAGGCGTCCGTCACGTTGTCGCCCACCTTCACGGTGAGCCCGGCAATAAGGGAGGAATCCACCTGCCACTCGTAGTTCAGTCCGGCTTGACGGGCGTTCAATTTTGCCTGGATGGCGGTCTGCTCAGCCTCGGTCAGCGGCACGGCGCTGGTGATGGTGGCGGTGTGGGCGGCGCGCTCCAGTCGCACCAGCTCGGTGAAGGCGGTGAGCAGAGCCAGGTAGTTGCGCGGCTTGTCCGCGGCAATCTTATCGGCCACCTGGCGCACGATGGCTTCATCCATCAGCCCGTCGGCGCCGATGCAGAGCCGCATGAGGCGGCGCGCCTGGGCCTGTACTTCTTTACTGATTTTCATGGCAGCGCGGCAGAATTAGAGGGACTTGATGGCTTCATCGTTGATGGCGCGGTGGTCGGCATCGCTCAGCACCTTCCCGGTCACGCGGGTAGTGACTTCGGCCACCAGACGGGCGAACTCGCCCTTCAGCGCATCCTTTTCGCGCTGGGTGTCCATCTCGGCCTGCTTGTGGGCATTTTCGATGACGGCCTGGGCTTCGGCGCTGGCCTTGGCGGAGAGGTCGGCCTGCAGGCGGGCGGCAGTCTGGCGGGCCTGCTCGACCTCCTTCTTGCCGGTTTCTCGGGCTTCGTCGAGAATCTTCTCGCCGGTCACCTTCACATCGGCCAGTTCCTGCTGGCTGCGGGCGTGCATTTCCTCGCCCTCCTGGATGCGCTGGCGGCGTTCCTCAAGCTGCTTGAAGATGGGCTTGATGCCGAAGCACACCACGATGGCGGCCAGGATGCAGAAAGCAATGAGGTGAGCGATGAACGCATCGGTGTGCAGACCGAAATTAGTGACCAGGTCCTGAATATCAGCGGCAAGAATCATGGTTGTAAGTTGCTTTGGTTAAAGACGGAGATTTTTTTGAGAATGGGGGAAAGGGGAAGGGGCATGCCGTTTGCTTGAATGGCCCGGCATGCCCGCGGGCGTAGCATTGCTTAGCCCATGAAGATGGCCACGAAGGCCACACCTTCCACAAGGGCGGCCAGAATGATGGAGATGGTCAGCACCTGACCGGAAGCACCGGGGTTGCGGCCGGTGGATTCAGCGGCCTTCATACCGATGAGACCAATGCCGAGACCGGCACCGATAACAGCCATGCCGGACTTGATGGCGGCGGTGGCAAGAGCGGGGAGCATCATTGTTGTTGTTTTTCTATTGTTTGTTGTTTATTGGTGAAACCCGCAGCGTCACGCTTTGCTTCATGATCCGCTGCGGGAAAATGGTCATTCAGTGGGCGGCGTGTTCCTCGCCATCGCCCACCTGGGTCTTCAGGAAAATGGCTGTGAGCATCAGGAACACCAGGGCCTGCACGAAGCCTACCAGAATTTCCAGACACATGAAGGGAAGCATGGCAACGGCGTTGCCCAGGATGCTGCCGCTCACGATGCTCATCTGCTCCAGAATGGCCTCACCGGCGAAGATGTTACCATAGAGACGGGCGGCCAGAGCTACCGGGCGGATGCCGATGGAAAGCAGCTCGATGAGACCCACGAAGAAGAAGACAGGCAGCAGCAGGTTCTTCAGCATGCCGGTGAGCCCGCCCTTGGGTCCGAAGATGTGCAGCACAAAGTGCTTGATGCCCTGTTCCTTGATGCTCCAGATGAACCAGAGCAGGGTGTAGAACAGACCGAGGAAGAGAGTGATGTTCAAATCTGCATTGGCACCGCGGAAGAGGGGGTGACCGTTGATGGTAATCTCACCCACGCCGGGGATAAGGCCCATGTAGTTGCTGGTGAGGATGAGCAGGAACACCGTGGCGAAGTACCAGATGTACTTGCCGGCCAGTTTCTTGCCGATGAGCCCCTCCACAAAGTTATACAGCAGCTCGAATACCCACTCCACAAAGTTCTGCAGCCCGCTCGGCACGCTCTGCATCTTGCGCGTAGCCAGTCGCAGGATGATGGTGAGCAGTACCACGGCTATGGTCATCATCACCATGGAGTTCGTGATGGGCAGCGAATGCCCCGGCCAGAACGGCAGGTCGATGTCCCACAGCACTGGTGCATCGGTAGAAAGCCCATGATGGCCGCCTTCCTCAGAAGCACACGCCACACCACTCATCAGCATCATGATTCCAAAAGTAAGTTTAGAAAGGAGAGATTTCATTGCGATTAATTCCAGACTAGCACTTTTCCCCGAAGAGTCAAGGAGAAAATCTTGTTAGTGACGTAGAAATCACCACATGTTTTCCGAAGAATTGTAATATCAGCAACATTTTGGAAGAAGTCCCATCTCTACTCGAATAATTGATGTTTGTCGTTGTCGGGGCACGGGACTTCAGTCCCGAAATAACGGTGCTTCCAATCGGGACTGAAGTCCCGTGCCCCGACAGAGTTCCCCCACAAATTCCAATATGAGCAGGGCAGCGCTATTCTGTGATGTGCCGGCTTATTGAAAATGGTCCCGGGTGTCGGGAAAAAACAATAGCCGTTCATGGCTTCGCGGGCAGGTTTACAGGTACCACTCGCATTCGTCCAGCGTTTCCTTCACATGGAACGTGCTTCCGCTGGAGTCGTTGGCGGGCAGGGGAATATCGCTGAGCATCAGGACTGCGTCGTAAAGGGCAGTGCTCTCGCGGAAGTGGGCCTTAAAACGAGCGGCAAAGGTGGCGAATGCATCTTTTGGTGCGCTGATGCCTATCGGGTTCTTTATGTCCAGGAACAGGCGCAGGAGAATGAATTGCTGAGTTTCTCCGCCTGAGGCCAGTGCGTTGAGGATGCTTTCCGTTTCAGCCTCACCCCAGGGGCTTGCCATCCAGCTGGTCAGCATGGCGGCTCTGGCGTAGATGCCTCCGGCGCCTTGTTCCGGCAGCCAGGGGGCAGACAGCAGGGTGTCGTGCACAATGCGGCGCAGTTCATCGATGATGCGCTGATGCTGGTTCAGTGATTCCAGCGCCGGGCGTTCCTGCACCAGCCATATCCAGAGTATATCCTCCCAGAGATGAGCTGCGCATTCATCCTGCGGATTGCGGAAAAACTGGTAGAGAGGGCGCAGGTAGGCACAGCACTCGGCAGCGGTACCGGCGGGCAGGTGCCCGTTGAACACGCAGGAGAGTTCGTACCCGGTCAGCCCCGCACCCTGTTTGGCAATGATTCCACGCAGCAATTCCTGGCTTTCGGGGTGTGTGAAATCCTTATGCGGATCGCTGAGGTGAAACGCAGGCATTTACTTGGAGAAAACCGGTGCGGGTAACTTCGGGGCCTTCTCTTCGGGGCCGCCCACCATGTCGCCTACGTCCTTGAAGGTGACAAAGAGGAAGAAGAAGAGCAGAAGGAAGAGGAAACCGCTCTGAATCCACTCCAGCAGCTTGCCTCCCACCGGGCGGCGGAAGATGATTTCCAGCGTGCCCAGCACCACATGCCCGCCGTCCACGATGGGCAGGGGCAGGATATTCAGCACAGCCAGGTTCACATTCAGCACCACGGCGAACCAGAGGATAAGCTTCCAGCCGTTCTCGGATTCGAGCATCTGGTACAGGTAGTTGCCGATACCTACGGGGCCGGAGAGGTGCTCCATGCCCACGCTGCTGCCGGGGGCGGCCACTTTGGCCAGGGTTTCGCCCATCCAGCGGAAACTCTGGTTAATCTGTTCCTGCACGCCGGGGTGCTCGGTGCGCAGCTCATTATCCAGCCCGCCCCACACAAAGCCCATGATGGGGCGTGCGCCCTCCAGTCCCTGCCAGTTGGCAGGCAGGGCGGGTGTGATAGTGGTAGTTACTTCACTGCCGTCAGCATTTTGCAGGGTAAGTTCCACGGCTCCCTTTTCGGCGGCTTCCAGCACAGGCACCGGGGAGAACACCGGGGTGCCATTCAGCTTTACGATGCGCTGCCCCTTGACCAGTCCGGCCTGTTCTGCCGGGGAGCCGGGAATAATATCGCCGATGACAGCGGGAGCTGCGGGCATGATGCCCACCTGGCGCATGCCGGTGCGCTGCCACCATTTGGTTTCCGGCAGCTTGTAGCCGCTTTCAATGGTGAGCTGCTGAGTGCTGCCATCCGCCATCGGTCGGTCGATGGTGAAGCTAATCTTCTCGTGCTCGCTCATGGCCACGAGTTCGCGCACGCCTTCCATGTTGCCCATCCATTTCTCCACGGCCTGGCCATCAATGGCGCGGATGCGGTCACCCGGCAGCAGCCCGGCCTGCGCGGCGGGGGAATCCGCCGGAATGTAACCAATCGTGGTGGTCGGCAGTTCGCCCACCGGCTTGCCCACTATCCACACGATGACGGCAAAGAAATACGCCAGCAGCAGGGAAGCCAGCGGGCCGGCCGCGGCAATGATGACCTTATCCAGCGGCTTGAGCGGCTTCAGATCCTTGGGAATCTCAGCTTCGCCCTCGATGCTCTGCATGTCTGCCAGCTGCGGCAGGGAGACGAAGCCGCCCGCGGGAATCCAGCCGATACCCCACTGCACGCCGTTTATCTTCTTCTGCCAGATGGGCTTGCCGAACCATATCTGGAAGCGGTCGATATACGCCCCGCGCCACTTGCCCGCGAGGAAATGCCCCAGTTCATGCACAAAAATCATCACGTTGAAGAACATGACGACGAGGAAAATCAACCAGGCGGTCTCAAGGGTGGAAAGGATAGAACTAATCATAGAAATCTTGGCGCATGCTACCAGAATGATAAATTGCAAGCAAGCTTGCTATTTGACATAACTCTTCATTCTATTGGGGCACCGAGTCAATGTAGTTCCGGATCCCGGTAGTGGGGAAGCGCAGGTCGTTGTGGAGGAAGGGGCGGAGGTATTTGAGGGCTCTCTCACGGGAGCCGAAGAGTTGTTCCGGTGTCAGGCGCTGCTCAGATGGAATCTGGAGCTTATTCTGCAGCACCACCAGCAGACAGCGCAGAGAAGGGGAGCGGTGGCGCTCTTCGTCGTATAGCCTGCGCCCCAGTTCCCATGCTTCCCGCTCACGCCCACGGATGCGGCAGAGGTTATAGAACTCCCAGCGCTTGTACATGGGGGAGGCTCCCAGCTCCACCGCCCGGCGGTAATCCTCCACCGCGCGGGTAAAATTGGTACGCCGTGCCAGGTCCTCATCGAAAGCGCCCATTTCCAGCCAGAGCAGGGCACTTTGCGGGTTATTGGCCAGACCTTCCTGAAGGAAGTGTTCTGCAGCATCCAGATAATCCTTGCAAAGCACGGCGCGGGCATGCGCATCCAGCTGCTCATCCTGATTCACCCAGGCCACGGCATTCTTTGCCATGTCTCGAGCAGCACGAATCCAGTAATTAACACGGTGGGGACAGAGGGTGGTCACCTGCTCCCAGCGTCGGCGGGCGCGGGGCCAGTCCTGCTGAAGCCAGGCATTCGTGGCATCCACGCAGAGCATCTCGGCGGCAAAGGTGCGCAGCCCGCCAAGCCCGAACAAGGCAAGCTGCTGAGAGAGTGCATCCGTGCGTTCATAATCCGGTGGAGGCAGCTTCAGATGAGCATTTTTTTCATGCTGCTGCAGATGCAGGCGGAGCGGCTGCAAGCACCAGCCGGCAGCAGCAAGCAGGAGCAGGGCCCCGGCATAGCGGAGCCCCTGGCGCAGGGGACTGGTCGGATTGGATATCATGCGTGATTCAGGCGGTCTCGTATATCTGCGGCCAGTTTATCCCAGTGCGGCACCACCGCCCCGGCGGCGTGGGCGCGCTCCAGCGTGCGGCCCCAGATGGCATCATACTCCACCGGGCGGCCGCGCAGGTAATCCACCGCGCTGCTGGGGATGAATTCGCCCATGATGCGCGTGCGCTCCATCTGGCGGTGCACAATGTCCAGCGGCAGGGGGAACCCCCGTTTTTCTGCGGCGTGGCACACTTCCTCCATGATGGCGCGGGCTCGCTCATCCTCACCCGGCATGCGGAAGAGTTCTTTCACGCTGATACCTCCGTGGGCCACGCAGAGCCCGTTGAAGGGAATATTCCACGAAAGCTTGCACCACTGAATCTGCTCTGCGTGGTCAAAAGCGGAGGAAACGATGCGTGCCTGCTCAAACATGGCCGCCAATTCTCGGGCCCGGGCGGAACCCGCTGCCGAGCTCACGAAGGGCGCAAACTGGATATCGCCGCCCTCCAGGTGGCGGATTTTGCCGGGTTCATCCATCATGCAGCACACGAAACACAGGCCGATGTATACCCGCTCCGCCGGCACAAAGTCGGAAATGGCCTCGGCATTTCCCATGCCGTTCTGGAAGGTGAGCACCTCCGTATGTTCCCCCACCAGGGTGGGCAGGTAGTTTGCCAGCTGGTCGTTGCAGGTGGTTTTCCAGCACACTATCACCAGATCCACCGGGCCGCATTCCTCTGCCTTGCGGCACACCTGCACCTGTGGCAGGTGAATATCTCCATGCACGCTCTCCACATGCAGCCCCTCGGCACGCAGGGGTTCATACACAGAGCGGCCGATAAAGCACACCTCGTGCCCGGCTTCGGCCAGGCGGGCGCCGTAGTAGCAACCCAGCGCACCTGCTCCCAATATGGCAGTTCTCATGCCCATAGACTAGCATTTACGCCACTTTTTGGCAATAAAAAAGCCGGTACACACACTTTTGCCTTGCATTCTCAGGATAAAAACAGTATTTAAGAGTCACTTATATCAACCCGGGCGGGCCTGTTTGCCTGCCCTACAAACACACAACAGAACCACCATGGGTCAACAACATCGTAAGGAGACAAAGCGTCGCCGCCGCACCGCTTATATCAAGCGTCAGAAGGAAATCGCCAAGAACAGCAAGAACACCGCTCCTGTTCAGATGGCCAAGAAGATTTCCAAGGACTAATCTGAGTCTCCTCTTTATCTGACTTCTAGAACCGGCTCCTTTCCCTTTCGGGGGAGGAGCCGGTCTTCGTTCTGGC
Organism: uncultured Verrucomicrobiales bacterium; assembly: GCA_937916135.1. Taxonomy (GTDB): domain Bacteria; phylum Verrucomicrobiota; class Verrucomicrobiia; order Verrucomicrobiales; family Akkermansiaceae; genus Akkermansia. The sequence goes on from CALFTQ010000094.1 coordinate 18,700, forward strand.
TGTGCAGAAAGAACAGCGCCCGATGCTAAGGGAGTACGAAATGAGCCCCATCGGGTACCGTCTGCATCACCTTTCAGAATGAAACTATGTTGCCAGTAGTTGGCACTCTATGTTATTAACTATTAGAACGTAAAAACTACTATATTCTTGTTTTTGCAGGAAAGTGGCTATATGCTACGCCTTGCTGTGAAACAAGAACTACCCTACGATCTGACTATAGTGACAGTGTGCCGGAATGCTCTGCATTTCCTGCCGCGCTGCATAGCCTCTGTACAACCGCTGTATGATACACCCCTTAAAGTGGAGCATCTCATCGTTGATGGCGCCTCCACCGATGGCAGCGTGGCATATCTGTGGTGCCAGCAGCATGCGGGGCGCATCACACGCTTCATCAGCGAGGCGGATGATGGTATCTACCACGCCATGAACAAGGGCATAAAGTTATCCTGGGGAAAGGTGCTGGTATTTATCAATGCCGATGATGAAATATGCCCGGGAGCAGTCCAGGCATGCTGTCTGCCGATTCTGAACGGAGCCGCACAGTACAGTGTAGCCTCGACCCTGTGCATCGGTAAGAAGAAACAGCTCCGGCATCCCCGCTTGGAGAATACGCTGTGGAGGCAGCCGTATTGCCACCAGGCTATGTATTGCAGCCGGGAGCTGCTCGTGAAGATGGGGGGCTTCGATGCCGTCAGCTTTCCCATCGGCGCCGATACAGATCTGATGAGAAGGCTGTATATTCAGCACATTCCCTGTGCAGTGGTGCCGGTGGTGGCCGCTCGATTTTATGAAGGGGGCGTATCCTCCACCGCCGCCACGCACCATGATGTGTATGAACTCATGCTGAAGTTTGCAGACGGATGCCGCCGGGAGATTCAGCATCACCCGTCATTGGTAGGACCCATTGTGAAGCACCTGCGCCGATATGCCAATAAGAAGATTATGCAAAGCGATTTCCCCGCCTTGAGGTGGAAAGACTCATCCCGGATGATGCGTTTCATGAAGTCGGTTTCTGCACCATTGAACAACTGGCAACGCTTCATTCTTCAATGCTGGCTCCGTGCCCAGATATGCTGGTACGCCGTGCTGAGTTATTGCAGCTTCGGTCGGAAGCGCAGGAGCTCGCGCCTTAATCTTGAAATCTGCAGTTTGTTTGCCAATTGCATATGAAATCCGCACACACAAGCGAGCCACCGCTGGTGACGGTCATCACGGTCTGTTACAATCTGCTCAAAAACGGGCGGGCAGGGTACTTCAGACAATGCCTTAAGTCCGTTTCCTCTCAGGATTACCCGGCCATAGAGCACCTCGTTATCGATGGCGCTTCTCAGGATGGCACCGTGGAGCAGCTGGAGCAATATGCCCGCCAAGGGTTGATTCGCTACATTTCAGAACCGGATACCGGGATTTATGATGCCATGAATAAGGGGATACGCCAGGCCTGTGGCAAGTATATCGCCTTTCTGAATAGCGATGATTTCTGGCATCGGCAAGATGCTGTGTCCTCATCAGTGGCGGCGCTGGAGCAGAGAGAAGCAGCATTTTCCTATGCTCCGCGCACGCTTGTGCATGCAGATGGCAGCTTCCATTGCACAGAGGCAGCGGGACTGGGGGTGTTTCCCTGCCTTATGCCGTTCTGCCACCAGACCATGTTCACAAGAAAAGACGTATTGCTGCGGTTGGGCGGCTTTGATAATGAGCATTATCGGAGCGCCGCGGATTACGACCTCGTTTTCCGGCTCCTGCTCAGCGGAGAGCCGGGCGTCTATGTGCCACTGAATTTCACCTCCTTCCGACTCGGGGGATTTTCGGTGAGCGATGATGAGCTGTCCGGGCGGGAATGCCACTTAATCCGGCGCCGGTTGCTTGGCAAACGTGCAGCGGCTCTATTGCAGCGCGGGCAGATGGATGATAATCTGATGCTGCGAATTCAGGAGCTGGTGCATCCCAGGGTGGCAATGGATATTCTGCGTTGCTTTTCGCAAGACTCACCCGGCCGGTACTGCCTTACTTACGGGCTGACCCGTCATCCGGTTGCGGCCCTGAACAGTCGTGTGGCTTGCTGCAGCAAGCAGGCTCAATACCTGCTTTTCGGCTTTCTCCCGTTGATTCGAGTGAAAAGGAAACCCTCTCGAACGGATTTCTACCTTTTCGGGTTCATTCCGCTGCTCAGGCTCAGGCGCAAGCGGAACATGCTGCATTTTCGCGCCCTCTTTGTATTGCCCATTCTGGCCTTGCAGAATCGCTGACTGGTGCGCGATGAATTGTCTTGTGTGAGGGAAACTATCTTGGAGCACGGGACTTCAGTCCCGATGATGTGCCCGTGATTTCGGGACTAAAGTCCCGTGCCCCGAAAACGACAAACATCAATTTACCGCTCAGACCTCATCCGCCAACAGGCCCTGGAGCTGGCGGTGGGCGTAATGCAGACGGGAGCGCAGGGTGCCTTCTGAGATATTGATAAGCTTGGCAATCTGCGGATAAGAAAGTCCCTGAATATCGCAGAGGTTCACGACTTCCTGATGAGCCGGGGAAAGTTGTGAGATGGCGCGAGCCAGTTTGCCACGCAAATCTTTCACCTGAGCCTTGCGGATGGGGTCGGCCTCCAGATTGGCATCTGCCAGCTCGGCATCTTTTTCCAGAGGGTTGCCTTTTTCATCGTCATCCAGGCTGTAGCTGCGCTCGCGTTTCCGTTTGCGCAGGAAGTTGCGGGCGTTATTCAGGGCAATGGTGTAGAGCCAGGTGTAGAATGAGCTGTTTCCCTTGAAATAACGCAGGGAATGAAAGGCCTTCAGGAAAGATTCCTGGGCCACGTCATAGGCATCAGCCTCACTGTTGAGCATCTGCACCAGCATGGCATTGAGTTTGCGGCTGTGGCGGCGGATGAGTTCATCATACGCGCGGGTCTGGCCGGACAGGGTGCTCTGGATAAGCTCCTCGTCCGTCTTATCGGCGAATGATTCTCTGGAGGCTGCTTCTTTCATGGTGGTGGGGCATAGGGTGGGTCGGGGTAGTTTTGTCCCTGCGGGGATGAATCAGTCATCCCCGCAGGGACGGAGAAATCTTAGAGCACGAACTCACCCACGACTCCGCGGGTCTTTTCGTACCAATCGATATAGGTCTTGTTGATGAGGGTATAGCCACCGGGGGTCGGATAATGACCACTGAAGTACCAGTCACCGCAGGGGGCTTCGATGGCATCGTGCAGCCCTTCCAGGGTCTGGTACACGCACTGGATCTCGCATGGCGAGTTTTCCGGCGTGACCATGCGAGAAATCTCAGCCGTGATTTCATCTGCCGAGAGCGCATTGTAGATGCGGCGCACGGGATTGGTTCGTTTTTCTGCCGGCTGCGTGAGCTGGTAGCGGCATTCGTTGTACACATCGGTGATGATGTTGGAAAGCCCCTTGCGGTGCAGCAGGTTGATGGCTGCAAGGAAGGCTACGAATTGCCCCATTTCGCACATGTCAATGCCGTAGAAATCCGGATAGCGCACCTGGGGTGCAGAGGATACGATGACAATCTTGCGAGCTTTGGTGCGGGAAAGAAGACTCAGCAAACTCATCTTGAGCGTGGTGCCGCGCACGATGGAGTCATCGATGGCGACAAGCACTTCGTCTTCACCCACGGCGCCGTAGGTCAGGTCATAAACCATAGAGGCCATCTGCTTGCGGCTGCTGGCTTCGGAGATGAAGGTGCGGAGCTTGATGTCCTTGTGCGCAATCTTTTCTGCGCGGGGCCAGCGGCGCAGAATGAGCTCGTTAATGAGTTCCTCGCTCATGGTACCGTTGCGGAAAGCCTCCACCATGGCCTGGCTCACCTTGTTGCGGCGGTAGGAACGCAGCCCTTCCAGGAGACCGTAGTAGGAAACCTCGGCCGTGTTGGGGATGAACGTGATAGCCGCCTTGGAGAAGTCGCTCTTGTCGAGGCTGGCCACCACTTTTTCCGTAAGGTTGGCGCCCAGGGCCTTGCGCTCGCGGTAGATGACGGGGTCATTACCGCGGGAGGTGTAGATATCCTCGAAACAGCACGGGGTGAACTTACCCGGTGTGGTGTATTCCTTGATGGTCACCTGGCCATCAGCCTTGACCAGCACCATATTCGCAGCACCCAGTTCGTGCACTTGGTCTTCATCGACCTCCATCACGCTCATGAGCGGAGCCCGCTCACTGGCGATGGCCAGGTATTCATCCGTCAGGATGTAGTAGCAGTGACGGATGCCGTGCGGGTCACGCAGACAGAAGAAGTCACCATTGCCCACGGCGCCCATGATGACGTAGCCGCCGTCCCAGTCCTTGCAGGCTTTTTCGATTACGTCGAAGAGGTTGAGCTCCGCAGAAATAATCTGGGGAATCTCGCGGCCGTCCACATTCTTGTTGCGCAGTTCACGGTATTTATCAGTATGCGCCTCATCGAGGTAGTACCCCACCTCTTCGAGGATGGCCTGCGTGTTGGTGTCGAACACAGGGTGCTGGCCGCGCGCCATGAGCTTCTCGTGCAGTTCCTCCACGTTGGTCATGGAGTAATCGCCCTGGAGCATCAGGGTGCGCGTAGGCCAGTTGGAACGGCGCAGGAAGGGGTGGCAGTTGCCTTCTTCATATTGCACACCACTGCTGCCGTAGAGCATGTGCCCCATGAGCACCTCGCCACCGAAGTTGAAATTCTTCTTGAAGGAAATGGCATCAGCCCCATCGATGATACCATCTTCGCGCATGTGGCGCAGATTGCGCTGCTGCGCCGTGAAGAGGTCTGTGAGCGCGGAGCCCCCCACCGCACGGGAGCGGAAGATATAGGGCTCGCCCAGAGGCATGTTCAGCTTGATGCTGCCGAACCCGGCGCCGTCCTGGCCGCGGTTGCGCTGCTTCTCCATGAGGAGGAACAGCTTGTTGAAAGCCCACTCCGGATTCCCGTACTTCTCTTCGAAGTAGGAAAGCGGCTTGAGCAGGCGGATTGCTGCGGACATATAGAGGAGGGGTGAGAAATTGATTTACTTGCGGACGCTTACCTTGATACCCTTGCCCTCGCGCATGGTGCCGATGACCGTGCCGCCGGGGCCGGCTGTGAGGGCCTGCTCAACCTGGTCGGGGGAGACGATGGCAACCCAGCCGATACCCATGTTGAAGGTGTGGAAGCGGTCTTCTGCATCCACGAACTGCAGCACCTTCTGGGCGGGCTCGTTGTCCCAGTAGGGGATTTCGAGGTCGGCACCCTTCTCGCCGAGGAAGCGCTCCAGGTTCTCGGGCAGGCCGCCTCCGGTGATGTGGGCGTAGGCCTTGGGGGTAATGCCGAGCTTACGCATATCGTACACCACGTCGTGGTACAGGCGGGTCGGGGCCAGCAGCTCGCGCAGCTCATCCTTGGTGAGCAGATCGGGGTTCTGAGCCAGCACGCGGCGCACCAGGCTCCAGCCGTTGGCGTGGAAACCATCGCTGGGATAACCGATGAGAACATCGCCCACGGCTACCTGGGAGGGGTCAATCATCTCACTCTTCTCCACGCAGCCAATGCTGAAACCGGCCAGCTCCACCAGCCCCTCAGGCACCACGCCGGGCATTTCGGCGGTTTCGCCACCGGCCAGGATGCAGTTGCAGCTTTCCAGGTAATCGCACATGCCGGCTACCAGACGGGTAATGCGGGGGCGCTCCACCTCCAGGTTGGAGATACCGAGGTAGTCAAGGAACATGACGGGGTCGCCACCGGTGGTGAGCAGGTCGTTCACGTTCATGGCCACCAGGTCCTTACCGGCGGTTTCGAGCATATCCATATCGAAGAGAATCTCCGTCTTGGTGCCCACACCGTCCGTGCCGGTCACGATAACCGGTTCCTTGTAGGAGGAGAGGTCATAAGCTGCTGCAAAAAGGCCGAATGCATTGCAGAGCTTTCGGCTTTTCTGCGTGCGCTTCACGTGCGCGCTGATATCGGAAACAAAAGACTGCGCCTCAATAGTGTCGACGCCGGACTGCTTGTATGTGAGATTGCCGGACATAATAGCTTGGTGCATCGCTCAGATGCGCGCGCATTATACATGACAACTCCCGATTTGGCAAGCCGTTTCTGCCACCTTTTTCCAACTGATTTACACCGCAGAAGAATAAAAAGCACCCCGGGCTGAATGGAGCAGACCGGGGCGCGGAGTCAAAAGAGAGATGAGAGAAAAAATCAGCGGTTCCTGTGCTTCATGCGCAGGCGGTATTTGACGCGGTCTGCCTCGTGGTTGAACTCCACGCTGGAGCACAGCTCGTTCAGGACACGGTTTGATTCCAGGTCGATAGGTTCAGCGCCGATGGGCAGGAGCACTTCCATGCTCATTTCGCGAGTCTGCTCAGAGTAGCGGAAGTAGAAGTCCAGCGTGCCTTTTTCCAGCGGCATGAGACGGAACAGGGCATTGCCGATGAGCTGCGCCTTGCGCATGCTTTCGCGGGTCAGGAAGTACTTGTTGCAGTAGGCTTGCCACTCGGATTTAAGCAGGAAGCGGTCGTAGTCCGGGCTGTGGAATTCGAAGTGGAAATCGCGGATGCGGTTCACGAATACGCGGGTACGCTCGCGCTTGGGATGCTCAAAAATCTCCTCAGGAGTGCCGATTTCGTAGATGATGCCTTCATCCATGTAGACCACGCGGGTACTCACATCGCGAGCGAAGTTCATTTCGTGCGTCACAATGGCCATGGTCATTCCCTGGCGGGCCAGGGCGCGGATGACGGAGAGCACCTCGCTGACCATGGTGGGATCCAGTGCGGAGGTCGGCTCATCGAAGAGGATGATTTCAGGGTCCATGGAGAGGCAGCGGGCAATGGCTGCGCGCTGCTTCTGACCGCCGGAAAGTTCATCGGGCATGGCATCTGCCTTCTCGGCCATGCCGACGAGTTTCAGCAGCTCCATGGCCTTGGTCTCCGCTTCCTTGCGGCTCTTGCCCAGCAGCTTCACGGGGCCGATGCACACATTATCCAGCACGGAAAGGTGGTTGAACAGGTTGAAGGACTGGAAGACCATGCCCATCTTCTGGCGCAGTTTCGAAGCGTTGACTTTGCCGTTGAGCACTTCCTCACCATCGATGACGATGCTGCCGCCCGTGGGTTGCTCCAGCAGGTTCAGGCAGCGCAGGAAAGTGCTCTTACCCGTGCCGGAGGGGCCGATGATGGAGATGACTTCGCCCTGCTTGATGTTCAGGTTCACATCACGCAGAACATCCAGATTATCGAAGCTCTTCTGAAGGTGTTTGATTTGAATCATCGTTTCAAAAGGTGGTGTGAACGTTAGCAGACTTTGCGGCCGATGCGGTCAAGGATGTAGGTGAACAGCCAGGCAATGAGGAAATACATGAGCGCCACCATGAGCAGAGGGAAGAAGGGGTCGAAGGTGCGACCGCGGATGATGTAGGATGCGCGCGTCAGGTCCGCCACGGCCACGTAACCAACGATAGAGGTATTCTTGATAAGGGAAATCAGCTCGCCTTTGTACACCGGCAGCACACGGCGCACGGCCTGGGGCAGCACGATGTAGCAGAAGGTGCGCACCGGGGAGAATCCCAGTGCAATGCCGGCCTCGGTCTGGCCCTTGTCGATGCTGCTGATGGAGGTGCGGAACATTTCGCTCACGTAGGCCGCGAAGTTCATAGCAAAGGTGATGATGGCCACGGGCGTGTTGTCAAACTGGGTAAAGGCCACGTAGCACATCATCATGAGCAGCACCAGCACGGGCGTGCCGCGCATCACATCAATGTATATCTTGGCAATGTTGCGGAGTACGGTTACCTTGCTCATGCGCAGGTAGCAGATGAAGGCACCCAGGATTGTGCCCAGCAGCGCAGAGAAGAAGGAAATGTGAACGGTCACCTTCAGGCCATCCCACAGGAGCATGTAGCGGCGCTCCTCGATGATGTTGCGGTAGAAACTGCGCTTGATGCTGCCCCAGATACCGAGAATCTGCGGGCCTTCATTGCCGGACACAATGGAGGGATGCGCATTCTTGGTGAGCACCGCCACGCGGGAGTGGCTGTCGTAATACGGATCGGAGAAGAGCACGCTTTCGGCGCGTTCATCGGTGATGAGGATGCCGGAGGCCGCCATATCTGCCTTGCCAGTGGTGGTGGAGGCGATGAGGGAGTCATACTCCATCTCCACGATTTCCACCGGGCGGTTGATGTAGACGGAGAATCGCTGAATGAGCTCCGCATCGAAACCGGCTATCTTTTCGTTCTTGATGAAGACGATAGGCTCGGTGCAGGGCTCCATGGCCACGCGGATGGGCTCGCCTTTGGTGGGCAGGGGAAGGTTCGGCATTTCTGCCGTATCAAAATGCTTGATCCAGCGCTCCATGATGGGCTCCAGTTCACCCTTTTCCTTCAGCTGGCGGATAAAGGCGTTGAACTGCTCGCAGAGCTCGGCATTGTGCTTGCCGAATACCACACCCATCTGGCAGGGCGGAACAGGGCTGTCCGGCAGGATGGTGACGCCTTCTGTCTTGCGCACCAGGGCGTAGCAGATAACGTCGTCCATGATGGCGCCGTCGCATTTCTCTTGCTGCAGAGAGAGCATCATATCTGCCTCGGTGTCAAAGCGGTCGAGCTTGATGTCCGGGTAATGCTCCTCCACATAGATATCCTGCACTGTGGAGGAGGGAACGGCCAGCACCCGTCCGCGCAAATCCTCGAAACAGGCAATCTTGTCGCTGGCTTGCTGTGTGCTTTCAGCCGCGCTGGCCGGTATCACACAGACGAAGAGAAAAGCAACCAGAGTTGCTGCAATATGAAAGCATTTGTTCATGATGTAGCACCCGGGGTTGTGTTGCCCCGCGCGCGAATTGTAACACACGCCAACGATATTGCAAGCTAAATGTTGGATGATGCGAAACTTATTGCAATTCCTACTCTTTAGGTATTATTCTGTATTCTATCGCAATGTCCGGAAAAGGAAGTCACCCAGGGGCCGAAACCCCTGGGTGCCCAACTACCCTATGAATCGGACCCTTTCGAGCCCGGGAACCTTGTTTTACGTCCGGTCCCGAAGACGAGCTCAGTATATCTGCTTTTGCGTATCGCGTCAAGCGTAAATCTAAAAATTACTTGATTTTTTTACTTACTACTTTTGAAGCATTTTCATAAGTTCTTCTGCTTTCAACGCGCAGAATGTTACGCAACGCTCACAGGGGCGGGAATCATAGTATGCCTGAGAGCGTACATTCGGGCGGGCGGAGCTTTCCATCTCTTCATCCAGATGCAGCAGCTCGCGGCAGGTGAGCGTGCCGAATTCCTGTTTGAAAGCTCCGGCCAGTTCGCGGGTAAGGGAAAAGATGATTTCTTTCTCCTCCGGGTTGCCGGAGAGATTCCCCTTGCAGAACCCGGCCACCATGCAGAGACCGGAAAAAGCGCCGCAGGTGCCGCGCATGCGCCCCAGCCCGGCGCCGAAAGCAGAAGAAAAGAGCAGGGCATCCCGTTCGCTCATGCCTACCTGGTCAGCAAAGGCAGCAAAAACGGACTGAGCGCAGTTGAATCCCCGGTGAAAATAATCCAGAGCTTTAGCAGAAGCATCGTTCATGCGCCTGAGCATACGCCCGCGCCGGAGCTTTGTCAATGCCGGTTTTTTTGCTCGCCATGCGGCAGGGGTGGTGCTACAATGACGGGCAGACATGACTATGCAGCGTACTTTGGTAAAACACGCGTTGGCCAGTGAAGCCCCGGTGGAGCAGATACTGGTGGAAGGTTGGGTGCGTACCCGCCGCGATTCCAAGACTTTTTCCTTCCTGGAGGTGAACGACGGCACCAGCCTGGCGTCCATTCAGGTAGTGGCCGATGCCGGTATTCCCGGCTACGAGGATATCGGCCGCATGACCACCGGTTCCTCGGTGAGCATCATTGGACGCCTCGTGGAAAGCCCCGGCAAGCAGAAGTGGGAGATTCAGGCCACGGAAGTGAAGCTGGTGGGCCCCTCCCCGGAATCCTATCCGTTGCAGAAGAAGGGTCACTCGCCCGAGTTCCTGCGCACCATTGCGCACCTGCGCCCCCGCACCAACCTGTTCGGTGCCATCTTCCGCACCCGCTCCCGCATGGCCGCAGCCGTGCATCAATTTTTCCTGGAACGCGATTTCGTGTGGGTGCACACGCCCATCATCACTGCCAGCGACTGCGAAGGAGCCGGCGAGATGTTCCATGTGACCACCCTGGACCCGCTGGCAGAGAATAAGAGCTATGAGAACGACTTCTTCGGCAAACCCGCGAACCTGACCGTTTCCGGCCAGCTGGAGGGTGAGACCTTTGCTTGTGCGCTGAGCAATATCTACACCTTCGGCCCCACCTTCCGCGCGGAGAACAGCAACACATCCCGCCATGCCGCAGAGTTCTGGATGATTGAACCCGAGATTGCCTTCTGTGATATCTACGGCGATATGGAGATTGCCGAGGCGTTCATCAAGCACATCGCCCGCACCATGCTGGCCGATACCAGCGGCGATTTTGACTTCTTCTGCAAGTTCGTGGACAAAGGGCTGCGCGCCCGCCTTGAGGAGGTTGCAGAGAAGCCCTTTGTGCGCTGCTCTTACACTGAGGCCATCGAAATCATGCAGGCCAGTGGCGAGAAGTTCGAATACAAGCCCTACTGGGGTATGGACATGCAGACGGAGCATGAGCGTTTCCTTACTGAAAAGCATTTCAAGTGCCCGGTCATTGTGTACAACTACCCGAAGGAAATCAAGCCCTTCTACATGCGCCTCAATGACGATGGCAAGACCGTGACCGCCATGGACGTGCTCGTGCCCGGCATCGGCGAAATCATCGGCGGCAGCCAGCGAGAGGAGCGACTGGACGTGCTGGAAGGCAACATTGAGCGCATGGGTATGGATATGGACGCCTACTACTGGTACAACGACCTGCGCCGCTTCGGTACGGTGCCGCATGCCGGCTTCGGCGTAGGCTTCGAACGCCTCATCATGTTCGTGACCGGTGTGCAGAACATCCGCGACGTACTGCCGTATCCGCGCACACCGCGCAATTGCGAGTTCTGATGTTGACTTGGAGCGGCGAAACTGTTAGGATGGCAGGAGCATGAAATCACGCGCGGAAGAGTTTGCAGAGTGGGGTACCGAGGTGGTATTCGGTCGGGCCCGCGGATTCCGTGCGTGGATGATGCGCTGCCTGCTGCGCTTTGCATCCTTCTTTTTCTGGATACTGGTACAGGTGCGCCTGTTTCTGTTCCGCCGCCGTTTGAAGACGGTGCACTATCTGGGCACCTTTGTGGTGAGCGTGGGCAATATCACCGCCGGTGGCACCGGTAAGACCCCGGTGGTGGAGCTGCTTTCCCGCAGCCTGGCCTCCCGGGGGCGCAAATGTGCGATTCTGACGCGTGGTTATAAGAGCCATGACCTCGAAAAGCCGCAGGTATGGCTGGATAAGGACGGCAAGCGCGTGAAACGCATACCGAAGATTGCCAGCGATGGCGTTACGCGTTACCTCAGCCCGCTCTATGCCGGCGATGAACCGTTCATGCTGGCCCGCAACCTGGACGGAGTAGCCGTGCTGGTGGATAAGGACCGCGTAAAATCCGGCATTTTCGCCATCGAGCAGCTGGGGAGCAACACCCTCATCCTGGATGATGGCATGCAGTTCCTGAAACTGAAGCATGAGATTGACATTGTGCTGGTGGACTGTGGTTTCCCCTTCGGCACCGGGGCGCTGCTGCCGCGCGGCACCATGCGCGAACCCCGTGCCAGTCTGAAACGCGCCAGCTACATCATCCTGACCAAGAGCGAGGGCAAGCCTCAGGATGCGCTCATCTCCACCATCCGCAAGTACAACAAGGTGGCGGATATCATCGTGACGAACCACGCCCCCGTGCTGCTGGAGAATATCTTTACGGGCGAACAGCTGCCGCTCTCTGCGTTGAAAGGTAAGTACGTGGCCTGCCTCAGCGGCATTGCCCGCCCTGAGAGCTTTGAGAACCTGGTCGAGTCGCTGGGGGCCAATGTGGAAATCCGCCGCAGTTACCCTGACCACTACTGGTTTGACCAGGAAGACCTGGATGCCTTTGTGGAACGCTGCGCCGAACGCGCCATGGATATGATTGTGACCACGGAGAAGGATGCAGTGCGCTTCCTTCGCCCCGGCGAGATGGAAGTGCCCATCTATTTCCTCCGCATCCACATTGATATCCTGCAGGGGCAGGATAAGTGGGATGCCATGATTGACCGCATCTGCGGTCTGGGTGCTCCTCAGCCAGCCCCGGAGTGGGGCGATGTGCTGTAATTCCCTTTTACCTTGCGTTTGCCGGTCTGTTCTGTTAAAATACGCGACATCACGGTATGATAAAGGCGAAATACACATTGCCCTCCATGCTGGCATGCCTGCTTCCTCTGGTGTCTGCGGCAGAGCGTGAACTTTTTGACTTTGACTGGAAGTTCAAATACATGGGGAAAGGCGAGCCGGAGATCATCGACTCACCGGCTTCAGCCTCTGCCTCGGAGGAAGGCAGGCCCCCGGCCTGCGCTGTGGATGGCAATCTCAACACGCGCTGGTGCGCCCCGGATTCACGCGCCGGCCACTTTATCCAGGTGCATACCGGAACCAGGAAAAAGGTCAGAACCATTATCATACAGTGGGAACGCCCCAACAACTTTGAGGTAGATGTGGAGATTGTCTCGGGTAGCCGTCGGAAAACGCGCACCATTGCCATGAACGGCACGGAAACACTGCGTATTCCGGTGGGAAACCGCCCCATCAACTCCATCAAGCTCACTGTCAATAAGGGCGTGCATGCAAGCTGCTGGGCCAGTGTGCGGGAGATTATTTTTCTGAACGATGAGGGAGAGCAGATTCCCCTGAAAAAGCCGGAAATCAAGATGGACGGCCCGGTGGCCGTTTCCTACGATGACAGTGATTTCAAGGAAGTGCAGCTGCCGCATGACTGGGCCATTGAAAGTCCGTTCCTCATAGAGGAGCCTAACGAGACCGGCAAACTCCCGTGGAATGGCTGGGGCTGCTATCGCAAGACATTCAGCGTGCCCGAGGATTTCAGCAAGAAGAAAGACCGCTATTATCTGGATTTTGACGGAGTGATGGCCAATCCGAAGGTGTTTGTCAACGGTACCTTTGCCGGGGAGTGGGCATACGGGTATAATTCATTCCGGGTGGATATTACCCCACACTTGAAGGCAGGGAAAGAGAATCTGGTAGTGGTACTGGCCAGCAATCTGCCGCGTTCCACACGTTGGTATCCGGGGGCTGGTATCTACCGCCATGTGTGGCTGGAGAAGACCGGTCCGGTGCACCTGGCCCATTGGCCAGTGTATGTCACCACGCCGGAAATCAGCAACACAGAAGCCGGGGTGGAAATACGCACCCGCATAGCCAACACCTCGAAAAAGGGTTGCGAGGTCACGGTTAAACAAAGCGTGGGTAAGGAAAAGGCTAAGGCTGTAACCGTTAAAATAGAAGCAGGCGAAGAGAAGGAGGTAACGCAGAAGCTCACCATCAGGCGCCCCCGCCTCTGGAGCTGCGAAAACCCTCATCTGTATGAGCTTACTACTACTCTGCTGCAGGATGAAGTGGAAATAGATTCCAGCAAAACACAATTCGGTATCCGCACAGCAGAATGGCGCCCCGATGGCTTTTTCCTGAACGGCAGACGTGTGCAGCTCAAGGGCGTCTGCGAACATCACGACCTCGGGGCCCTCGGGGCGGCCTTCCACGCACGCGCATACGAGAGCAAGATTGAGATTCTCAAGGAGATGGGCTGCAACTCCATCCGCATGACTCACAACCCGCCCGCGCCCGAGGTGCTCGATCTCTGCGATAAGCACGGCATCCTGGTCATTGATGAGCTGTTCGATATCTGGGAACAGCAGAAGTACGACAAGGTGAATGGCTACCATGTGTACTGGCCGCAGTGGTGGCAGAAGGACGTGCGCAACTTCATGCTGCGCGACCGCAATCACCCCTGCATCATCGCCTGGAGCGGTGGCAATGAAGTCCCCGAACTGGGTACCGCCCGCGGGCGCGAAGTTTCGCTCATGCTGCGCGAGGAGATTCGCAAGTATGATGAAACCCGCCCCTATACAGTGGGTAGCAACGACCCCGGCAGCGTGAGCAATGGCTTTGCAGAAACGGTGGATGTGTTCGGGTTCAACTACAAGCCGAATATGTACGCCGGATTCCGCAAGCAGCATCCGGACAAACCGGTTTATGCATCAGAAACCAATTCCTGCGTGGCCACGCGCGATACCTATTTCTTCCCGCTACGCTGGGACGTGGGCGGCGGAGCCCGCAATTTCCAGGTGAGCTCCTACGGGCTGTTTGCACCGGGCTGGGGCACCAGTCCGGACATTGAAATGTATGCCCTTGATCAGAATCCGCATGTAGCAGGAGAATATGTCTGGACCGGGTTTGACTACATTGGCGAGCCGACTCCATACAACCAGGATGCCTCCAATATCGGCAATTTCCACGGCGCCTCGGAAGCAGAGAAGAAGGCCGCCATGGAACAGCTGCGGAAAATGGGCAACCGGGCCCCCAGCCGCAGTTCGTATTTCGGCATAATCGACCTGGCAGGTTTCCCGAAAGATACCTATTACCTCTACCGCAGCCATTGGGCACCGGAGAAAAAGACCTGCCATATCCTGCCGCATTGGAACTGGAAGGGCCGGGAGGGAGAAATCACCCCGGTGATGGTCTACACCAGCGGAGATGAGGCCGAGCTGTTCCTGAACGGCAAGAGCCAGGGGGTGCGTCGGCGGGGGCAGGGCGGTACCTACCACCAGAAGCTGCAGGTCTGCAAGAATGCCTACCGTTTCGTATGGGAGGACGTGGTATACCAACCCGGTACCCTGAGCGTGAAGGTGAAAAAGAACGGGCGCCCCTGGGCTTCTGCTCAGCGAGTCACAACCGGTGTAGCGGCGAAGGTGAAAGCCAGAGCTGACCGCGACACGATTGAGGGAGATGCGCAGGACCTTGCCTTTATTTCACTTGAGCTGGTGGATAAGAAGGGGCATGTGGTGCCCACGGACTGCCGCAGCGTGGAGTTCGACATTACCGGCCCGGCAGAACTGGTCGGTTTCTGCAATGGAAATCAAACGGATCACACCTGCATGCAGTCTAAGCAGCAGCGTTTCTTCAACGGTCGCATCGTGGCGATTGTGAGGGGAAAAAGGAACGCTGACGGCGAGGCGGTCATTTCGATAAAAGCTGAAAATCTCGCAGAAATAAACGTACCTATTAGCATTACTGATTCTGAGAAGTTTAAAGACGAAGAAAAGGAGGAAACCCGATGACTAATATCGTCAGAAAATTATCTACCAATGATGATTCTCCCATGAAAAAGAATAAGGGGGGCTACCATATCATGCTGCTGGCCGCGCTGGCGGGCCTGGTGGCGCTATGCTTCATGGCCAGCTCAACTGCTTCAGATGTATGGGATGCTGCTTTTCGTATAACCTGGCTGGTCCTTACGGCAATCGGGCTGTTCCTGCTGTCCATTTTGTCGCGACTGTCGCTTCAGCTCACAGTTCGTCGCACGCTGCTTCTGATCAGCATGATTGCCGCCCAACTGTTCATCATGGCCGGAGTGTGTGCCCTGAAAGGCCTCATTCCTGGATTCTATCTGCAGGGGCAGGTGCTGCTGTGGTTGCCATACGCGCTGGCTCCCACTGTACTGGCTGTGATGGTCGGACGCCGTCTGGGGGCATACACGGCGCTGTGCTGCACCATTTTGGGCATAGCTTTGTTCCCGGAGGATACCGATTCTGCCATCATTCTGAATTACAGCGCGGTAAGCTTTGTTACAGGCACGGTCTGCGCGTTGGTTTCCGGGCGTGTGCACAAGCGCGAGCAGATTCTGCGCGCCGGCTTTGTGGCCAGTGCCATCGCTTTTTCATCTGTCTATATTCTGCTGAGTCTGGATGCTGCCGGCTCCAGGGATTCCGTGGCGCTTCGTGGCTTTGCCGATGGATTCACTGTGGGGGGCTTCGCAGTGGAACTTGCAGTAACAGTCGGGGTCAATTTTGTGCTGGCTGCGTTGATAGGCGGCATGATGCCCGCGCTGGAGCGCTTGTTCAACATCTCCACCCCCATCACCTGGCTGGAATGGGCAGATATGAACCACCCGATTCTTAAAAAACTTCAGATAGCCGCTCCCGGCACCTTCCACCACAGCCTGCTGGTGCAGCGGCTGGCAGAAGCCGGTGCTGAGGCCATAGGGGCAGATGTGACCCGCGCCGGTGTGTGCGGTCTCTACCACGATATCGGCAAGATTGCCAATCCCCAGTATTTTGCGGAAAATATTGTGGATATGAATAACTCCCCGCACTCTGAGCTGACCCCTGAAGCCAGTGCCCGCATCATCACAGGTCATGTGACCGAAGGTGTGGCGCTGGCAGAGGAATACGGACTCAATAACCGCATCATCAATGTTATCCGCGAGCATCATGGTGTCTCTACGGCCTATTTCTTCTATCGCAAGGCTCTCGACCACTACGAGGCGGAAAAGGCCAAGTTTGAGGAGGGACTCATCGATACCTGTCCGGAGGAGGTGGATAAATCCATCTTCACCTATAAGGGGCCGATTCCGCAGACGCGCGAGAGCGGAATCGTGAGCATGGCAGATGCCGTAGAAAGTGCCACCCGTTCATTGCAGCACCCCACGGAGGAGGACATCCGCAACATGATCAACGGCATCTTCAAGGGGCGTATTCTGGATGGTCACTTGCAGGACTGCGGGCTGACTCTCGGTGAGATTGAGACCCTGAAGGAATCATTCTTTGCAACCATCCGCACTATGCACCACAACCGCATTGCCTACCCCAAACCTGCAGCAGACGATGCCACGGCTGCGGTCATCGAAAAACGCAAGGCAGAAGCGAAGCAGGAAGCCTGATGAAACGCCACATACGCAGCATCTGCATGATAGTGGCCTTCCTGGTGGGTGGGCTCTTTCACAAACAGCTTGCTCCGCTGGGGGCCTATCTGCCGGCAAGCGTTGCGCTCATGCTCAGCATCACCTTCATCGGCATTGAAACGTCCCGCTTGAAGCCTCAGCGCATGCACGTCTGGGTGCTGCTGGGTATTCAGCTCATAGGCATGGGATTCTGGGCCGTGGCTCGTCTGCTGGGCTATCCGATTCTGGCGGAATCACTCTTCTTCTGTGGCATTGCACCGGTAGCCATCGCGGCTCCGGTCATTGTGAATCTGCTGCGGGGCAATGTGGAATTCTCCACTACCGCTTTGGTCCTCAGTCAGATTGTTTTTGGCATGGTCACCCCTTTGCTCATGCCGCTGGTCGTTCAGGTGGAAGGCTTCTGCTACTCAGAGCTGGCTCTGGAGGTGGCAATTCAACTGGGCACAGTGTTGGGCATTCCTGCTATTGTGGCTATTGCTCTGCGCCTGCTGCACCCGCCCTGCAAGAGCTGGACCGCGAAGCTGCGGGATGTTTCGCTGGGTATATGGATTATCAACCTGACCATCATTGCTGGCGTGGGTACCCAGCGCGTGCTTGAAATGAATGTGGGCTGGCGGGATATGCTTCCGCTGGTACTGGGCTCCCTTGTAGTCTGTATCACCGGCTTTGTGGCGGGCTACAAGCTTGGTGGCCGGGAACTCAAGCGGGAGTGTTCCCAATGTCTGGGGCAGAAGAACACCATCCTCACCCTCTACATTGCCAGTCAGTGGTATGTGCATCCCCTCGCCTACATTGGCCCGGCTTTCTACGTGTTTTTCCACAACATTGCCAACGCTCTCCAGATTGCCCTTGCCAACAGGGAAAGAGCCCGACGATATTGATACATCCGCCACGGGTTTATCCATTCTTGTGCCCGTATTTTGCGGTGCAGCGGTGTCCTGTGGCATACGCCAGATTGCGCTTGATTCGGGGATTTCGGCGTGATAGAATAGGCGCGCTATGTTCTACATTACGACAGCAATTGACTACACAAACGGCGCACCCCACATCGGGCATGCGTATGAGAAGGTACTGGCAGATGTTCTGGCTCGCTGGCACCGAATGTGTGGCGAAGAGGTATTCTTCCTGACGGGTGTGGACCAGCACGGCCAGAAAGTGCAGCAGAAGGCTGAGGCCGCAGGCATGCAGCCACAGGAATATGCCGACATGGTGACGCAGAAGTTCATCGCCCTCTGGGAGCGCCTGGGGATTCAGTATGATGGCTGGGCCGCCACCACTGATGCCCGCCACAAGGCATGTGTGCAGGCCATCCTGAGCGATTTGAAGGAAAAGGGCTGCCTGTACAAGAAGGGTTACAAGGGGTTCTATTCTATCCGCCAGGAGCAGTTCCTGACGGACAAGGAGCGCAATGAGCAGGGCGAGTTCGGCCCGGAGTGGGGCGAAGTCGTGGAGCTGGAGGAGGAAAACTGGTATTTCAACCTCAGCCAGCAGGTGGAGTGGCTCAAGGAATATGTGACCACCCACCCCTCTGTGGTAACCCCCGAGTTCCGCCGTCAGGACCTGCTGAATGCCATTGAGCGCGCCGCTGGCGTAGACCTCTGCATCTCCCGCCCGAAGGACCGCTTGTCCTGGGGGATTCCACTGCCTTTTGACCCGGATTTCGTGACCTACGTGTGGTTCGATGCCTTGGTGAACTACATTTCCTTTGCCGGCTACAAGGCTGCCGAGGGCTCCGGCCTGCCGGAGTTCAGCAAGCTGTGGCCTGCTGCCTGTGAGGTAATCGGTAAGGATATCCTGGTGCCCGCCCACGGTATCTACTGGCTGTGCATGCTGCACGCCATGGGCTTTGCGGATGAGCAGATGCCCGCGCTGCTGGTGCATGGCTGGTTGAACATCAAGGGCGAGAAGATGTCCAAATCCCTGGGCAATATCGTGGACCCGAATGACCTGTGCGATGCTTTCGGCGCCGAGGCCGTGCGCTATTACCTGGTGCGCGATACGAAGACCGGCTACGACAGCGACTTCGACCCGGAGCGCATGAAGATGATTTACAACACCGAACTGGCCAACGACATCGGCAACCTCTGCAACCGCTCGCTTAACATGTGCGTGCGCTACTGCGGGGGGACGGTCGCCACCGGCACCGGGGACGATGAGCTCTCTGCCGCCCTGCGCGAGAGCATGAGCGCCACGGTGAGCAAGTTTGCCGATTGCATGAACAGCTACAATACGGCAGATGCCCTGGCTGCGCTGAATGCCCACGTGGGGCTGTGCAACAGCTACATTGAGCAGAAGCAGCCCTGGACCCTGGCTAAGGACGAAAGCAAGCTGCCGGAGCTGCAGCGTGTGCTGGCTCATCTGCTGGAATGCTGTGCCCAGGTCGGTTTCCTGCTTGGCTGCGTGCTTCCGGAGGCTTCTGCCCGCATCCTGTCCCAGCTTCAGCTTGATTTGGCCGGCCTCACCCCGCAGACGATGACCTGGGGTCTCGTGAAGGACGGCCACAGCGTGCAGGCGCCCAGCCCCGTGTTCCCCCGCATCCTCTCTGCCGAGGAAAAGGAGAAGATGGCCGCCAAGGCAGCCAAGGCAGCAGAGAAAGCTGCCCGCAAGGCTGCTCAGCAAGGCTGATTTATTCCAATCAATTAAAAAAAGAACGGGTCTGAGGAATTGCTCAGACCCGTTCTTACTATTGCTCCGGCAATTAAAGAATATTGCTTGGACTCAACGACAAATTGGAATTTGG
>CALFTQ010000095.1 GCA_937916135.1 uncultured Verrucomicrobiales bacterium
AATTATTTGATGTACAATGGCGAGCCGTAAGGCTCGCGGAGCTGACAATTCGTAATTCGTAACTCGTAATTCGTAATTTTGTCGGAACGACAAACATCAATTTACCGGGCTCTGCGCTTCCCCCTCCGGGGCCACGCCGTGCGGTTTCTGGGGCTGCATCTATTTTTTGCTTGTACACAACGGTGAATCAGCATAGAATCATCCCATAAAACTCAAGCCTGCCATCACCGGCCCGGGCCAGCTCTACCCCGCGCTCATGACCCTGGCGGGAGCGGTGCCCAGCGGGTGCGGCAAGCAACAGGTGCCAGGTGGGCGCCAGTCTCCCGCACCTCCTCAAAACGGGAGCTAAGCCCAACCCGCACCCCGGAACACCGGGAGGAGAATAATGAACGGAAATCTGACACTCACTCTGTGCCTGACGCACGATTGCAACCTGCGCTGCCGCTATTGCTACGCAGGGCGCAAGTATGCGCACGCCATGTCGCAGGAGACTGCGGAGAAAGCGCTCGACCTGGCTCTGGCCGAAGCGCAGCGCACCGGGCGCAACCTGGATATCTCATTCTTCGGCGGTGAGCCCCTGCTGGAATGGCACCTGCTCCGGCACTGCTGCACATACATTCAACAGAAAGCCGCAGAAAGCGCCACCCGCATCCGGTTCGGCATCACCACCAACGGTACCCTGCTCACCCGGGATAAACTGGAGTGGATGGCCGAGCGGGATTTCCTCGTGGGGCTCTCCATTGATGGCTCACCGGCCATGCACAACACCAACCGCCGCTTTGCTGATGGCCACGGCAGCCATGAACAGGCGGCTGAAGCACTGGAGCTGGTAGCCAGTTTCCCCAGTCTGCGCAGCAAGGTCATCTGTGTGGTGAACCCCGCAAACTGCATCCACCTGAGGGAGGGGGTCCGCTGGCTGCACGACCACTACCACGGCCCCATTGCCCTCAATTTCGACTACTGGAGCGAGTGGACAGATGAACAATTCGCCACCCTGAGCCAGCAGCTGGAACTGGTCGCAAGTGACATGGCTGACTCCTACCGCTCCGGCCACCCCATGCAGCTGGAGTGCCTGGAAAGCAAAATTATCTCCCACCTGCATAATCAGCCGAAAAACTGCCTGCACTGCCGTATCGGCGAGCGGGAAATTGCCGTCTCGGTGGATGGCAACTTCTTCCCCTGCTCCCGCATGGTCGGCGATGGCGATGACCCGGCCATCTGCTTCGGCAACGTGAGCAGCGGCATCGACCGAGCCCGGCAGAACGCCATCATCGCCACCCGCGGCAATGCCACCCCCGAGTGCAGGCTCTGCGAATGGCGCCACCGCTGCCTCAACACTTGCGGCTGCACTAACTACGCCGCCACCGGCCACATCAACCGAGTCTCTCCCTTCCTCTGCAACCTCCAGCAAACCCTCATCCGCCTGGCCGATGAAATGGCAGAAACCCTCTACTGCGAGCACACCCCCGCCTTCATGCAGAGATTCTACGAAAATGCCCGGTAGGTGCAGACGGCAAGTCTGTCCGCAGGCAAGCTCCGATAATCACTTCAGCGTTCCGGTGCATAAGCCGGAACGCTGAAGTTTCTCAAACCATCAAGGCCACCAGGGGCCTGCAATAGAGGCGCAGAAATACTTATTCTGCGGGGCATTCCTCCATCTCGCACTCATCCTCGCCGCCCCCCATGAGGCCACCGAGCATCTGCTGCACAGCCGGGCTGTCGATGCCAAGGCCGATAGCCAGCTTCAACAGATTGGAAGTGATATCCACCACCTGCAGCTTGGTCTTGAACGGGATGGAAGCAGAAAGGGCAACCGGGTCGGCCTCGCCAGCCACAGCAGGCATGATGGCAGCAGCAGCCTTGCCCTCGGAAAGCGGGGCCGCGCCTTCAATCAGCTTGCCCAGTTCCTCGGCCTGCATGATGCCCTGAATCACGCTCAGACGCTGCTCATCGGTCAGGGGTTCCAGCTGCGTCAGAATACCGGGCATAGCGGCAGAAATCACAGCATCCAGATCAGCCACCAAGGTGGGCAAATCCTTCTCCTGGGAGGTGCTCACCAGGCTGGTCAGGTCGCGCATTGCGGCCTTGATGGAATCAAGCGCGGCCACCTCCGGCGTGGCCTGCGCAGTCAGGCACACTACCGGAGCCAGTGCCATTGCATAGAAAATGTGTTTATTCATATCGATCAAGTATGTTATTGTTACGCAGTTCTTATAAATAGCACAAACGAAAATCATATGTAAAGAAAAAAAATTGCATACGCATCTCAAAGTCACGCGTGTCCCAAAGATTTTGTAGAGAATAGAAATATCAGCAACATTTTGGAAGAAGCCCCCCTCTGCGCAATAAATGGGAATTTGTCAAACACTGCAATCGATTTCTTCAATTCAGATGCAGACTGATGAAGCCAAGTTATCGTTTTTAGAATTATTCCACTTGACATTCCGCACTTCTTTGTTAGAATAATTCCAGACAATTAAAAGAGCAAAGCAGGCGAATTCTACCCGAATTCGAACAAAACCGCGGAAAGCCCCTTGACTTATCTGCCCGTGGGAGTTAGAATAACCATGTTGGTGGAGAGTCGGGAAGCCCCGGCAGAAAGGAACAACTCCAAACCAAGCTATTTTTTATGACAGACACAGCAACAACTCAGGATTGTGCCTGCCTGGTAGATCCCTGGCAGGGCTTCAAGACCGGCGTATGGACAGAGTCCATCAACGTCCGTGATTTCATTCAGCTGAACTACACACCCTACACCGGCGAAGGCGATTTCCTGGCCGGTCCGACGGAGGACACTACAGCCCTGTGGGATGAGGTGAAAGACCTCATGAAGAAGGAGATTGACGCCGGCGGCCTGCTCGATGCCGACACCGAAGTAGTCTCCACCATCGTATCCCACGCACCGGGCTACATCGACCAGGCACGCGAAAAGATTGTGGGTCTGCAGACAGACGCACCGCTGAAGCGCGCACTCATGCCCTTTGGTGGTCTGCGCATGGCGCAGAAGGCCCTGGAGTCCTATGGGCTGAAAATGTGCCCGCACACCGCCGAGTTCTTCGGCCGCATCCGCAAGACGCACAATGAAGGTGTGTTCGATGCCTACACCAGCGATATCCGCGCTGCCCGCTCCGCCGGTATCATCACCGGTCTGCCGGATGCCTATGGCCGCGGCCGCATCATCGGCGACTATCGCCGCGTGGCCCTCTACGGTACAGACAAGCTCATCGCCGCCCGCCGCAAGGATCTGAAGGACCGCGAAGCCGGCGTGATGACGGATGCCACCATCCGCCTGCGCGAAGAAATGAACGAACAGATTCGCGCCCTGGCCGAACTGGCAGAAATGGGTAAGAGCTACGGCTGCGACCTGAGCCGCCCGGCCACGAACTCCCGCGAGGCCGTGCAGTGGACCTACCTGGGCTACCTGGCCGCCGTGAAGGAACAGAACGGCGCCGCCATGTCCCTGGGCCGTGTTTCCACCTTCCTGGATATCTATTTCGAGCGCGACCTGGCCAACGGCACCATCACCGAATCCGAGATTCAGGAACTGATGGACCAGTTCGTAATGAAGCTGCGCATGGTGCGCTTCATCCGCACTCCCGAGTACAACAGCCTGTTCTCCGGCGACCCCACCTGGGTGACCGAATCCATCGGCGGTATGGGCGAAGACGGCCGCACGCTGGTGACCCGCAGCTCCTTCCGCATGCTGCAGACCCTGTACAACCTGGGGCCGGCCCCCGAGCCGAACCTGACCGTGCTGTGGTCCACCGCCCTGCCGGAAGGCTTCAAGAAGTACTGCGCCAAGGTTTCCATCGAGACCTCCTCCGTGCAGTATGAGAACGATGACCTGATGCGCCCGTACTGGGGCGATGACTACGGCATCGCCTGCTGCGTGTCCGCCATGCGCATCGGCAAGCAGATGCAGTTCTTCGGCGCCCGTGCCAACCTGGCCAAGTGCCTTCTGTACTCGCTCAACGGAGGTATGGACGAAGTGAAAGGCAAGCAGGTGACCCCGCCCGCCCCGCGCTACGAGGGTGAGTACCTCGAGTACGACAAGGTGATGGAGCTCTTCGACAACATGCAGGACTGGCTCGCCAAGACCTACATCGACGCGCTCAACATCATCCACTACATGCACGACAAGTACTGCTACGAGCGCATCGAGATGGCTCTGCATGACCCGGAGATTCTCCGCACCATGGCAGCCGGTATCGCCGGTCTCTCCGTGGCGGCTGACTCCCTGTCCGCCATCAAGTATGCCAAGGTCAAGTGCATCCGCAACGAGGAAGGCCTTATCACCGATTTCGAGACGGAGGGCGAGTTCCCCTGCTACGGCAACAACGACCCGCGTGTGGACGAAATCGCCGAGGCTCTGGTCACGAACTTCATGAACAAGCTGCGCAAGCTGCACACCTACCGCGACTCCATGCCCACCCAGTCTGTGCTCACCATCACCTCCAACGTGGTGTACGGCAAGAAGACCGGCAACACGCCCGACGGCCGCCGCGCCGGCGAGCCCTTTGCCCCGGGTGCCAACCCCATGCATGGCCGCGACAAGAACGGCGCTGTGGCTTCCATGCTCTCCGTGGCCAAGCTCAACTACGACGACAGCCAGGACGGCATCTCCTACACCTTCTCCATCGTGCCCGGCGCACTGGGCAAGGACGAGGCCGAGCGCGAGACCAAGCTCGTCTCCCTGCTGGATGCCTACTTCGCCGCCACCGGCCACCACATCAACGTGAACGTGCTGGAGCGCGAAACCCTCATGGATGCCATGGAGCACCCGGAGAAGTATCCCCAGCTCACCATCCGCGTATCCGGCTACGCTGTGAACTTCATCAAGCTCACCCCCGAGCAGCAGCGTGAAGTCATCAGCCGTACCTTCCACACACGCTGACGCTGATTCAGTTTCAACCCAAACCGGCAGCAATCAACGGAAGTTGATTGCTGCTGTTTTTTGTGTTCGTTTCCTTGCACCCGGAGCAAAAATATGCTAGAGTATCACCACTCCCATGAATACACCCGAACTCCACTTTTTGGGCTGGAACAAGCCCGCCATTGAACTCGTTGCAGCAAAACTTCTCGAAGGCCTGAGCAACCCGCAGACCTCCGCGCAATACCGCCGGGCCACCGTGGTAGTGCCGACCGAAGGCAGCGGCCGCCGACTGCGCGAATATATGGCGGAACAGGCAGGCAAGAAAGGCAAGGCTCTACTGATGCCCACCATCACGCTGGCGGGTCACCTCATTCCCTCCGAGTTCCCAGGCGTCGCCACCGAAACGGAAACGCTTGCTGCCTGGTTGAAGGTTCTCTCTGCGGAAGGGGCGGATCCGGTGGCGCAATACGCCCCGCTCATCCCCCGCCGCCCGGAGACACACCGCGAGCGCTGGGCGGTCGGCGTGGCGCACAAGCTCATGGCGCTGCGCACCCGCCTCGAACAGGAAGAGGTTGAACTCCAGGCTATCAGCCACCAGCTCAGGAAACGTGAGATAATGTACCAGGAGGAAGCGGACCTGTTGACGGAAGAGACAAAAACAACCCGCGCCGCCCTCCTGGCGCGCCGGAAAGCAACCCGCGCCGCCCTCCTGGCGCGCCGGAAAGTGGCCGCCAATGAACAGAAGCGATGGAGCAAACTCCAATCCGTCTTCGACAGGGTGGATTCACTGCTTCCTTCCGGAAAATCATCCATCAATAACGCGCAGGCAGATTTCGTTAAGAATGCTACCTGGCAAAAGCAGAGCCGTCTGCTCATCATGGCATGCGTGCCGGAGTTCTCCCCCCAGATTAAAACGCTGCTGAGCAATCTGCACGGCAAAGATGGCGGCAGGGTGGAAATATGGGTGCATGCACCGCGGACAGAAGCCTATAAGTTTGATGACTTCGGGCTCCCGCTGGAAGCAGACTGGCTCAACCGAGAGATTGAAATTCCCGATGCTCTGGTCTATGCCGATGCCGCACGGGAAGTTGTGGACAACGACGCCTCCACCATTCATCTGGTGACGGATGCCGAGGCCATGGCGGCAGAAGCCCTGCGCCTGGCGGGCGGTCATGATTCGCGCGAGCTTGCGCTCGCCGTGGGCGATTCGGAGTTTTCACCCTCCATCATCAACGCATTTGCCGCAGCTACACCGGCCTGGCAACTCAACCTGCCCGAAGGGCGCAATGCCATGACCACAGACCTGGGACGCCTGCCCGGCCAACTGGCAGATGCCTGCGATGCCCGCGAAAATCTGCCACTGTGGAATGCAAAGCAGCCGGGTATCCGCAACAACGATGTCCGGGGGCTGGATGCCTTCATCGCCCTGCTCACCAACACGGCGCTGCAGCAGGCCATTGCAGAAGAGCCCGGTGCACTCATCGGCCTGCAGGAACACGTCGAAAAAATCCGCATGCTGCTGCTGCCCGGCAGTGAAGATGCCCTGTTGAGCATGCTCAAAGCCACCCCGAAAGTGGATGATAGTTACAAATCCATTGAGAAACTCCAAACCGGCTGGCAGCAGGCTTACTTCGACTTCGCAAACAGGGTTCACAAGCTCCTCGATAGCCTGTGCAGCGCGAAACCGGCGAAATCCCTGACCAGGTTGGCCAACAAGCTGGAAAAATGCCACGAGGGAAGCCCGAACCACAAACTGGCCACCGGCATTGCCAGGCACATGCGGGCCTGTTCCGACGTCGCGAACAACTTACCCACCCCGCTGTGTGCGCTGGAGCTCCTGCGCCGCCAGGTGGAGGATAGAGTAAAAGGCCCGGTCTTTTCCGAAAGTTACTCCACCACCGGCGACCTGCTGGGCTGGCGTGAGCTGCCCTACGCCAGGGGCTCACGGGTTATTCTGGCCGCCATGCACGATGGCTGCATCCCCGAACCGGTGCCGGAAGATGATTTCCTGCCGGAATCGCTCTGCGATGAACTGGGAATCCGCCACGAGAAATTCCGCACGGCTCGCGATAGCTATCTGCTCACCGCCCTCATAGAAAGCCGGCGTCAATCCGGTCGCGTCGATTTCATCCTGGCCCGGCAGAAGGCCGATGGCTCCGTGCTGGCCCCATCGGCCCTGCTTATGCGCTGCGGGGATGAACTGCCGCAGCGCGCCCGCACCCTGTTTGCCGAAAGCAAGGCTCCCAAGGTTTTACCCAGGCCGGCCCCCTGCCCCTTGCGCCGGGCCACGGGCTGCCGCGAATCCGTATCACCCGGGGAGCTGGAGCATATCTCCCAGATTGCCCCGGGCAGGCAGAATCCCTTTACCCGGTGGTTCAAAAACAAGGAGGAGCAGCTGGTACAGAAAAGCTACTCGCCGTCCTCGCTCGCCGGTTTCCTGCAATGCCCCCTTACTTTCTGGATCAAGCACCTCTTCCATATCGATCTGGGCGATACCTACAAGGAAAATAAAGGCGAACTGGAAAGCAACGAATACGGCTCGGTCATGCATGCTGTGCTGGACAAGCTGGTCGAGCAATTCCCCAGCTGGGAAGAGCTGCTCACCTCATGCCCCGAAGCAGAAAACGACACCCAGGCAGCAGAAGAGCACATGCTGACTGCGGCCCGGCGCATCGCGGCTGATGAATGGCAACGCGTCTACAACAGCACCTCCACCCGCCGGAACCAGACTCTCCCCATGGAGGTACAGCTCCAGGCCATCGAGCGCACCCTGGCCGAATTCGTGCGCCAGCACAGCAAAGACCTGGCGGAAGGCTGGTGCAACGTGAAGAGAGAATACACTCTGCAACCCACGCTTCAGCTTCCCAATGGCGAAACCATCAGTTTCTCCATGAACGCGGACCGAATCGACCGCCACAAGGACGGCCGCTGGCGCATCATCGACTACAAAACCTCCAGCGGCGAGAAAAACCCGCACAAGGTTCATTTCGACCTGCTGGATGGCGGTGCCGATTCCCTCTATTGCCGCTTCATGAATGTGCAAGGCTATGATTTCGGCACCGTCAGTTTTGGCGAAAAGCTCTATCGCTGGAACGACGTGCAGCTCCCGCTGTATGCATACGGCCTGCGCAACCCCTCCACAGACAACCGCGAGAAACTGCACATGGGCGATGCTGATATGAGCGGGGTCATCCCCGACCTGGTGTACTATAATCTGCAGAGCAAGACCGAGAAGCTGGAGTGTCATTACCTCGTGCGGGATGGCGCCGTGCTCCCCTTGTCCACCAAGGCACCCTGCGGGCTCAGCACCGAGGAGCTGTTCACCTCTGCCATGCAGACAGTGCAATCCGCTATCAGTATGATTCGTGCGGGTCAGTGCCTCTTCTCCGCCGAGGCGCTGGAATTCACCAGTCGCCCGTTCTCGGCGCTGAACACCGGCAAATGGGGCGGCAAGACTCCGCGTTTCGGCGCCCTCTCCCTGGAAAGTGACCCGCGCACTCTGTTCAACCTGCCCAGGCTCACCAAATAACCCCGACTTACTCTCCCCTTCCATGACCGAACAAGTTTCCAGATACGAATCAAACTCGCTCCGCCACCACGTCACCAGCAACCTGATTGCCGCCTCTGCCGGCACGGGCAAGACCTACCAGCTGGCCTCCCGCTACATCGCCCTGCTGGTTCTCGGCGCCAAGCCGGAGGAAATCATTGCCCTGACCTTCACCCGCAAAGCCGCAGGTGAATTCCGCAACCGCATTCTGCATGCCCTGGCGGAAGGTGCCTGCGACAAGCGCGACAAGAAAACCGGCCGCAATGAACTGGCGGTGCGTGTGTGGGATGTTCTCAGCGGGCTGAGCATCGATGAGAATGGCAAAGCAGTCGAAGCGGCCAACCCGGTACCGCTGCTGCCGGTCACGGCGGCTCTGGTAAAGCTGGCCGAGGCCGAGCACAGCTACCCGGAAGATCTGTACAACTACAACCAGGAGCTGCAAGACTACTACGGATTCCACAAAACTGATGCAAAGACCTTTGCCCGCCTGCTCAAGGAAATGGTCGCCGTGCTCGGCAAACTCCGTCTCACCACGATTGACAGCTTCTTCTCCTCGCTGGTAGCCACCAACAGCCTGGAACTTGGCATGAACAGCGCCGCCCCGCTTGACCCGGCCGATGAAAACCGCGTTCAAGCCTCCACTATCCGCGACTATCTGGATGCCCAGGGCGCAGAGGAACACTCGCGCGAGGAATTCCTCCGCATCTTCAGCAGCCTGACCGGTGGCGTGGGCAACAAAACTCAGTCGCAAATCAGCGCCGAACTCAAAAGCTTCCTGAAGCTCTACCGCGAGCTGCCCACCGGCACAAAGTGGGGGGATGCCGCTGCGTTCGGGGCGGAAACGCAGCTGAATGTCGCCTCCGATGCCGAAAGGGAGGAATACAAGGCCGCTGCGGCCACCTTGCGCTCCCTTCTCCGCAACTACAAGTATCTCCCCGCCACCAAGGGGCTCCGTAAGCAGCTGAACGACCTGGCAGCGGGGGCTCTGGTCATCGGTAAGACGGCGGCCAAGTGGCTGGAAGGGCTGCGGACGGATTTCCCCGGCCTGCCTGAGCTTGTTGCCCTGCTGGACGCCTTTGACGCGCAATCGCCCATGACCCCGGAACTGGAGCAGCATGCGGCCCTTGTCGTCTCAGCACCCGATCTCTACAGCTGGAACAAAACCCAGCGCGAGGGGCTGGAAGAAGTCATCAGGAAACTGCGCGACGCCAAAAAGTGGAACCACACCGCCAAGACCAAAGCGTTCAGAAGCGCTGTTGATGATTTGTTGACCCGGCAGGCAAACAGCCGCGACCTGCAAGCATTCAAACACTGCAGCATGACGCTGGGCACGCTGGCCGCTCCCTGCAAACTTCGGCAGATCGCAGACCGCACCGCAGCGCTGCACACTCTGCTGGCGGGGTACGCCGATTGCTATGAGCAGCGCATGCTGGCAGAGGGCCGCCTTTCCTTCGCCGATATTGCCCGCATGGCAAAAAAACTCATGCTCAAGGACATTGGCGACCCCACCCTGCTGCGCCACCATGTAGCCTACCGCATGGGAGGCGAGCTGCACCACTGGATGCTGGATGAATTCCAGGACACCTCCGAGGACCAGTTCACCACGCTTACCCCCCTGCTCCAGCCCATTGCCAACGACGCGAGAGCCAATGCCTTCGACTTTACCACCGAGCGCTGGGAATCCGACATGCCCCGCACCCTCCGCGGCAGACTCAAGCCGGAGAAACACTGCGTCACCAACGAAAGCATCTTTGTAGTAGGCGATGTGAAGCAGAGCATCTATGGCTTCCGCACCGGCAAGACTGAGGTATTTGACCGACTCAAAACAGACGACACCTGGAAATTCCCGCTCCAGGCTTCGGAGCTGAAGCGCAGCTTCCGTTCCTCCCCCGTCATCATGGGTAAGGATGGTTTCATCAACCGCCTTTTCTCCACCCTGCATTCCATCGAATGCCCGGAAAACGGCAACACCAGCTGCATTGAAACAGCCCCCGTCACCCACCTGAAGCAATTTGCCGTGCACCGGGCCGCCAAGGATAAAGCCGGTTATGTGGAAATCATGGCCGTGGCGCCACCGCAGGAAGATGACGCCGATACTGACAGCGACGCCACCTCCCGCACCCGCATCTACGACGCCATTGTCCACAAGCTGCACCAACTCACAGATGCCGACAGCCGCCCGCTGCACGGCATGAGCATTGCCATCCTGGTACGCAGCAACATTGAAGCAGATGAAATCATGGTCTGGCTGGGTGATAAGATGCCCGGACTACCCCGCCTGCTGGTCAAGGACACACTGGCCGCTGCCGCCAGCCCGCTGGGTGAAATCCTGCTCTATTTCTTCAAGTGGCTGCTGCACCCCAGCGATGCCGCTGCCCTGAATATCGCACGCACCTCCTTCCTGGGAAAAATATTCGATGCTCCGGCAGACCAGGTACACGCCAAATGGCTCAGGATTCTTCAGGAAACAGGCTATGTCTCCACGCTCGACCAATTGCTCAGCCCGCTGAATGCCACGGACCGCAAAGCCAATGAACACACGATCCGGCTCTGGCAGGACAGCGCACTTGCCTTCGATGCCGAAGGCTCCGCCCTGGCAGACTGGTGCAACCGCATGAAAAATCTCAGCGTTCAGGCCGCCGGTTCCTCCGGCGCTGTGCAGATTATGACCATGCACAAGAGCAAGGGCCTGGAGTTCGATGCGGTCATCCTCCCCTATGCCGGCACCCAGGCAGTGGACGACACCCGCGATATCAACTACTTCATCACCGAAGACGGCAGCGCCATGCTGCTCAAACCCGGCTCCAAATCCGATTGGGCGCAGCTCAGCCCCGTCTTCCCGGAGCTCGCCTCCCAGTGGCAGCAGAATCAGCGCAGAGAGGCATACAACCTCCTTTACGTTGCAGCCACCCGCGCCAGACACGCCAACTACATCATCTGCCACGGTGCAGAGCTCTGCTCTGACTCACAGGCTGAAGAAACCGGCGAAACCGCCACCACCTGGAAAGCCGCCGCCCGCTCCATGGGCGGGTTCATCCGCCAGGTCGCAACCAGACTGGGGAGCGTGGAGAAATCCCCCCTCGGCAAGATTGAAGAAAACCAGGTCATCTACACCCAGGGAGAACCCACCTGGTTCGAAGAGATGAAGAATGCAGCTCCCGCACCGGCTTTGCCGGCCACGCCACACGCCCCCCTCGGTGCCGCAGTGCAACGCCGCAAGCGCACCAATCCCTCCACGCTGGCCAAGGCGGAGGATAAACAGTCCCAGGAGCCGGAGGAACGAGGAAACGCCCCCCGCGTGGACTACGGCGAACTCTCCGCCGCGGATTTCGGCACACTGGTACACGCTGCGTGGGAGGAAATCATCTGGTACGATGCAACGCTCCCCCCTGACTGGATGGAGGACAACGCTACCCGCACCTTGCCCCAGAGCGTGGTGTACGATGCCCTCCAGCAGCCCGAAATAGCCGCACTCTTCACCAGCAGTCCCGGCCAGGAAGTTTACAACGAGCAGCCCATCGAAGCCATCACCGAGGTCAACGAATGGCTCTCCGGCACCATCGACCGCCTTGTGCTCACCCACGATGCCACCGGCAACGTAACCGCCGCCCACATCATCGACTTCAAGACCAACCAGCTCGACCCCACCAAAGAGAAATCGTACGCCGCCCTGAAGGAGGAATACGCAGCCCAGATGGCCGCCTACCGCAAGCATGTGGCCGCGGCCCTCGGCCTCCCCAAATCCGCCGTCGCTGTATCACTCCTCTCCTGTCCCCTGGGCATAAAAGCAAGGATAGTCCCCTGCTGATAAAGAGATCCCACGCTCGGAAGCCCGGGACTCCCCCTCCGGGCTTCCTGCTGCAGGCCGGCCAGCATCCCATTCGGCTAAATATCACCCACCCTTATTTCCCCTGCCTGCCGGAGTTCGTATTCATTGCACCAGGTGCCACCTTCTTATTTAGCTGCAAGCCAGCAGGCTGCGGCGAAATAATATCTCATTCCTCCAAATAGGTACAGTGTTACCCCCACTCAAAGGAGTCATTCCCCGATTGAAGATGATTGTTTTTCAAAGGGCAAAAGACAACTAATAGTTTATGTGAGAACTTCAGAAAATAATTCCAGTCTCTTGCTGGTAGTTTGACAGTAATTAAGAACAGTGGTATAATCTGAAGAGCACGAGGAACAAACAAGAGAAGATATGCAAAGCATTAATAATAAACAGATCGGGTGGGGTAACAAGCTTTCCCGAAACCGAGTTGATATAATCGCCTCGGTTGGACGCTCTCAGTTACAGAGTAACATTGAGAATGATGAGTGGAGTTATAATGAACTCCTGAAAAAGAAGAAGATTGACAGAAATTTGGTGACGGTCAATGGAACGGTTCATAAGAACCTAGATTTGAGATTTGTGGATGACCGAGTATCTGTTCTTATTGAAACTAAGCAGAATTATGATACTTGTCTTGAAGCCGCAATGAAGCAGTTGCAGTGTTATGTTGAATTTGAAAAGATTTTAGCCAGACATAACAGAATAATTGCCATTCTTGCTAATACTAATGATAACCGCATTATGGTATGGCGAGGAGATGTTTGTGAGGAGAATTTCTTAAAAGAGGAAACAGAACTGCGCTCATTTAGTGGTTATAGAGAAGTTTTCTTTGGTAAGGAAAATAACAAGGATAAGGTAATTCGCAGCACATATGAATTGAATGAATTACTACATGGTTTAGGAATTGAAGAGGCATTACGAAGCCAGTTTGTTGGGACATGCCTACTTGCCTTAAAACGACTTAAGCCAGAAGAGTTTGATTACCACCGCTTAACAACAAAGGCAATTATCGCTTCAATGGAAGAATGTTTGGAAGGGCTTCTTGAACATAATCTCCATAAAGGTGAGAAGTTAGCACGATTGAAGAATAATATCCTTGAAGCGCAGTCTGTAAAGAGATTATCAAGCGAGAACTTTATCGAAATTTTAGATAAGATTAAGAAGGAAATTTTACCATTTATCAATGATAAGACCAGTAGAGGGCAAGATATCCTTAACCTTTTCTTTACAACCTTCAATAAGTATGTGGGCAAGAAGGATAAGAATCAGGCGTTCACTCCCGACCATATCGTCCATTTCTTGTGTAAGGTAGCCAATGTCAATAGAAATTCACGAGTTCTTGACCCATGTTGCGGTAGTGGCGCGTTTTTGGTAAGAGCATTGACAGAAGCGATAGATGATTGCAATGGAAACATTGCCGATGAACAAAAGGTGAAGAAAGAGCAAATTTATGGCATTGAAGATGAAGAATATGCTTTCGGGTTATCTACCACGAATATGTTAATTCATGGGGACGGCAATTCAAATGTCATTAAGGCTAACTGTTTTGAAAGAGCGGATTGGATACGAGATGCTATGATTGATACCGTTCTAATGAATCCCCCATATAATGCCCAACGCATTAAGTGTCATCCAGCCTATGCAAAAGAATGGAGTAAGGGGAAGAAGAAAGACGAAGACCCAACGAAAGGATTTCACTTTGTTGAATACATTGCTAATACAGTTGGTAAGGGCAAATTGATTGCGTTGCTGCCAATGGCATGTGCTATCGGTAACGATAAGGAAATTCGTGCAATTAAGGAACGGATGCTACAAAGACACCATTTAGATGCGGTATTCTCTTTGCCGAATGATGTATTCCACCCAGGTGCTACCGTGTGTGCCTGTTGCATGGTATTTGATTTAGGAGTTCGTCATGAATCCGCTCCTATCAAGGAGACATTCTTTGGGTACTTCAAAGACGATGGTTTTGTGAAAAGAAAGAATTACGGGCGAGTAGAAAAGGAAGAAGGATTATGGGATAAAATAGAGAATCAATGGCTTGGCTTATATTGGAAGAAGCAAAGTGTAGAGGGACTATCCGCTGTAAAAAAGGTAACGGCAGATGACGAGTGGTTATGTGAAGCATATATGGAAACGGACTATTCTCAACTACAGCAATCAGACTTTGAAAAAGTGTTGAGAGATTATATTGCATTTCAAATTCAAACAAGTGACATGATATGAAAATTGATATTTCTACGTGGCGGGAATTCCGTATAGGTGACTTGTTTTCGCTAAAAATTGGTAAAGCCAATAACACAATTCTTGAAGACGGAAGTGAAGCATTGTACATTGGAGCCAAGAAAAAAGCCAATGGTGTAATGCGCCGTTGTAAGCGTGATTTGACCATTGCAATGCGAGGAAATTGTATCTTGTTTATTTGTAATGGACAAGGTTCAGTTGGATTCACGAACTACATAGATAAAGACTTTATAGCAACAACTGATATAGTTGCTGGTTATAATCCCCACTTGAATCCGTATGTAGGCTTGTTTCTAGTCACTGTATTTGATTTAGAACGACCGAAGTATTCTTACGGAAGAAAATGGAAAACTCATCTCGCAGACACAAAGGTGTTACTTCCTGTACAGGAATCAAGCGGAGAACCTGATTGGCAATACATGGAGGATTACATAAAAAGTCTTCCCGCCTTGAATACTTGTTTGTCTAAACTTAGCGATACCAATTTAATGTCATGTGAGCCTCTTAATCTAATGCAAGATTTTCTAATTGGTAAGGACAAATGCGTTGCTTTGTTATTAAGGGGGAATTGGAAAAAGTATAAAATTGGAAAATTGTTCAACATAGAGAAAGG
This sequence comes from uncultured Verrucomicrobiales bacterium, assembly GCA_937916135.1. Taxonomy (GTDB): domain Bacteria; phylum Verrucomicrobiota; class Verrucomicrobiia; order Verrucomicrobiales; family Akkermansiaceae; genus Akkermansia. The sequence goes on from CALFTQ010000095.1 coordinate 15,107, forward strand.
TAAGCGTTTAACTGATGCCGATAAGGTTGAAGGTAAATTACCATTCATAGGAGCAATAGATAGTTGTAATGGAGTATCTTCCTATATAGATGAACAGCCCATTCATTCGGGTAATGTTATCACGGTGAATTATAATGGGTCGGTAGGTGAAGCCTTTTATCAGCCTGTTTCATTTTGGGCTTCTGATGACGTCAATGTTCTTTATCCTAATGGATGGGAATTGAATCCTGCCATTGGTCTTTTTATCTGCACTGTAATTCGTAATGAGAAATACCGTTTTTCGTATGGTAGAAAATGGAAATTAGACCGAATGGAAGAATCTGAAATATGGCTTCCGTCTGACAATGACGGTAATCCTGATTGGCAATACATGGAAGATTACATTAAGTCTCTTCCTGCTGGCAATAAATTGGCAAACTTGTGAAACGATAAAACTTCCTACAAAAACTCCCCACTGTCTTTACCGATGATGGAGAGACTTGTTATTTATGGGGATGGGCTGCACCTATGTGGTAGGACAGAGCCTAACGATAACAGTTCTATCTCCTTTTGTCTCATATACGATGACATAAAATCTATATCTAGCTCTCCATTTTCTTTAACAGGCAACAACAAAAACAGCAACACCACACCTTGACAAAGGTTGAAAATGTGGTATACAGGAGTCGCACGCGGCATGAGCCGGTGCATCTGTCTATCAAATCCCAATCAAACTGTTTATCATCGTTATGAATACTACCTCTATTGCGGCAGGAGCCGCGTTGTTGTTGCTTCCTGAGTGTTGTTGTGCTGTGCAGATGGTGCATGGTGCGTGAAGCTGAATTCCGGCGTAGATACCGCCTTGGCGGAGCTTTGCTCTGCTGCGGGTTCTCGTTTTAGCACAAATACAATCCCTCTATGTCGAACACTCAGAAACGTCCGTACCGCACCATCAGTATCATAGTGCCGTTCAACAATCCGTCCACGCGTGAAAAGCAGCAGTGCAATAAAAAGCTTTACTACCTGCTGCGCTGGCTGAGGTACAGCCTGCACCGGGGAAATGGCAATGCTTACTACCGCGTGGAGCCGCAGGAGGCCCCTGCCGCCATGCCGCATGGAGCGTATAGATTGCAGGCTCAGCTGCAGATGAAGATGGATGCTTTCCTCGCATCCGCTCCGTTTGCGGGATTCATCGCCCGCATGCAGGCAGAAGCTATTGCGCCAGCAGTATACCTGGTGGAACACAAGACCAACGGAGAAGATGTTGCGCTGCCGCCCATCTGCATCTGCGGGGGCCAGCCAAAACCACTTCCTCTGCCCATCCCGATGACCGGCACCGAAATCGACCGCTTCCACACCCCCTGTTTTGCCCGGCAGATGCTGACCGCACCGCTCGATAAGCCTGTGGATGAATACCCTGTAGAATAAACACCCCCTATGAAGCAAAAGAAACTGAGATACGGCCGCCCCATGTCGCGGCGCGAGAAATTCATCCTGCGCTGCAGGCTTGCAGCAGAGGCAGAAGGAGCCCGCCGCCACGAGGAAAAAGTGGCAGGCTACCTCGAAAGCATCCGCCAACGAGCTCTCTGCGTGCAGAACAATGAAGAAGTCCGCTCCCTTTGCCGCAAAGTGTGGAGCAAGCGGCACTCCTATCCCGCGGCCATCAGCCTGACCGACCGCATCCTGGCAGAACGCCGCGCCGCGGGCGAGCTTTCCACGCTCTGAAACCGCCCCCCGAAAATAAGGATAATTTATGTAAATCGGGAACCCGGTTAATTAAATGTGGTAACATGCGGCTGTTCGGAGTAAAATCCGAGCCGACGGAGAGGCTTGTCGAAGTTAGCTACTCTTGACAAGCCGGCTGGGGGTACACCCGTCTAGGGAACAAGGGAAGAAGAACTTCCCGATTAGAAGTATGGGTCACCCCAGCCCCTCCATAGTGGAGGCTCCGCGATTCGTCTCGAATAATTGAAAGGACTAAACGTCCGTAACCGAGAAGGAGACAAGTCATGTTACATCATAAAAAAGAAAAAAGCAAGTCGGTAGAGCCAACTTGTACCCGCAGGAATCGAAGGGTGGCAATATAAAGCTTATGAAAAAATAAGATTTGAAGAAATTGCCCGGCAAAAAGCACAAGGAATACAAGATATTATCTTGCCGCCCGCGTATCCGCATCCACCGCATGACTACCTTGGACTCATTAAACGCAGCGATTTGAAAGAATCCCCAACTGCATACCCCAACAATCTGGTTATGGAAGTGCTACAAGTAAAAAGCATCTCTCAATTACCATGCAAATAAAACAATCTTTCGTTTACCAGCACACTGTAGCTTTGCAAGACATCACCGCTCCAGCTCGGCTTTGATGAAGGGGGCGGTGGGTGATTTGGCACGGGAGAGCTGTCGCACGGTGCCCTGGGCGGTAATGGTGCCGCCGGCAGCACCGGCACCGGGGCCTACATCGATGATGTAGTCGGCCTCGCAGATGAGCTCCAGGTTGTGCTCGATGACAACGACGGTGTTGCCCATTTCGACCAGGCGGCGGAGCACCTGCACCAGCAGGCGCACATCGTGCGGGTGGAGGCCGATGGTGGGTTCCTCGATGATGTAGAGGTCCTGCGGCAGGGCCTTGCCCTTGCGGATGGCATTCAGCGCGGCGCGGCGGCCCTTGATGAGCTCGGCCACCAGCTTGATGCGCTGGGCTTCGCCACCGCTCAGTGTGTTGCTGGCCTGGCCCAGGGTCAGGTAGCCCAGGCCGGTATCGCAGAGCAGGCGCAGCGGGTCGGCCAGGCGCGGCTGGCTGGCGAAGAACTCAGCAGCTTCCTCCATATCCATGTTGAGCACCTCAGCAATGTTCTTGCCCTTGTAGCGCACCTGGAGGGTGCGTGAGTTGTAGCGCGCGCCGCGGCAGGTCTCGCAAGGCACGGTACACGGCGGGAGGAAATCCATCTCCTGACGCTGGTAGCCGGTGCCTTTGCAGGCCTCGCAGTGGCCGGCAGCGGTGTTGAAGGAGAATCGCCCGGCATCGAAGCCCAGGCGTCGGGCATCCGCACTCTGCGCAAAGAGGGCGCGGATTTCGTTGAAGATGCCTATGTAGGTGGCGGGGGTGCTGCGCGGGGTCTTGCCCAGGGGCGACTGATCCACCTGGTACAGCGCGCGCACGGAATCCAGCCCCCTGCTCTTTTTCCATGCGGCGCGTTCCTCCCGGGAGATTCTGCCGCCCAGCGCCTCGCGCACGGCGGGCCCCAGGGTTTCGGTGATGAGCGAGGTCTTGCCCGCGCCGCTGGGGCCGGTCACCACGGTGAAACGGGCGCGGGGGATGCGCAGGTTCACATTCTTGAGGTTATGCAGGGTGCAGCCTTCAATTTCCAGCCACTCGGCCTCCTTCATGGGCAGGTATTTGCCGCAGCAGGGGTGTTTCTCGCGGCTCAGCAGGGCACGCCCGGTCACGGAGGCAGGGTTGTGCTCCACCTCATCGAAACTGCCCTGTGCCATAATCTCGCCGCCGTGCACACCGGCCGCCGGGCCCAGGTCGATGATGTGGTCGGCGGCGCGCATGGTGTCCTCATCATGCTCCACCACCAGCAGGGTATTGCCGCGCTGCTTCAAATCGGCCAGGGTGTGCAGCAGACGCTCGTTGTCCTGCGGATGCAGGCCGATGGTCGGTTCATCCAGCACATAGAGCACGCCGCGAAGCTCGGAGCCCAGCTGCGCCGCCAGGCGGATGCGCTGGGTCTCGCCCCCGGAAAGGGTGGTCGCGGCGCGGTCCAGCGAGAGATAGCCCAGCCCCACGCGCTGCAGGAAACGCAGGCGAGGCGCAATCTCCGCCATCACGTTGCGGGCAATCTCGGCATCGCGTCCCTCGAATTTCCAGCTTTCCACCACCGGCAGCGCATCATCTGCCGCCAGCTTGCCGATTTCCGCGATATTCTTCCCGAACAGGGTCACCCCCAAGGCAAAGGGATTCAGGCGCGAGCCGTGGCACACCGGGCAGAGCACGCTTTCCTCCTCCCTGGCGGCAGCACGCTCCACATCGCGGTCGTATTTGAGCTCCACCTCCAGCTGGCTGAGCTTTTCCTCCGGTTTGGCACCGGCCTTCACCTTGCCCACGCGCCCGTGGCCCAGGCAGTGCGGACACCAGCCGCGCGGCGAGTTGAAGGAGAAGGTGGAAGGCTCCGGCTCGGCAAAGGATTCGCCGCACTGCGGGCAGGTGAGGCGCGTGCCGATGAGCTGCTCCTGCTTCCCTTTCAGCAGGCGGATAAAGCCATCCCCCATTTCCAGGGCGCGGGAGACGGTCTCCATAATGCCGGCGTAGTCCGCCTCAGCTCCGTTCACGGTGATGCGGTTGCCCTGCACGCAGATTTCCGCCAGCACCACATCCACATCGTGGTTGGCGTAGCGATCCAGCGGCGTAAAAGCATCCGCCGCCACCAGCACGCCGTCTGCCCGCAGGTAGGGATATTTCTTCTTCACCGCCCAGCGGGCCAGGTCGGCATAGTGTCCCTTGCGGTTGCGCACCACCGGGGCGGCAATCATGAGGCTGGCCGGGCGGGTGGCAATCTCCTGCTGCACCAGCTCCTGAATCTCCGCCGGGGAGCGGCGCCCCACCGGCACCCGGCACTTCGGGCAGTGCGGCTGCCCCAGCTTCGCATAGAGCAGGCGCAGGAACTGCCAGACCTCCGTCACCGTGCCCACGGTGGACTTGCAGCCGCCACGGGAGCGGTTCTGCTCGATGGCCACGGTGGGTGGCAATCCGGTCAGGCGATCGATATCCGGCGTTTCCATCTGCTCGGTGAACTGGCGGGCGTAGGGGCTCATCACGTCCATGAACCGCTTCTGCCCCTCGGCAAAGATGATATCGAAGGCCAGCGTGCTCTTGCCGCTGCCGGAGAGGCCGGTCACCACGGTCATGGCATCGCGGGGGATATCCACATCGATATTCTTCAGCTGGTGGTGGCGCGCGCCGCGCAGGGCAATGACGCCCTCCGGCACGCTGGAGTCGTGCTCCTCTGCGGCCATGAGCGGCAGCTCGTCATACTCCATCTGCAGCGCATCTGCCAGGAAATGAGCGGTGTAGCCCGCTCCGGTGGCGGCCACTTCCTCGGGGGTGCCCTGCGCCACCAGCAGACCGCCGCCGGTGCCGCCTTCCGGCCCCAGGTCAATCACGTGGTCGGCGCATTTGATGAGCTCCATGTTGTGCTCAATGACCAGCAGGGTATTCCCCTGCTCCACCAGGCGGTCGAACACGCGCAGCAGCACCTCCAGGTCGCGGAAGTGGAGCCCGGTGCCAGGTTCATCCAGAATCAGCAGGCGGCCCTTGCCCTGCTTTTCGCCGGTGAGGGCATCCACCAGGATGTGCGCGAGCTTCAGTCGCTGGTTCTCGCCGCCGGAAAGCGTGTTGAGCGGCTGCCCTAGCCCCAGGTGGCCCAGCCCCACATCCACCAGCACCTGCAGGCGGGCGGCAATGCGGCGGGCGCGGGCATTCTTCTCGCGGGCAAAGAGCCGCTGGGCGGTGGCGATATCCAGCGCGAGCATTTCGGCCATGTTGTAGCCCAGCAGGGTGAGACTGAGGGCCTGCTCCGTATAGCGCGTGCCGTGGCACAGGGCGCAGGGCACAAAGATATCGGAAAGGAACTGCATTTCCACCTTTTCCTGCCCCAGACCGGCGCAGCGCGGGCAGCGGCCATCGCCGCTGTTGAAGGAGAAGTAGCCGGGCTTCAGCCCACGCGCCTGGGCAGCAGGCTCGGCCACGAACAGGGCGCGGATATCCTCGAACACACCGATATACACCGCCGGGGTGCTGCGTGGCGTGCGCACGATGGGGCTCTGGTCCACCAGCACCACTTCCTCCACCGCATCCAGCCCGGCAATGCGGCGAACCTTCACCTCGTCCTCGTCATCCAGCGCCTCCGGGTGCAGGGTGCCGAAGAGCACCTGGCAGGCCAGCGTGCTCTTGCCGCTGCCGGAAACACCGGTGAGGCAGTTGTACACCCCCAGCGGGATTTCCACCGTAAAATCGTGCAGGTTGTGGCATTCCGCCCCCTCGATGCGGATGACGCCCTTCCCTTTGCGGCGCCGGGTCGGCACCGGTATGCAGCGGGTGCCGCTCAGGTACTGGCCGGTGAGGGATTTCTGGTCCGCCAGAATCCCGCGGGGGTCTCCGGCATACACCAGTTCACCACCGGAGGCACCGCTGCCGGGCCCCATGTCCACCAGGTAATCCGCCGCCCGCATCACCGCCTCCTCATGCTCCACCACCACCAGGGTATTCCCGCGGTGGGCCAGGCGGCGCATGGCGGCTATCAGGCGGGCGGTATCGCGGGCATGCAGGCCGACGGTCGGTTCATCCAGCACAAAAAGCGTTTCTGTCAGCGCCGCGCCCAGACAGGTGGTGAGGCTCACGCGCTCAATCTCGCCACCGGAAAGCGAGCGGGTCAGGCGGCTGGCCGCTATATAGCCCAGCCCCACCTCGCAGAGGTAGGCCACGCGGCTGCGGAACTCCTTCACCGCCTGCTCCAGTGAGCGGTCGGCCCCGGTGTGCCCCAGCACATGCTCATCCAGCCAGGGCAGCAGCTCATCCATGGGCAATGCCTGCACCTGAGGCACCGTGAGCCCGCCGATGGTGAAGGCCAGAGCCTCCGGACGCAGACGCCCGCCGTGGCAATCCGGGCACACGCTGTACACGCGGTAATAGGCCAGGAACACACGCGCGCTGAGCTTGTGCGCGTGCTTCTCCATGTCATCGAAAATCCCCTTGTAGCCATACCACAGGCCGCGGTCGAACGCCTCCCACACGTCCATATCCCCGGCTTCGCCGTAGAAAACCCAGTCCTGCTCCTGCTGCGTGAGCTCACACCAGGGCACATTCATGCGCACCGCGCGGGCGCGCTTGTTGGCCCGCACCAGGTCTTTGTAGCAGGCGGAAAGCGTGGTGGAGGAGAGCATCTTCAGGGCTCCATCGGCTATCGTCTTATCGGGGATGATGCCCTTGTTGTAATCGTAGGTGATGCTGCGGCCATAGCCCTTGCAGGACGGACAAGCCCCCAGCGGCGAATTGCCGCTGAACAGACCGGGACGCGGCTCCTGCAGCGGGTACCAGTCGCTGCGGAACTGGCGGGGCTCCTGCCAGCGGCCATCCGCACCGGCACGGGAAACCCAGGCCACATCCTGCCCCAGATGCAGGGCGGTCTCCAGGGCTTCCATCAGGCGGGCGCGGGAATCGGCCACCAGCTTCACGCGGTCCTGCACCACCAGCCAGTTCTCCAGGCCCAGATCTGCCTCCGTGGCTGCCGAAAGGCGCAGCACTTCCCCGCCGGCCAGCACACGCAGATAGCCCTGCGCCTCCAGCGCCTGCCGCATTTCATCGAACGTGCCCACCGGGCGCACGGCAAAGCAGACCAGCGCAGATTCCCCGGGGTGCGCGGCTATGAGTTCATCCGCCACGCCCTGCGGGGTGGCCGGGCGCACCACGTTGCCTGCGGCATCGCGCCCCACGGCCATGCGGGAGAAGATGAGCTTCAGGTACTCATTCATCCCGGTCATAGTGCCCACGGTGCTGCGCGAGTTCTTCACCGAATTGCGCTGCCCCAGGGCAATCGCAGGCGGCACATTCTCCACCGCTTCCACTGCGGGGCGGTCCATACGGTCCATGAACTGGCGCACATAGGGCGAGAAGGTCTCCACATAGCGCCGCTGCCCCTCGGCATATAAGGTGCTCATGGCCAGAGAGGTCTTGCCGCTGCCGCTCGGCCCGGTCACCACCGTGATGCCCCCCAGCGGTATATCCACATCCACCCCCTTCAGGTTGTGCTCCCGCGCTCCCCGTATGTGAATCTCTCTGTCCACGCCCTGTTGATTCATAGAATTATTCTAAACTAGCAAAACGCCAAATACAAGTCGAATTTGTGTCTGTGGGCACTCAGAAAACGATAATTCTTTGTCGAAGCACGGGACTTCAGACCTGATTAAACGTACCGAGCTGCAATTAAGCTGGACTGCTGGCTGTAAACATGCTAGCTTATGAAGCGAACGGAGGCACACCATGGCAAAACTGGACTGGCTGGAAAACAATGCATACACGAGGCTGCAGAACCGAAGCGCAAACCTGTGGGGAGCGCTGGTTTTCCTGCTGATTGCCCTGCTGTGGGGCTGGCCGGTATTCCACCTCTGGCAGGATACCTGCTACATTCTGCAGGCGGATGCCAATGCCACCGTGGAGGGCTATGTGGAGCGGATAACGGGCCGCGGCGCAAAACGAGGCAGCATCGAAGCTCATATCGAATACAAGGGCCAGAACTACACCGTGCGTCGCATGGGCCAAAGCTTCACCAACCCTATGTACGAGGATGCCCGCGAGAGCCGCCGCGTAACTGTATACGTGAACCGGAATAATCCGAGCGAATCCGTGATGAGCCTGGGGATTCCTGCAGAGCATTGGATAGGAATCACCGTGTTCAGCCTTGCGGAACTGGGGCTGCTGGGAGCCTCCCTGTATTTCTTCCGTTTTTATTGCCGCAACCGCCGGGAGGAAAAAGAAACTGAGCAAGACATCTGATGAAAGCAATGAAGAAGATTCTGCGTTATGCACTGGGCCGCAACTGGGTAATGCCGCTGATTGCAGTGCTGGGGAACATCGCATGCACCGGCATGGCCGTTTTTCTGAGCGGGCTCACCTTTTCCGCAGCCGTGGAGGAACGCCACTGCCTCGGAAACATACTCGATTATGTTCTCGGGCCGCAACTACTGCTGTTTCTGGGCTTGCCGCTCTGGCTGCTGGCACTCACCGTATTCCGACTGAGGAAGCGGCAATACTATGTGGGCTGGGCCTGGTTCTGGTCATTCCTGGCGGGGCTGGCCATGCTGCCTTGCCTCATCATCAGTTCCTTCAGCACCTCATTTGGTGATTACGATGATTTCACCCTGGGGATCAGGGTGCCCGATGAGCTTGCGCCGGAGCGCAAGCCGAGAATGGCCGTGCCGGTCAATATGCACTTCCAACCGCCTTTGAGCGAGGGAGATGGTGCCACCCTGCCGCCCATCGTGCAGCAATATGCCGACTTGTGCAAAACGGATAACGGCGTGGAAGTGAGCGGTGATGAAGCCCTGCCGGACAAGGCCCCGAATGTGGAAAAACTGGCCGCTGAAGCACCGGAGTTGCTGATGGAATACACGCTGCGCGCCTTCTGCCACCGGGCACTGACTCCCGGCGTGAAGGTAACGCCGCACCTTTCGCTGCTGCAGCACCCGGACACAGCATTCATGCACCAGACGGAGGCAAGATGGCATGAGGAGAAGGCTGAAATCTGGCAGGTAGAGCTGCCGAACCGTTGGAAAATCTATAGCCACGCATACAGGTGGGGCAAGCGTGAAATGCCCTCCGTCTTTGAACGCAAAAAGCTGAAGCTGCTGGATGAAGCCCTGGCTCCCCTGGCAGCTGAGCCCACACGCGGGAAACTGGATGCGCTGCTGCCCCCTCTGCCGGATAAGCCGGTGATTGTGCTGGCAGAGCATTTCCAGTCCGGTATCTACCTGATGACACTGGTGGTGCCGCGCGACTACCCCGAGGGCAGTTTCAGCGTGACCGCCCGGGAATACACCAAAGGAAAGGAACTGAGCACCCGCGGATTGGACACCCTGCGACTGACGCCACGCCCTTGCGGGAGCATCTGCCAACTGGCCAGCGCAGATTCATTCACCGTATACAGTGGCGAATGGGGTGAGTATTACGCCTCTGTCTGGGAGCTGCATTTCACCCCGGCAGACGGGGGCGAATCCCGCTGCGTGAACAGCCAGCTCTACCTCATGCAGGGCTGGAGCCGGTGATGTATCAGCGCGCCCCGGGCCGCTGCCCGAATTCCTGCAGAAGCGCGCAGATTTCGTCCCGGAAAACGGGATTCACGGGCAGGTTGCGTTCGGGGAACTCCATGCACACACCAGCCTGCAGAGCCAGGCGGCAGCATGCCATGGCTCGCTGCCATTCTTCATCTGCCTCGATATGTGCCAGGAACGGTTCCCATGAAGGGATGGTCTGGTTCTGGTTCAGAATCCATTCTGCTTTCTGCACGCAGTCCTTATCCCAGAAACGAATACACCGCAATATGGATTCCTCGCCGCCGAAGACATGGGCGGGCAGCACCCCTGCCTGCTGCATCTGCCGCAAGCCCGGCAGCGTTCCATCCAGGCTCACCATCGTGCCCACGAACTCCCGGAGTTCCTCTGCGGTGAAGGGCTGTACGCGCGCGGCGGCCCAGGCCATCATGGCCCCGGCATCTCCACCATCACTCACGCAGGAAACCAAGGCAAACCGCAGGAGTGCATGGCGGGGGCTCTTGCGCACATCCACCCCGCGCTCCTCCACCACATAGTTCAGCAGCTCCAGTGCTTTTTCAACCGGGTGAGCAGGTGGTGCATACCTCACACGCCCCACAAGCGTAGCCATGACATCGGCATACATATCGCCCTCTTCCAGATAAAACGGGTGAACAGGGTCTGCACCGCGCTCAGCAAAAGCCCGGGCGAGTTCGAACTGGTCATACACCACGGCATACCACATGGGCTGGAAACCCAGGGCGCTGTACACATTTCCCCGCCCGGTTTCAGCAGCCCGGCGGAACATCCGCAGCTCATCCAGGTTTGTCTTTTTCGCCTCGACACACCGCTGCCAGTATTCGCCCAGCTCCTCCACACACTCAGGCACGGGCACAGGCTCCAACCCGCGCAGCATCTCAGCCTCCACCTGCTGCAAAGCGGAGCGCTCCTGCGCAGACCAGCTTTCATGCAGCACCAGGTCGCTCCCCAGAAAGCGCCAGCCATGCAGATACCACACCACGCCCCCTGCCGCCAGCAGAAGAGGCACGATGATGCCGGCCAGAATATAGAGGGCCTTTTTCATCCAATCTGATTCTCCAGTATTTTCTGCACTACTTTCACGTTATCGATATCCATGAAGCCTATCTGCCGGATATCATCTACAATCTTCTCATTCCTCAGCGTCCAGGTATTCTGCGTGACAAAAACGATATTGCCAGAGCCATCGCCGCGCACCGCCACGGCATCAATCATATCCCGATGGAGCGCGAAAGCATGAAGCCGGTGGCCGGTCAGACGGCCCTGCAACACTATCGCGCGGCGATTCGTGAGCAGATACAGGGTGCGACGCGTGCAGCGCCATTTGCGCCACGGCTCACTGGCCACCCACAACAAAATGCCCCAGAACGGCAGGGTGAGCAGCGGTGCCAGTGGGTGCGCACGCCCCTGTTGCAGCATCAGTCCCACCAGAATGACACTTGCCAGCACAACCACAATCCACCTCAGCCAGTCGCTGCGCCAATCATGCTCTGCCCGGGGCTTGATGGCCAGCACCAGCTGCTCATCATCCTGCAGCACCTTGCGTGCCGCGGAGATATCCTCATCGCTCAATCCCCAATCCAGAATGCTCATACCGTCTCCATACTAGCACAAGCGCACAGGATTTCCAAACTTAATTTTTACGCAGAACTCCGCGTGCACATAAACGACACTGTGCACACCTTGTGGGAAATTCGATGGTATCAGGCAGGCTTCCCGAAAAGTTTACGCAGCAGCACCGTAAGCCCCACGAGCAGCAGTGCCGCTATGAAATTCGTGCCGGCACTGAAGGCAGAGGAGAAGAGCGAATAGCCCATATCGAAGCCATGCAGATAAAAATCCGCGAAGGCTCCGAGAAAGCCCACCAGCGTGGGAATCTGCAGGCAGATCAGCTTCGTTTCCGGCGCCTTCACCGGGCGGTGCTGCACCCACAGCCACCCTGCGCAGCAGAACAGCGCGGGGAACAGGAAACAGAGCCCCGCCAGCGCCAGCGGCCGATAGAGCAACGCCCACTCGCCCCGGGGCAGATACTGCGGGTATGGGTGTGCCACCAGGGACGCCACCGGATACACCCCCTGCTCCACATTCATATCATCTGCACAGAAACGCATGGAGCCATCGGGCTCCACCACCAGCCAGGGGGAAATGCAGACGCTCAGGCCTGGCAGCACGGGGCGAGTGTCATCCGTATAATCCGGGAGGACGTGTTTATTACCAAACTTTTCCTCACCGGCGGCGGTGGTTCCCGCGGGGTCCAGCCGGTAAGTTTCAATAATTCTGCGGCGCAGCTCCTCATTGGCAGGGAGGGTGAACACCGTGACAGAACAATCCCCAAAATTGCCGGCGCGTATGGTTTCGACCTTCAAGCCTGCCGGGGGCTCGCCCAGCCAGGGAGCCGCCAGCACACGCCACTGCCCCTGCGGGGTGAGATTATCCAGATTTCCCAGCGTCAGGAGCACGGCGTAGACGACGCTGAGCATGGCGAAATATATTTTCCCTGAAGGCATAGAGGCTTAATGGGGTTCGCGGCGTTTGAAATGAAAGGGGGCACCACGGTGGAAGCGGCGGTCACGCATGGAATTGATGCGGCGGCGCACCTCCTGCATGCGCTTTTCATCCATACTCTCCAGCAGGAGCGAGATTTCAGCCTCCTGCTGGGTGCGGTTCCTGCTCCGCCCATGCATGGAAACCAGCAAGGCCAGGCGCTCGCGCATTTCCGGCGTATAATCCGAGCGCGAGGTAACGAGAGAAATCACGCCCAGGGTCATTTCGTTCTCCCGCGCCGCGCGGGCCGGGTCGCCCGCCTCTGCAATGGCGGATGACAAGCGATCGCGCACGGCAATATAGAGCATCATCATCTCCGAGCTACCGGGATTATCGGCCAGCAGGGAGCGGGCATAGCGGGCGGCGCGTTCCAATGCGGCCACCTCCCCGGAGCGGTGCGGGTGCATCGACCACTGCACGTAGGCACGCTTGAACAGGTGATTTTCCGGATATTTCTGCAGGAGCTCATCAAGCACCTGCAGGAGATTGGCGGCATCCCCCAGGAGCATCTTCTGCCAATCGCGCTTGCGGGTCTGGGAAAGCAGCTCCACACGGCGCATCTGCACCACTTCGCTCTCCGGCGCATCCTGCAGGAGCTGCTGCATCATCTCCACTGCCTGTTGCAGGTACTGCATGCGCTCCTCGCGCCCCTTGCGCCCCACCTTTGACGGCGGTGGATTCCCCGCACGCGAGCGCTTTCCCCCGGGTTGCCAGCGGCGCGTGTACTGGTTGCCCACGCTGAGCATCTGCAGGGCACGCACCAGCTCCAGGCGCGTTTCCACATCATCGGTCTGTGGCATGGCCTGCACCAGGGCCGAGAGAAGCGACTCTGCCTCCGCGCGCTTATCCTGAGCATACAAGGCCGAAGCAAGCCCATTGGTGTTGCGTATATACTCCACCGAGCCCGGGGCCGAATCATCGCGGGCGCGCGTAAAATACTCCTGAGCCGTGGCGTAATCGCGGATCTGGAGGGCAATGATGGCGAGGGTCTGGCATGCTTCAGCCATCATATCTCCCCCCTGCTCAGCCATGGCGGCAATTTCCTCATAATAAGGCATGAGCTGCTGGAGCAGCTGGGCATCGGCCTTGGTGGGCTGCCAGAGGGTATTATCGCCGGAGTCGCGGTCAGCCATGCTGGTAAAAATCTGCTTCAAGGCCGTATCGGCAATGGCGGCATTGCGCTCGGCCAACTTGCGCTGTTCATTCTCTGCCGCATAGCCCCACAGGATGCTCCCGAACAGCAGTAGCACCAGCATGGCGGCGGCATGGCTCCACGCGGCCACGGCAGGGCGGCGGCGCAGCCACATGGCATATCGCCGCAGGATGGACGCCGGCCGGACCTGCACCGGCTCCCCGTTCAGGAAGCGGCGCAAATCCTCCACCAGCTCCGACATGGAAGCATAGCGGTCTGCGGGCTCAAAGCTGATGCATTTATTGACAATGGCCCCGAGCTCGCCCTCGCCGCGCAGCTCGCGGAGCGGTTCGCTGCAGATGCGGTGAATGAGGCTGCCGGGCTCCGATTCACGGAATGCCGGGCGCATGCTGAGCAGCTCGTAGAGGGTCACGCCCAGGCTGTACTGGTCACCGGCAAAGGAATTCTCCCCGCGCATCAGGCGCTCCGGCGGCATGTAGCGCAGCGTGCCATCGTGGCTCTGGGTCACCAGCGGAGCCATCTCACCATTGTTGAGCACCGTGGCCAGGCCGAAATCTCCCACGCGCAGCACGCCATCGGCATCAAGCAGCAGGTTGCCGGGCTTGATATCGCGGTGCAGCACCCCGCTGGCATGCGCATAGGCCAGAGCCCGCGCGGCCTGCAGCCCCACACGGGCCACAGCCTGCTCATAGGACACACCCGGGAATGTCTTGCGTATGCCCGCGGGGGAGATTGCCTCGCCCTGCACCAGGCTCATCACATAATATCGGTAATCGCCCTCCTGCCCCGCGCCGAACACCTCCACAATATTCGTGTGGTGCAACCCGGCAATCACACGGGATTCATTCTCAAAAGCCTCGCAGTGGCGCGAATCCGCATTCCAGGCCGGTGATAGTATCTTGACCGCCACCTCGCGGTTGAGGGATTCCTGCATGGCGCGGAACACAGTGCCCATGCCGCCGGCGCCGATGCGCTCCAGCAGGCGGAAATCACCCAGCACCTCAGGGAAACGCGCCGTCCACGCCACAGCAGCATTGTGAGTCGACACGCTGAGGGATTCCATCTCCTCCATGCCCTTCAGCAATTCGAGCAGCTCCTCCGCGCACTCCGGATGCTGCGCAGCATATTCCGCCAGCGGCGGAGCCTCGCCCCTGCGGCGCGCCTCCAGGTATTCCTCCACCAGCGTGGCAAGCAGTTCCTCGTGGTCCGGGGTATCAGGCATAGGGATTCTCGTGATTGACCAATTCGCGGAAACGCTTCAGGGCGCGCACATAGCGGATACTGGCAGCCTTCTGCTCTATTCCCAGCGCAGCGGCGCACTCCGCATTGCCCATTTCCTCAAAATGGCGCAGTTCCAGAATCTCGCGGTCGTTTGCCGAAAGCTGGGCCAGCACGCGGCGCGCCATGGCCTGGCGCTCCAGCCGCTCCAGATGCGTGCGGGGGCTGGAAATCGTATCCGCAAAATGGGCCCAGGCATCTGCCGCCACATCGTCCTCCGGGCTCTGCTCCTTCATGGCATCGCGCTTGGCGGCGGCCAGGTGGTGGCGCTCCATATCCGTGAGCGTCTGCAGCGCGATGCGGCGCAGCTTCACATACATGGGCACCTCCGGCTCCGCCTGCAGGAATGCCACACGGCGACCGCAGGCCAGGTAGGTCTCCTGCAGCAGGTCTTCCACACTCAGGCGGCGCTGCAGCACCGCAGGCATGCGCAGCGACAGCATGCGCAGAATGCGGTCGCGGTACTGCATCCACAAATCGGCCAACCACAGATTTTCCGGAGATTCACCCATGTTCATCATAAAAAAAGGCGGTCTGCTCTGACTCCTTTGTGTTGGAGAACGCAGACCGCCGGAAATTTCTACTGAGAAAAGCGCATCAATCCTTCACGTTTTCCTCGCGCAGGTCGCGCACCATGAGCTCCTGCAGGGCCTCGCTCGGGTGCTTGCCGTTGTACAGGATATCGTACATGGCATCCACAATGGGAGTGCGCACCCCCAGGCTGCGGGCCATCTGGTAGGTGGAAAGAGTATTCGGCACACCCTCCACCACCTGCCCGATCTGCTTCAGGCACTCATCCAGCGGCATGCCCTTGGCCAGCATGCGGCCGGCAGTCAGGTTCCGGCTGTGGTCGGAGTAGCAGGTCACCACCAGGTCGCCCATGCCGGAAAGCCCCATGAAGGTCTCCATGTGCCCGCCGCGGGCCATGCCCAGGCGCGTCATTTCAGCCAGGCCGCGGGTGGAAAGAGCCGCACGGGCGTTATCGCCCAGGCCCAGCCCGGCGCAGATACCGCTGGCCAAGGCAAACACGTTCTTGATGGCACCGCCAATCTGCATCCCCACCACATCGCTGCTGGCATAGATGCGCAGGAAACCGGTACTCAGGCGCTTCTGCACCGCCTTGGCAATCTCGATATCCTCGAAACCCACCAGGGTCAGGCTCGGCAGGCCCTGCACGATGTCCTCAGCATGGTTCGGACCGGAAAGCGACCCCACCGGGAACTTCACATAGGAGGAGATGATTTCGCTCATCAGCAGGTGGGAATCCTTCTCAATACCCTTGGAGCAGGTCACAATCACGGCATCCTCTGCCAGCCCGACCTCGGCCAGGCTCTGCGCCACGCTGCGCATCACCACGCTGGGCACCACCACAATCACCAGCTGCGAGCCGGCCACATCGGCCCAATCGCTGGTCACCTTCACATTCTCCGGCAGTGGGCGAGCGCCCTTGACGGGAATCAGGCTCATGCGGGTTTCGCGAATCGTGGCGGCCTCTTCCTCCTTATAGGTCCAGAGCACAACCTCGCTGCCATTCTGGGCTGCCGTGAAGGCAAGTGCCGTGCCCCATGCACCGGCACCAATCACCGCTGTCTTTGTGAAAACTCGTTCCATAAACTTATCAGATGAAATCAATTTTTGGGAGCAAAAGCCTTGGGTTCCGTGCCATTCATGATGCGCACAATGTTGGCGCGGTGCTTCACCATCACCAGAATCAGAATGATAGCCAGCAAGCCCAGCACCATACCATCGGCCACGGAGCAGGAGCCATCCATCACCGCCAGCTCAACCGCGGCGGCGGCAATCATGCCCACACCGGCCATGATGCTGGAGAAAGACACATAGCGGGTCGCTATCATGCTGCCAATCCAGAACAGCAGCGCGCTGAGCCCCACCCAGGGAGACAGGGCAAACAGGCAGCCGCCCGTGGTAGCCACTCCCTTGCCCCCCTTGAACTTCAGGAAGCACGTGAAGGTATGCCCCAGAATCAGCGCAAACATCACCCCGAGGAACCAGCCCATCTGCTCCGGCGTAAATGCCGTCAAATCCCCACCCAGGTGGTGCTTCATGTACAGCAGAGGGGCAAATCCCTTCACAAAATCCATCACGAAAACCGGTATGCCCCACCCTTTTCCCAGAACACGCACCGCATTCGTGGCACCGATGTTGCGTGAGCCATGCTCCCGCAAGTCAATACCATTCAGACGCCCGGCGATGTAGCCGAACGGCACAGAACCAATCAGGTAGGCTGCAACAATGTACAGAATATTCTCAACCATGTGCGTTAAGTATACTCCAAAAGTTGGATGATGGCAACAGGTTTTTTCGCCTAAATATCAAACTGAGCATTAAAATTCCATCATACCACACCTCAAATGTCAGGAATCCGCGCTTTACCGGCAGATGAGCTCTATCGCACACGTGTCCCAAGGTTTGAGTACGGAGCTCGAAAAATTGATGTTTGTCGTTGTCGGGGCACGGGACTTCAGTCCCGAAATAACGGTGCTTCCAATCGGGACTGAAGTCCCGTGCTCCGACAGAGTTCCCCCACAAATTCCAATTTATCGAGCAGAGGGGGACCACTCCAAAACTGATGTTACCGTTTTTTACAAAGTCTTCGGGAGCCGCGCGGAAATTGGCTTGCGGGCCGGTGGGGTCACAGCTTATAATGTGGTCATGTTCTATTCGGCAGACGCCAGAAGCTTCATAAAAGAATGGGGGGACTCCCTCCAGGCGGTCGATTGCTATGACCGCAACCTGGTGACGATGCTGGCCGAGCGAGGCGCACGGGGACGCCACAAGCGCAATCTTGTGAGTCTGCAAAGCGCCATACGGCATGGGTATCAAGCAGATATTGATGGCAACATATGGCAGAGCGCCCTGTATCAGGCGGTCGATATGTGCAACTGGAGCATGGCGGATGCCCTGCTCCGCTTCAATATAAAACGGAGCCACATTCTGAAAGCCCTGGGAACTCTGCTCAGCCAGGCACCCCTGCTGGATTATTCCATGCTCCGGGCGAGGGATGAGCACCGCTACGCGCTGATTCTTTTCCAAGGCCTGAACGGCGCCACACAGGAGGAATGCCGCCACCTGCTCAGCAGGGCGCTCAACGGCTCGGCCATGGCCTGGTTCCTGCCCCTCATGCTCAATGGTGTAACCATTCCACCGATGGAGGAATGGCACAACTGGCACGAGGGCAACGATGAATTCTGGTGGTTCTGCGACGATACGGCTCCCGGGGAAAAGGGGATTTTTGCCGGACTGATGCGCCAGTTTTTCCGAGAACGACTGCCCCGGCTGCAGCAGAGTTGCAGCCACCGCTTCCCGGATTTCGTAGTAAAGGATGCCCGTCTGTTCTATACAGGCAGCCCCACCGCCAGGCTGCCACTACTCAGCTGCCGCCGGAAGCGTTACCGCGAGCGCATGAAGGACATCGAACGCTCGGCACTCCTCTTCGCCCGCTGATTAAGCCATCACACCGACCAGGGGGAGGCATTATAGGCGGCATCAATGGCATCGGCCAGGAGATTCTTCACCTGCACCACCTGCGGCACACCGATGATACCGCGGGGAATTTTCTGCCCGTCCTGCTCCTCATAATCAAAGATGATGCTGCCGCTGCCGTCCGCCTGCTCGTCCACATTCTGAATCAGGCCAAGCATGAGGAACCACTCCCGGGGCTCGCCCTGCGGGGGGATTGCGAGCACTCGCTTAGCGGTGATGGCATACAGCACGGAGCCCCCGGCGGGCTGCATTTTCTTTCCGAACAGGCGCGCCAGGAACCCGGCGGGCTGAACGGATGGCTCCGCCCCCCCCTTCCCTTGCCAGAGGCACTGCTCCCCCGGCCGCAGGGCGGCGGCCAGGCGAGCCTGTTCTTCAGCTTTGAGCACAGTATTCATTATCGCAGGAACATGCGCAGCAGGCTGCTCTTAAGTTTATTGTACGGCTGGTAGCGGAAGGGAAGATCCAGCCAGTTGGCCTTTTTCAGCACAGACTTGTAGTGCGTGAAGGTATCGAACCCGGTCTTGCCGTGGTAGGAGCCCATGCCGCTGTCGCCGATACCGCCGAAGGGCATGCCATGCACCGCCAGATGGATGATGGTGTCGTTCACGCAGCCGCCGCCGAAGGAAAGGTGCTGCACAAAGCGCTTCTCAGCCTTCTTGTCGGTGGTGAAGTAGTATGAGGCCAGCGGGCGCGGACGGGAAAGCACGAAGGACTCCACTTCTTTCCACTTATACCAGCAGAGCACCGGCAGGATAGGGCCGAAGATTTCCTGCTGCATGCAGGCAGAATCAGAGGTCACGCCATCCAGCAAGGTGGGCTCGATGCGCAGGGTCTCGGGAACGCCCTGCCCGCCCACCACCGGGGTGGCGTCTTCCATGAGCCCCATGAGGCGGTCGAAGTGGCGGCGGTTGATGATGTGGGTGAGGTTCTCGTTCTGCACGGGGTGCTCGCCCAGCATCTCGGCCACGGCTTTGCGGAACTCGGTGATGAACTCCTCCTTGCAGCTGCGGTGGATGAGCAGGTAATCCGGCGCCACGCAGGTCTGGCCGGCGTTGAGAATCTTGCCGAAGGCGATGCGGCGGGCCGCTACCTTGATGTTGGCGGTGGCATCCACAATGCAGGGGCTCTTGCCGCCCAGCTCCAGGGTCACGGGGGTCAGGTTGCGGGCGGCAGCCTCCATAATGCCATGCCCCACGCTCGGGCTGCCGGTGAAGAAGATGTAGTCGAACTTCTCCTCCAGCAGGGCGTTGCAGTTTTCGCGGCCACCCAGCACTACTTTCACATACTCCGGCGGGAAGATACTGCCCAGCATCTCAGCCAGCACGGCAGAGGTGGCCGGCGTGGTGGACGAGGGCTTGACCACGCAGCAGTTGCCGGCGGAAAGCGCAGCGATGAGCGGGTCCAGGCACAACAGCACCGGGTAGTTCCACGGGCTCATGATGAGCACCACGCCATAGGGCTGCGGATCCACGCGGCAGCTGCTCGGGAAATGAGCCAGCGAGGCCATCACGCGGCGGGGCTTGCTCCACTTGCGGATGTTGCTGAGCGTATCGCGCAGGCTGCCCAGCACCAGGCCGATTTCGCACATGTAGCCCTCCGCGGCGCTCTTGCCCAGGTCGGCATACAGGGCTTCACTGATACGGGGTTCCCACTCGCGGATGGTTTTCTGCAGCAGCTTCAGCGCGCGGATGCGGAACTTCACATCGCGGGTGACATGGGTCAGGAAGAACTGGCGTTGTGTCTCGACTATTTCGTGCATATCAGTAGGCTGCGTTAAGGATTTCAATCACCTGGGCTTCATCAGCCGCGCGCGGATTCACGATGAGCGCGCCATCGTTCACGGCAAACTCCGCCACCTTGGCAAAATCATCTTTGCTCACTCCGGCGGCTTCAAGAGTCAGCGGCAGCCCGCAGAGCGCATTCAGGCGGCGACCCAGCGCGGTCACGGCCTCGATGGCGGCTTCGGCTCGCTTCTCCGCCGGGGTGGCCATGGCGGCATCCATACCGACCAGCCAGGGCAGCAGCGCGGCGTAGGATTCCGTGCAGCGCTGCAGGTTGTATCGCATCACGTGCGGCAGCAGAATGGTCATGGCCACGGCATGCGGCACGTGGCACACGCCGCCCAGCGCATGGCCGATGGCATGCACCGCGCCCACCATGCTGTTGGAGAAAGCGATACCGGCCATGGTGGAAGCCACAGCCATGGCGTAGCGGGCCTTCTTGTTGGAGCCGTTGCGGGTGGCTTCCTCCAGATTCTCGCAGATGAGCTTGATGGCCGTGGTGCCGTAGGCGGTGCTCATGGGATTGGCCTGCAGGCAGGTGCAGGCCTCGATGGCGTGCACCATGGCATCGAACCCGGTGCTGGCCGTGGCCTTGGGCGGCAGCCCGGCGGTCATACGCGGGTCAATCACCGCCACATCCGGCTCCACAAAGGGGGAAAGGAACTCCATCTTCACTCCGTTGGCATCGTTGCGGATAACGGCCACGCCCGTGCATTCGGAGCCGGTGCCGGCAGTGGTGGGCACCACCACAAAGGGAATGTACTTGCCACGCACCAGATTCTCCACCCCGCCAATGGCCAGAATGTCATCTGCCTCCTGCGAGAGCACCAGGCGCACGCCCTTGGCGGTATCGATGACCGAGCCACCGCCCACAGCCACCAGGGAATCGCAGCCACTGCTGCGGTAGAGGGCGGCAATATCGTTCACCACCTTGAGCGAGGAATCCACCGGAATATCCGTGAAAGTGCAGGCGGGGTTGCAGCCCTCGGCCGCCATGGCATCCACCACCTGCTGCATGGTGCCGATTTTTGCCAGCACCGCATCCGAAAGCAGCATGGGAGCCCTGGCACCCAGGTGCTCCAGCTCATTTGCCAGCCGCTCCAGGGCAGAGTCGCCACAGAGCAGCTTCACGGCATTCTGAAATTCAAAGTATTTGTTCATGGTCAGTTATATCGCCCGGTCAGGACCCCGCAGAGAACACGCCCATACACTCGCAGCGGGTTCACCTGCAAGGCCGGAATATCGGTTAAAATATGTTTCGTGATGAACTTCGGGAACAGGTAGCCCTCCACCAGGTTCACCAGGCGGGCCAGACGCATCACATCCGCAATCTCGCCCTGCATACTGAAGGCGTGCTGGGCATAGGCCTGTGCCAGCCCCATCTGCCCGGTGAACATGCGGAAGGAAATGCCCGTGGACTTCAGGCGCAGGGCGCAGGTCGGCTTCTCAATCTTTTTCAGCTTCAGCAGCCTGCCGCCCGTCCACTGCACATAGAGCTCCGGCGCGGCGTGGCCGGTCTGCAAGGCGTAGCTCATGCCCTCCGGCATGCGGTCAAATTCGGCCCGCACCCGGGAATCGAGCCCATACAGCTCCACCAGCGCAGCATGCACCACTCGCAGCACAATGCCCACTGTCAGTTTCTGCAAAGCGAGCTTCATGGGCTTACTCCCCGCGCTGGGCAGCAGCCCGATTCAGACGGTCCATCATGGCCAGGCCAAGCCCCATCTTCGGCAGCTCCTCGGCCACAATCACCTGCACCTCCTCGCACTCATCCATGGCGCGCATCACCGCAAACAAGCGCACCGCAGCCTCTGCCAGGCGACCGCTGCCGGGAGAAAGCGGCATCACCTCGGCCCAGCAATCCTGCTCCGCCAGCGGGGAATCCCCCTGGTAGGTGATAAGGCCGTAGCTCACACCCTCCTGCGGTGTGAACGGCTCCTTCGGGTCATGCAGAATCAGCGGCTTGGTGGGGGCATAGTGGCTCTTCAGCATACCGGGGGCGCAGGGAGTCGCGGCCTCGATATCGCTGCCCTTGCCGGGCTTCACCACCTTGCAGATCTTGCGGAGCTTCTCGCGGGTCACCGGGCCCTCGCGCAGCACGCGCACAGCGGGGGCGCCCTTCTCATCAAAGCAGGGTTGCAGAATCGTGCTCTCCAGCCCTTCCGAACAGGCACCGGCATCCAGCACCAGCGGAATGGAGCCGCCCAGCTCCTTCATCACCGCCGGGGCGCTCGTGGGAGAAATGTGACCAAAGCGGTTGGCGCTCGGCGCGGCAATCGGGTGCCCCAGCGCACGGGAAACCGCGCGCATCACCTCGTGGCTCGTCACGCGGCAGGCCACCGTGGGCAGCCCGCTCGTCACGATATCCGGCACGCATTCCTTGCGCGGCAGCACCAGCGTCATCGGCCCCGGCCAGAATTCCTTCACCAGCTTATCCACCAGCGGCTGCAGCTCTGCCGGCACCTCGGCAATCTCCTTCAGCGCCTTGCCATTCGGCAGGTGGCAGATGAGAGGGTCAAAATTCGGTCGCCCCTTCACCTCAAAAACCTTGGCCACGGCATCCGGGTTAAACGCATCTGCCCCCAGGCCGTATACCGTCTCCGTGGGGATAGCCACCAGCCCACCCTCTGCCAGCACGGCAGCGGCTTCCTTATAAATGCTGCGGCAATCCTCCAGCGGATCCACCTCAATCACTCGGGTCTCCATGCGCCAATCTTAGACCATACTCCACCAAAAGTCAATAATAAGAAAGGGCAAAGTGCAAAGTGGGAATCTTTTGCCGCCAACAAATTGTCCCGCCCAGGGTGAGCCATACGCAGAGTAATCCGGCAGCTTCACTGCAGCATCGGCATCGTCAGGCAATGCTCCTGAAAATCCACACGTGTCCCAAAGTTTGAGTACTAATCTCGATAAATGGGAATTTGGCGAGCCGTAGGCGAGCGGAAAATCAGCCCCGGCAGGGGTGACAGAAAGCGATGCAATACACTGATGCTGTGCTTTCTGTCACCCCTCC
>CALFTQ010000096.1 GCA_937916135.1 uncultured Verrucomicrobiales bacterium
CTACAACTACAAGGGTGCCGTCAACGGGCTGAACATCGCCATGGACGGCACAGGCACCCAGATTTTCAGCGGCAACAATATCAAGGCGCAAAATATCACGGCCCTGAAAGGCAACCTTGAGTTCACGAACGCCCCCACGGTGGCAGACACCATCAGCATCGCTCAGGGAGCCACGCTGAAACTGGGTGAGAGCTACAGCCTGAACGAAGGAGTGACTCTGGCGTTGATAGCCGGGAACGGCACGCAGGGCACGCTGACCAGCGCCCTGGTACTCAACGGCGGCACACTTGAATTTGACAGCACGGTGCTGAATGCCAACACCCCGCTGTTAAACGCCACCACCCAATACGGAGAAGCCTTTACCACCCAGGCCATCAGCTTCAGCAACCACCAATCGCTTGAGCACGGCGTTACCTATACCCTGCTCTCCGGTGACTGGAGTACACACAGTGCCAGCATGGCCGGCAATATGCCGGATTACCTCTCCGGCAGCATCTTTGCCGGCGACAGCAACGGG
The DNA here is from genome assembly GCA_937916135.1 of uncultured Verrucomicrobiales bacterium. Taxonomy (GTDB): domain Bacteria; phylum Verrucomicrobiota; class Verrucomicrobiia; order Verrucomicrobiales; family Akkermansiaceae; genus Akkermansia. The sequence continues at coordinate 518 of CALFTQ010000096.1, forward strand.
TTGAAAGTAACCATACGCTTTGCCGAAGGTTTCGCGGAATGGCAGGATAATTATGCCGTGTTCAGCGAAGGGGAAACCGTCCTGTTCCGCGACCACGAGCCTTCCCAAAATCTTCAGTTCGCAAGCGCAACCACTGCGGGCAGCCTGCGCTTCACGAACACCGAAACGTACAGCTTCTCCGGCAGCGATGTCGCGCTGAGCGGCAAGCTGAATGTGGAAAGCGGCAAGCTGGTGCTCAACAACAAGCTGACAGCGGCGGACATATCCACCGAAGGAGGCGAAATAGTGGTTGCTGCAGACGGAGAGCTGGAACTCAGCGGCAATCGAAGTGGTAAGGTGGCCGTGAATGGAGTCTCTGGCACGGGTACATTAAGCTTGAGCTTAACCCAAAGCTATAACAATGACTTGGCCGTAAATGCCGATTTTGACGGAACTACACATGTGAAATCCGGTTATTTCACGCTGAACCAAAATAGCACCTACGGTAAGAAACTCCGCATGGGAGACGGGGTAAACTTCCGGCTTCTGTCTTCTACCACTATTGATGCTGATATTGAATTAGACGGCAGCAGCCGATTCTTCCCTGAAGACAACAATAAACTCACCATCAATGGAGAAGTGACGGGAACGAGCGGAACATGGATTCGCCGTGGTAAAGGTGACGTTGTGTTTAATGGTAAGGTCAACCTCTCTGCCTTTGATTTTGAAGAAACCGGCACGACCACTCATTTCAATGGAACAGCTACCATTGGCAATCTCATATTGGATACTGACACCGCCACTCTGGGCGGTACTGGCAAACTCAGCGTTGGCAACTTCAACCTGGCCGGCGGCAAGAGTGTCACCATCGACGGACTCAGCATTGTCGAAAGCTCTGCACGGACTCGCAGTTGGGACAACAACACGATTAACCTGAAAAACGGGGCAAGTCTGGATAGTCGTCAGTCGTACTACAACCATAGTTCCGGAACGCTGACCATTGGCGGTAGTGATGCCAATGGTACGATGTACGTGAAAGGCCTCTGCCTGATGCCCAATGATGCAGCAAATGCGAAATCCGAGCTTAACGTATCCTCCGGTGCGCACCTGATTATCGCCGGGGAAACCAGCGGAACAACAGCTTCTGATTTTGTACTGGCAGTGGGCGGTGAACAATCACAATATTCTGCCGGAGCTAATAAAATTAACGTTTATGGCACGCTGACATCCAATGCCGCCATGACACTCTACCGCAAAGCAGCTGATGTCACCATTCAGAACGGGGGCAGATTGAATTTACTTGAAGGTCTGGTACTGAAGGGAACGGCATATAATGATTGGATGGGGGCCATGAATGCCAATCTTCAGGTTCAGGAAGGCGGGCAGCTGTATGCCGCCGGCGGTACGCAGCGCAGCGAGCTTGTCGTCTCCCTCGCATCCGGTACCACTCTGGGTGCCATCGGCTCGGCTGATTCCACCGTCACCTTCAAGAACAACATGACTGTGGGAACAGCGGGCAAGGACGGCACCTTCACCGTAGATACCGCCGCCACCACAGCAGATGACAATCTCCTGCTGACCCGCAGCGAAACCAAGGGCGTGACCGTGGATATGACCGGCAGCCTGAACCTGCAGGGCAACACTGCGGTGGAGGTCATCGGCAGCGGCGCACTCCGGCATAAGAGCGCGTTCAACAACGCCACCGCCATTCGTGTGCGGGAGGGAGCTACCCTGGCAGTGGATTCCGGATCTGGGCTCACCGCCGCAACAGAACTGCGCAAGAGCAGTATCTCTCTGGATTCAGCCGAAGTCAGCGGCAGCGGCATCACCGTGACAGATGCGGCAACCATCCGCGCCACGGGCGGCAACAGCACCATTTCCGCCGCAACCAACCTGACCAATGAAACCACGCTGACCTATGATGTGGCAGAGGGAGCCACCCTGCAATCCACTGGGGCACTCACCTCAGAGACACGCGGCGATCTGGTCAAGATGGGCACCGGTTCCCTGCAGCTCAACAATGGAGCAAACCGCTTCGACAACATCCGCGTAGACGCAGGTGAGCTGATGGTTCACGGTGCAGAGGCCTATGACTTGGACAACCTGCAGGCTGCTACCTCCGCTTCGCTCGGCTTCTACGCCGGAGCGGTCGGGAATAAGGAAACGGAAGCCGCTGTCTGCGTCAGCGGCACCGCAGACTTTGGCAGCGGGGCGCAGTTGAATGCCAACCTGACGCTGGCTACCGGCTCAGTCCTGAACGTGGCTGACGGCGGTCTTGCCATGGGAAGTACCCTGACCCTGCAGGAGGGCGTGCTGCTTTCCGATTCGGTTCTGGTGTGCATCAATGCGCTTTCCGTAGGTGAGCACCTGACCCTCTTCACCGGAGTGGATGCGCTGGAGCTCAACGGGACTGAATATGCCTCAATTCTGGAAACGGATGCCGTGCTGGCCAGTTCTTTCTTCAGTAACATCGGCAGCGATGATTACACGATAATCTACACCGGCGATGCAGTAGGGGCTCTCAGTATTGCTCATACGGTGCCGGAACCCGCCACGTCTACACTGGGCCTGCTGGCACTCTGTGGTCTGGTTGCCCGGCGCCGCCGTAAATAACACCGCTTCTCTGATCAGACAGGTGATCTGCTGATGAAAAATACGTCAAAAATGGAAATGTCGCACGAAAGACAAAAAAATGTGTTGACGAAAGGTGGAGGAACTGGTATTGTTGGCGGCACACAGCAATTGGAGCGGTGGCTGAGAGGCTGAAAGCACCCGTTTGCTAAATGGACGTACTGCGTTAAACAGTACCGGGGGTTCGAATCCCCCCCGCTCCGCTGAATGAAGGCACCAACGCTTGCAAGTGTTGGTGCCTTCTGCTTTTACTGCCATGAAACTGAAACCGGATTTAACGCGAGAGCAACTACAGCAACTCACGGACAGGGAGCAGCTGCACCAGCTGCTGGCCTGTACTCCGCTGAACCTGCCGCGCGTGTTTCTGTTTGCCTTGTTGTATACGCTGATGCCATGTGCCGTGCTGGGGCCTGCCCTGGGGCTGCTGGGTACGGTCGGGATGGCGGCAGCACTGGCGTATCTCTGGCTGTGGGGAACGCCGGAGTCCATGAATATCTTTCTGGTGTACTGGCTTGTGTGGTCGTTTCTGGCGTTGATGCTGGCCCTGCTGCTTCAGTTGATTGGCGGCATAAGGCAATATAGGCGGGGACGGCGGTATCTCGTGCCTGAGGAGGCTTTCAGCGCGGAATTAAAATCAGGGGAGCGCCTGGAATTGTCCGTGAATGAGGAGGTGGATCGCGAATTGGTGGTGCAGGTGCCGCAGCGTGGGGTGTATGTGCTGGTATGCCGGGTGGATGATTGCGAGGGGGCTGTGCTGCTGCATGCCGATGAACGCGCGTGTCTGGTGGAAGTGGATGAGGTGCCCGGGTTGCGGACAGAACTCCGCATGGCTTTCCGGCTGGAGGCCGGGTATCATCGGCTTGCGGTGAGGGGGTATTGCACCGTTGCGTCGCAGATGCTGGTGATGCTGCGCTGATTCGCGCTTGCGGGGCAGGGGGATTTGTGCTAATCTCTTGCGCGTGAAGATAGATGCCCATACCACGCAGGAACAATTGCTGAAGCTGAGCGAGCAGGTGCTTCGCCGCGATTTGCTGCAGAGCACGCCGCTGAATATCAAGTTCTTCCTGCGCTACCTCATCCTGTTCCTGCTGTTCCCCGGCATGGTGTTCGGGTACAAGGTGGGCATGGGGATTACGCTGGCTTTCTGTGCGGCGCTGGTGGGTATCCTGTTCTGGGGGAACGAGGCGGCTTCGGCTCTGGCCATCTACAGCTGGCTGAGCTGCGGCTTCCTTGTGCAGCTGTTTGTGACCATTGGGGTGGTGCGCAAGGCCTGGCGCGAGCGTGAACTCCGCCGCAGCTACCGCCCCGCCACCCCCGGGTTGCACCATGCGCAGCGCCATCCGCATAAGTACCCGCTGCGCTGGCGGAAGTCGAATACGGAGGGCTTTCTGGCTGCCCATCTCATTCTGCAGGCGCCCCGGCGGGGGATTTATGCCGTGCTGGTCACGCTGAAGAATTACCAGGGCTCCCAGCTGGTCACCCAAGGCCGGCAGGGCACTTCCCTGGTACACGCCGACGGCGGCAAGGGCCGGGATTTCAATGCCCTGGTGCTCTACCGCCTGGAGCCCGGCCTGCATGAGCTCATCTGGGCCATTCCCGAGGGCCAGTCCCCCGTGGCAGAGGTTTCGGTTCTGAATCATTGAGCCGCAGTGCGGCTCAATTTCGACCAGACGGAGCTGGATTTCGATGCTCCGCCAGGAGCAATTTCGATTGCCGTAGGCAAATTTCGATGCGGTTCGCAGAACCGAAATGCACTCGTATCACGTTCTGCCTGCACGGCCGCATGGCCGCGGAATATCCAAAGCCCCGTCAGGGGCGACATACCCATAGCGAGTGGTGGAGCATGCCACGCGCTAGCGGGGCGTGCGGAACCACTCGCTCAGTAAAAATAGAACCAGAACCCGTGAAACGGGTGACAGAAAGCTACGTTATCTATCTAACGGAGGAATTCATCAATAGTATGCTAGTGATATTTTGACTTGTCGTCATACGAATATGATGGTAGCATGCAGGCAATATGGGACGTTCTTACACAAACACAATCATGCACATTATCTTTCACACCAAAAGTGCAGACTGTGCAATGAAAGAGGTGGATTTGCCTCAAATTTACAGCTACATAGGCGGAATCATTCGTTCCATATCGGGGTTTGCGTATACCATTGGAGGCAGGCCTGACCACATACACATTTTAGCAGACATACCCAGTACTACAAGCCTGTCCGATTTCGTCCGGACCATTAAAGCGAACACCAGCAAATGGGTAAAAACACTTGATGCAGAATATAAAGATTTTGCTTGGCAGGAGGGGTATGGAGCCTTTTCTGTCAGCGAATCGATGAAACACGCTGTCATCGATTACATTTGTCACCAGAAAGAACACCATCAACACCATTCAACATACGACGAGTTTGTAAATTTTCTTAAAAAGAACGGATTTTTGGCTGACGGTTCACAGTACTAATAAACCACCATAAGCAGCAACCGTCTCTGTCACCCGCCTTGCGGGTTCCATTGCTTTTTTTTGATTTTACGAGTGGTTCCGCTGCTAACGCAGCTCACCACTCGCTATGGGTATGTCGCCCCGTCCGGGGCTTTGGATATTCCGCGGTCATACGGCCGCGCAGGTGGAATATGGTACGAGTGCATTGCAGTTCTGCGAACTGCATCGAAATTTGCCTGCGGCAATCGAAATTACTCCTTCCGGAGTATCGAAATCCGCCGGTGACGGTCGAAATTGAGCCGCGGAGCGGCTCAATGAAAAACCTGTGATTTTGCTTGCAAATCACTGGTTTTATAGTAGAATACCCCGCGTTATGGCAGACCGTACACAGACTGATCCCGTCCGCATGGAAAAAATCGTCAGCCTTTGCAAGCGCAGAGGGTTCATCTTTCAGGCCGCAGAGATATACGGCGGTCTCAACGGTTGCTGGGACTACGGTCCCCTGGGTGTGGAGCTCAAGCGCAATCTGAAGGACTACTGGTGGCGTGTGCATGTGCAGGAGCGCCCCGATATTGTGGGTATGGATGGCTCCATCCTCACGCACAACTCGGTGCTGGTGGCATCCGGCCACGTGGGTGGTTTCTGCGACCCGCTGTGCGACTGCCTGCTCACCAAGGAACGCCTGCGCGCTGACCAGATTCCTGCCCAGAGCGGTGTGGCCTACTGGTGGAAGGGCGCTGCCCGCAAGGATGGTTCCTGGAGCACGAAGAAGGAATTCTCCATGCTGGTGGAGGGCACGGACGACAAGTCCGCCAAGATTGCCCGCAAGGGGGCTCTGCAGTACTACAGCCAGATTGCCGGCAAGGGCACCCAGCCCGCCGACCTGGAGCTCATCGAGGAACGTACCGAGGAGGTGACCGATTCTGTGCGCTACAATCCGGCCAACGGCTCGCTGGTGACGGAGGCCCGCTCCTTCAACCTGATGTTCAAGACCACCATCGGTGCCACTTCCGATGAGAACGACCCCGCCAGCACCGGCTGGCTGCGTCCGGAAACGGCCCAGAGCATCTTCTGCCAGTACAAGAACATCCTCGATTCTTCCCGCAACAAGATTCCCTTCGGTATCGCCCAGATTGGTAAGTCCTTCCGCAACGAAATCAACCCGCGCAACTTCACCTTCCGCTCCCGTGAGTTCGAGCAGATGGAGGTGGAGTACTTCTGCCGCGCAGAGGATGGTTTCCGCCTGACCGATGAGTGGCTGGAGAAGAGCCTCCAGTTCTACGAGAATATCGGTATCGCCCGCGATAAGATTCACATCCTCGACGTGCCGGAAGAGGAGCGTGCCTTCTATTCCAAGAAGACCTACGACCTGGAGTACGAGTTCCCCTTCGGTGTGCAGGAGCTCATGGGTATCGCCTACCGTACGGATTACGACCTGGGCCGCCATCAGGAAGGCTCCGGCAAGCCCATGGAATACTTCGACGAGACCACCCGCGAGCGCTTCATCCCGCACGTGGTGGAACCCTCTGCCGGTTGCGACCGCTCCGTGCTGGCCGTCATCTGCGAAGCTTTCGACGAAGAGGAACTGGGCAAGGACGGCAAGAGCGACATCCGCACCGTCATGCACTTCCATCCCCGCATGGCCCCCATCAAAGCCGCTATCTTCCCGCTGCTCAAGAAGAATGCCGAGCAGGTGCGCATCGCCCGCGAGATTGAGGCCGAGCTGCGTCCCTTCATGAACGTGTTCTACGATGAAGCCGGTGCCGTGGGCCGCCGCTACCGCCGCCAGGACGAAGTGGGCACCCCCTTCTGCATTACGGTGGACTTCGAGACGCTGGGTGAGGAAGGCGACCCCGCCCTCAAGGATACGGTGACTATCCGCCACCGTGATTCCATGGAGCAGGAGCGCGTGGCTATCAGCGAGCTGCTGCCCTGGCTGCTCAAGCGCATCCACTAATTGCTTTCAACCTGCGCCACCCCCGTGGATTTCCCCTGCGGGGGTGGCGCTCCTTTTATACTACCCCCTCTTCCCCCCTATGAATCTTTGTGATACCAATCTTTCCCCCGCCTGCCAGCAGAGATTGAAAGGAAGTCTCTTCGATGATGAACAGCTGCTCTGGGTGGGGCAACCTGTGCCGGAGCCCTGGGCTTCGCCTGCTGGTTTCTTCGTGTTTTTCGGCGCGTTCTGGGTGAGTGCCTTGCTCTATGGAATCTGCCGCGGGGGAAGTCCGGCAATGGCTTTCGCCCTGATTCCTTTTACCGGGATGCTCTTTGCCCCGCTGTTTAACAAGTGGATGCAGCGGCGCACCATCTACGCGCTTACCAATCAGCGCGCCCGGGTGCTGAGGTATACCGCGCTGGGCTATATTTCCTTGTCCTTTGTGCCGGTGCCGGATATGGTGAAATCCCGGGAGGAGCTTCCCGGCGGACTGGTGAACCTGGTGCTGGGAGAAAATCCGTATATTGCAACCGGGCGTGGCGGTCGGGGCAAACTGGCCCCCGAGGGCTTTCTGCGAATCACGGCGACAGATGCCGAGCGGGTGCTCCCCCTTATCCGTCAACTGGAATCTACTCAACTCCGATAACCGTTATGAAATTAGCTGATACAGAATTAAGCATCGATGATCGCCTGATGGTTGAAAACAGTATGCTGCGAGGTGAGGAGCTGCTCTGGGCAGGCAAGCCTGTGCCGTATCTGTGGAGCGGCCTCAGTATGTACCTGTTCGGCTTTGGTTTAGTGTTTCTCGTGTTAACGCAGTCGGTTATGCACTATGCTGCGGTGAATGATATTTTCTTCCGCGTGGTGTTCTTTCTGGTGCCGCTGCTGCTGATGGTCAGTCCCTGGATTTCTCTCAGCTGGCAGAAGCGCCATGTGTACGTGCTCACGAGCCGCCGTTCCCTTGTGTTCCGCTACATGTTCTGGAAGCACCACCAGATGGTGTTTCCGGTGGCCAGGGTGATGCTGCTTGAACGCAAGGTTTCCGGCAAGGGCCTGGTGAGCCTGATTCTGGGCAAGAGCACCATTTCCAGCACCAACAACGTGCCCGACCCCGAGGGCTTCCTCAACCTCTCGGCAGAGGATGCCGCCGTGGTGGAATCCCTCATCATGCAGCTTGAAGAATCTCAGACCAAATAAACGCCATGAAACTATCCGATACTGACCTGAGCCTGCAAGACCGCCAGATGGTGGAAAATAACCTGATGCAGCAGGAAGAGCTGCTGTGGGTGGGCAAGCCCATTCCCCGCTTGTTCAGCGCCGGCAGCCTGGCTACGTTCCTGTTTTCTCTGCCCTGGCTGGGCTTTGTTGCCTTCTGGACATGGGGCGCGGCGCAGGGCGGTGACATTTTCGCCTGCTTCTCGATTCCCTTCTGGTGCGTGGGCATTGGCTTGTTCTGCTCTCCCTGGTGGACGCAACGTACGCAGAAACGCACGGTGCTGGTTATTACTGACCGCCGGGCCATGGAGATTTACCCCGGCCTGTTCGGGGCGGTGAAGAGCCGCGTATGGCCGCTGGAGCCGGGCATGGTGAAATCCTGCACGGTGCGCAAGGACGGCAGCGGTGACCTGATTCTCGGCCATGAGGTGCGCCATTCCCGGAACGGCACCCATGAGGTGGCACGCGGCTTCATGAATGTGCCCGAGGTGCGCCGCGTGGAGCAGTTCCTTTACGATTTGACTCAGAAACAGTGAAATCCTCCGACCCCAGAGATTTCGGGCTGAGCCCCCGGCTGAGCGAGCTGGTGCAGCATGATTTGCGCCCCGGCGAGCAGCTGCGCTGGGTGGGGCAACCCGTGGCATTCTGGTGTATCGATTGGGGAACAGTGATAGGGCTGACTCCCGTTCTGACCGTTTTCGGCGGGCTGGGTAGCTATGTCCTCTATTCTTTGGCTGCGGGGGAGATTGTGGTGAGCGGTTTCACCTTCCTGATGGTGCTGGGCTTGTCCCTCCTGTTTGTGCTGTTTCCGCTGGCAGCGGTGTCGGCTCCTTTCTTCCGGGCCTGGTGCCGGAGGAATACGGTGTATGCTATTACGAACCGCCGGGCCTTCATCAGCGGGATGGGGGAGGGCTCCTGGCGCTTGCAGAGTGATATGGTGGCCAGCAATTTCCAGCGCAAGGATGGCAGTGGCAACCTGGTGTTTTCCGTGCGCTGGGAAACCGATGTCAACGGTGTCACCCGCAAGGTGGAGAAAGGATTCATGAACATCCGTGACGTGCGGCTGGTGGAGGAAATCCTGGAAAAGGCCATAGCCGAAAGGAAAAAAGTATGAAATCCCCCGACCCCAGAGATTTCGGGCTGAATCCCCGGCAATGTGAGCGCTTGCAGAAGGCTCTGCAGCCCGGCGAGCAGCTTCGCTGGGCGGGCAGCCCCATTGTCCGTCATCCGGAACCCGATAAGGGAGATCGCGTGGTGGGTGTGCTGTTTTTCCTTCCGTTCGCGTTGGGAGGTGCGGGCTGTATTTATGGGGCACTGGCGGGAACATCGGACGAGTCCGGCAGTCTGGTCATACTGTTCCTTATGGGCGTGATATTTCTGCTGGGGCCCATCGGTGCGCTCATCATCTATCCGTGCTTGCATAGGAAAGAGCTACGGAGCAGGACCTACGCCATCACCAACCGCCGCGCCATTGTCTGCGGAGTGGACACGGAATCCTGGCCGCTGGCGCCGGATATGGTCGCCTCGGATTTCCAGGAGAAGGACGGGAGCGGCAACCTTGTCTTTGCCGTGCGTGCTCGCAGCGACGGCGGCCCGGGGTGGAATGAGGCCGGATTCATGGATATCCGCGATGTGCGGCTGGTGGAGGAAATCCTCGAAAAAGCTATAGCCGAAAGGAAAAACGTATGATGACGCTGCCCGAACAGCAGTACCTGCAGCAGGTGCTCCGCTCCGGCGAGGAAATCCGCTGGTCGGGGCGCCCCGTGCCGCATCTCTGGACGGTGGATGCCGTGATGGCTATGATGGGCGGAGTGGTGTCATTGGCGGTAGCTATCGGCTGGCTGTGTTTTGCATGGCCGCGTAGCTGGGAACTGGCGCTGTGTTCGCTGCCCGTCTGGGCTGGAAGCCTCACGTTGTTATCTGCTCCGTGGCGGTGGTGCCACCGGCAGAAGCAAAGCCTGCTGCTGCTCACGAACCAGCGCGTGATGGTGGTGGCTCCCGGTTGGTCAGGACGCTTGCAGATGGATGGCTGGACGCTGAAACCCGGTTTGCTGAAGCGCTATACGGTGCAGGAGGATGGCAGCGGCGATTTGATTTTCGGATACAATGCTCAGATCCGCAGCCGGTGGGGTAAGGTGCCTTTCGGTTTGCAATCCGTGCCGGATATTGAGTACGTAGCCCGGTTGATTCAGAACTCATGATGACAGAACAGGAACAGACGCGACTGCAGGCAGAGCTGCTGCCGGGGGAAAGGGTGCTGTGGCATGGCCGCCCGCAGCTGCCGGTGGTGAACAGTGCCACGCTGCCGCTCTTCCTGCTGGCGGTGCTGTGCCCGCTCCTGCTGTTGTTCCCCATTTTGCAGCAGCGCCGCCTGCGCCGCACGCTTTACCTGCTCACTGACCGCCGCATCCTGGTCTATCGCGCGAACTGGTGGCGCGGGGTGCAGCGCCATGCCTGGCCGCTGGAGCCCGGCATCATCACCGCCCGCGTGCAGCGCCCCGCCGGCCGTGGCGACCTGGTCATGGAGTTCACCTATGGCCACCGTGTATCGGAAGATAAGGGTTTTCTCCATGTGCCCGATGCCCTCCGCATTGCCCGCCTGATTGACGATGCGGAGAAGAAACTGAACTGCCCCTGACCGAAGACAATGCGAGTGGATGATTTAAAGCCTGTGGATCAGGAGATGCTGAGCCGGACCTTGCTGCCGGGGGAGGAATGCCGCTACATGGAGCGCGCGAGTGTGTGCCGCTGGGGCTGGATTACCTGCCTGGAGAAACTGCTGGAACAGGGCTTCGTCCTGTCCTGCTTCTTCTTCATCACTGCGTTCAGCGTCCTGGTGCTCCTGGGCTGGCTGCGTGGGAGTACATCGACGGCGTCGCTGCTGGTGGCATATATAGTTCTGCTGCTGTTTTATCTGCTGGGCTGGATGATGTCGACCTCTGGTGCCAGGCGGCGGCTGAGGAAGCAAGTGTACCTGCTCACGACCCACCGCGCCATGATTCTGCAACCGGGCGAATGCATCAGAGCCTACCCGCTGCTCCCAGGCATGGTCCGCCACCTGGAGCAGCGCCTCGATGGCACCGGACACCTCTTTTTCCAGTTGCCGGAAAAGGAGGGCGGATTTGAGGAGGCCTGCTTCGCCTTTGTGCCGGAACCCCGCCGGGTGGAAGCCTTGCTCAACGAACTGGCTGCCCAGGTGCCGCCGCTGCCTGATTCTCCTGCTGCACCGGTCGATTGGGAGATGCTGCCGCCGCGGCTGCGGGAGCGCATGCAGCAGGAGCTGCGTGCCGATGAGCAGGTGCAATGGCTGGGAAAAACAGCTGCGGCCCGGCAGCTGCAATCGCCGCGCCAGAGCCGCAAGACCCTGCTGGTACTGCTTCTGGCCTTGTCTGCCTTGGGGGCTGGTGGCGCTGCCTGCTGGCTGGATACCAGGACGCTCCCCGCTGCCTGTTTCCTGGGCGCGATTTATCTGGTTATTGCTGCGTTTTGTGTGTTGATTCTCGTGCCCACGGAGAAGGATGCCTGCGTCATCACCCAGCACCGTGTGTGCCATGTCACTTCCCGCAAGGTATTCTCCTACGGCGGCCGGCTGAGGCACAGCGTGCATTATCCCGGTGGGGCCGCCTCCCTTTACCTGGGCGCCCATGATATCGACTCTGTCTCCGTAACGTCTATTCACCCCTTGCTGATTCTGCTGCGCAAGTTGTTTGAGAAGAACGGCATGTGAATCCTCGTGCGCGCTGGATATTGAGCTCGATAAATGGGAATTTGTGGGGGAATTCTGTCGGAGCACGGGACTTCAGTCCCGATTGGAAGCACCGTTATTTCGGGACTGAAGTCCCGTGCCCCGACAACGACAAACATCAATTTATTGCCCCCGCCGATATGTGTAATGCATTCATCTTTAATTGCCGGAGTGATAAAACCTGGTATGCATGCTGAGAGGCAGAGCTGTTTCAGTGTCTTCTGCGGCGGGCAGCAAGAGCGGCCAGAGCCAGCAGGGAAAGTGTGCTTGTAGCCGGTTCTGGAATTTGCGCCATGTCGAACACGAGGGTGTATACCTGGGCAGCGGCGGCGGTGGCCGGTTGCAGGATACCTTCGATGCTGCAATCCGGGTTCTGGTAGAAGCTTGCCAGGAATACGCAGTCTTCTGCAACCTCCTGTGCGGTAAAACTGAGGATAATCGTGTCGTAGAGCAGGGGATTTTCCACTCCGTTCATCATGAAGGTGAGTGCGCTATCCGCAATGTTGAAGTTAGCCAGTGCGCTGGTGCTGAGCATGAGCATCTGCTCCTCTGCGGTGCCGCTTTCATTCAGCGTGAGACTCATTTGGGAGTCTGTCAGGTTCACGGTGGAGATGCCGGAATCCACCTGGCAGTCAGCCTGCAGAACAAGCTGGTTGAGGTTGAGCGAAAGCTCCGTGTTTTCCAGTGCCAGGTGGACATTTTCCAGAGTGGATTGGCCATTGCCGGTGATGGAGACGCTGCCGGAATCCCGCCCGATGCTGATTTGCTGCAGGGTGCCGGATTGGCTGCTGTCTGCCGCGCGGAGACAGAGGGCCTCTTCCTCACCGAGCCGGAGTGTGCCATCATGCAGCCGGATATTGCCGTTGAATCCGCTCCAGTCTCCGGAGGCGCGGAAGCCGGCTTCCGAACCGCCGAGGTCAACTTCGACTGTGCCGCTGCCGGTGAGCGCCCCGGCGTAGTTGTTTTCAACGCTTACTCCCTCATTGTAGGAGATGCAGAGGGTGGAGCCGCTTTCCAGATGCGTGGCACCGTGGTGCCCATAGTAGGCGGCGATATCGGCAGTGTTTTCAAGCTGGTAGCCGCCTTCGATGTATTCCTGGGCGTGGCGCACCCCTTCGCGCATGAGGTAAGTGCCGCCGTCCCTGACCTCCACCTTGCCGGTGAGCCGGGCGTGGCTGTTCAGCTCGAATGTGCCGCCGTTTTCGACGCATACATTCATGGTGGCATCGGCATAGTGCCAGTCATCTTCGTTGCTGTAGCGGTAGGTCTCTTCCTCTCCCTGCACGGAGCCGTTGGCATGCACGGTGAGGGTGCCGGCCAGGGAAACGTGGCCGCTGGCCACGGTGAGCCCGCTATCCGCATGCTGCATGTTGGTGTGAATGCTGTTGAGCTCCCATTTCTCCGTGCCTTCGTAGCGGATGCTCATGGCGCCGGTAGAGGAATCGGTGAAAGAGCCTTTGAAGGTGCCGCCCTGGTTGAAATGCAGGGTGGTGTGGCCGCTTTCATTGGTGAAGATGGCATCCTGCGTGAGGGCGTGAATGTCAAAGTGGGTACCCTCCTGCCAGTCTTTTATCCCATTGAAATTGAGGACGCTGCCGCCATTGCCGGAGGTGAAGTGCGTGGCAATCTGTCCCACGTCTTCCAGCACAACCTTGCTGCCGGTGTTGGCCAGCACGCTGTAGGCAGCGTAACCTCCCTTCTGCTCCAGCCGGGTGGTGCCGGCGCCCCCCAGGTTCAGGAAAATCTCATTTTGGCCACTGCCGGCCAGCACCAGGGTGCCTTCGCCCACTTTGCGCCATTCGCGCACGTTGGCGGAATCGCTGTTGGTCAGTTCGGTAGTGAGGGTAACCCCGGCATCCACAATGTACCCGGCGGTGTCCAGCTGCGCACCGTTGGTGGCGGTGAGCTTGAAATCGGCAGTGGCGGCGGTCTTGCTGAATTGCAGGTAGCCTATGCCGGTATCGATGTCCTCCTCCACTGTGATGGTGTAGGTGGCGGTATCCTGTGCTTTCAGCACCAGGTTCTCTGTGAGGAAAAGGTCAGTTTTGGCGGCGTTCAGGTATTCTGCGCCGTAGGTATACCAGGTGGCGGAATCTTTCAGCCCGGAGAGCGATTTCCAGGTGGCGCTGCCCTCTGCCAGCACGGCAAACTCCGTGAGCGTGGTATTGCTGCCGCTGCTCAGGGCGGCATAGGTGGCGGTGCCGGTGCGGCCGGCAGAGTCGGTCACCGTTTTAGCGGGTGAGTCGCTGCGCATCAGCTTCAGGGCGTGGTCGGTGCCCAAGGCGGCTGTTTTATCGAAGCTGGCCATCGTTTCGGCGGTCCACTGCGGGGCTGCCGTTATCTGGTTGATGCCTTTTTCGGTATCGTTTGCCTGGTTGGAGCCGATGAATTCGTAGTGTCCGCTTGTGCTGTTCCAGATAAAGACCGGTGAGCCGGAATCTCCGGCAAATTCGAGTGCCGGGAGCGGGTCTGCCGTGGTGATGCCCTCGCTCCCCCAGCTGTCTACTGTGGTCTGGATGATGAAACTGTCATCGGTGCAGCCGCGGGCATCCTTGGTTCCGTAATTCTCGCTCAGGGGGCCAGCACCTGAAACGGACATGATGCTGCCGTCTATGCTCTGGCTCCACCAGTGAACCTGCGTGGCCGAGCCGGTGGAAGATATCTTGTATCGGTCGCCGGCGCCTGCACTGTAGAGCGGCGCTTCGCCCAGCCCTGTTCCATACTGGTACAGCGCTGCCGGTGCAGCATCTGTCACCACTTTACTCAGGCGGATGAGCTTGTAATCTGCCTCCGGGGTCAGGCAGAAGGTGTCGGATGCGCCGTATTCGATACCCTGGTATTGAATGGCGTGGTCATTTCCCAGGTTGCGCACGCTGAAAGTGGGGCTTTGCACGCGCCATACTTCGTCGCCACCAGTCAGGTGCTGCACGGAGGCCACGAAGCCGTAGCCAATGGCGGCAGAGTTGCCTTTGTCCACGACGTTCTGGAAACTTATCATCTCCTGTGGCAGGGTGTAGGCATCCTGCCCGCCCGTGTAGCGGATGGTGACTCCGTTTTTATTGAGTTCTGCCAGCAGTTCGTTCACTTCCGTGGTGCTGTAGCGCCCGCGGTTCTGCCCGAAATCAGTGTAGGTGAGCAGATCGACATCATGGTGCAGCAGGGCCGCCTGTGTCAGCGGAGAAAAGCAGAGCAGAAAAAGGGCGTGACGAAGTTTCATGGAAAGCTCTTGATGCTAGCATTTGCTGCCTGGTTTTGCAAGGTAAGTTTGCGACAGATGCATAATTTTTTATAAATGACTTGACTACGTGAACAGACGTGCTAAACTCACCCCCGCAGCTGCCAGGTGGGCAGTTGTGTTTGTTATCAAAACTACCCCTGCGGAGAGATTCGTTGCAGCTCCTGCCGTGAGCGTTGAGAAACAAAGGTTGTTCTGTCGGGAGGCGGAAAACAGATAACCATTGGTAAATAATATATAACTGTTATGAAAAATCTGAAAATTTACACCGATGAGGTGGATGAGTTGGCGCAGAAGCAGATTGCAAAGCTTCTGGCGCAGCCTGCGTTTGCCGGGGCGAAGGTGCGCATCATGCCCGATGTGCACGCCGGCAAGGGCTGTGTCATCGGGTTCACCGCCGACCTGGGTGATAAGGTGATTCCCAACATTGTGGGCGTGGATATCGGCTGCGGCATGCTCACACTGAACCTGGGTAAGCAGAAACCGGATTTTGCGGCCCTGGATGAGATAATGCACCGCAACATCCCCAGCGGGATGGAGGTGCACGCTGAGCCGGTGGAGCCTTTCGAAGCGCTGGATGCGCTGCACTGCCTGCCACAGCTGGAGCGGGTGAAGCGCCTGCTCTGCTCGCTGGGTTCGCTGGGGGGCGGCAACCACTTTGTGGAGGTGGATGCCGATACACAGGGCAACTACTACCTTGTGATTCACTCCGGCTCCCGCAACCTGGGTAAGCAGGTGTGCGAAATCTACCAGCAGGAGGCCATCGAACGCCATGCCGGCTGCGCCGACCGCGAGGAGCGCGAGGCTGCCCTCATTGCAGAGCTCAAGGCCCAGGGGCGCCAGCGCGAGATTGCCGCCGCTATCAAGGCACAGCGCGCAGCGTGGAATGCCGCCACGCCCGATATCCCCGCCGACCTCTGCTACCTGGAGGGCGAGGCCCGCGAGCGCTACCTGCACGATATGCGCATCTGCCAGCAGTTTGCCCTGCGCAACCGCGAGGTCATGGCCGATATCATCGTGCGCCGTCTCGGGCTGGAGGTGCTGGATATGTTCCACACCACGCATAATTACATCGACCACGATTCCAACATCGTGCGCAAGGGGGCCATCTCTGCCCGCGCGGGTGAGAAACTGCTCATCCCCATCAACATGCGCGATGGCTGCATCTTCGGTACCGGCAAGGGGAACGATGACTGGAACCAGTCTGCCCCCCACGGCGCGGGGCGTCTCATGAGCCGCTCCCAGGCATTCAGGCAGCTCTCGCTGGAGGATTTCCAGAACCAGATGCAGGGTGTCTACACCACCTCGGTCACCGCCCGCACGCTGGATGAATCCCCCATGGCGTACAAGGGCATGGATGCCATCCTCAGGCATATCGGCCCCACGGTGGATGTGGTGGATATCTTCAAGCCGCTCTACAACTTCAAGGCCGAGGAAGCCGAGCCTTCTTATAAAAAGAAGAAGTAGAACATCCTGTGATATTTAATCTACCGGCTTCTCTCCTCCTCCCCGGCTAGTGAAAGGATTGATATATCAGAGTTTAATGGGATGGACAATTGGGAGCTTCTAATAACTCGAAACGTATCAATAAATGGGAATTTGTCGGGCTGAAAGCCCGAGGAATTTTGAGCCCGATAGGGCGACACAATAATAGCCCAGCGTGGAGCCGCAACGCGGCGGAACGCTGGGTAAAATGAAAAACATATCAGAACCCCGGAGCGTAGCGGAGTGGGTGGCAGAAGCTTCGGCTTAGTGTTTTAGCTGCGCTTCCCTGCCACCCCTCCACGTTGGTCGGGGTTCCGGTTATTTTTTATTCCAAACCCAGCGTTCCGCCGCGTTGCGGCTCCACGCTGGGCTATGATTCTGCCGCCCTGCGGGCTCAAATTTCCGCTTACCGCTGGCCCGACAAATTCCAATTTGTCCGTCA
>CALFTQ010000097.1 GCA_937916135.1 uncultured Verrucomicrobiales bacterium
ATGTGGGCACATTGTGATATGAAAATTCAAATTCCACACTTTTTGCTATTGACCCTTAAATATAGGGCGACAAACTAAAAAAGCCTGCTTTCCAAATCGTATCGGAAAGCAGGCTCGTGAATACACGGGAAGGGATTTGAACCCCTGACCAACTGTGTGTAAGACAGCCGCTCTACCACTGAGCTACCCGTGCGTGTGGCGGCAGTCTAGCAGAGACGGCCAGGAAAGGCAAGCCTAAAATGAAAAATAGCCGCGAAAAATGGGGCGGGGTATGACATGGGCGGGGTCGGATTGCGTTTGCGCGGTGGTGCGGGGGTGTGGTAGAATGCGGGTATGCGAACGCTACTTTCCGTGCTGGTTTTATCCGGGTTGCTCCCCTGCTCTGCGGCAGAGGAGCAGCGGAAGCATTGGGATGAATCCGCGCTGACGATTTCCCGGAAATGTGCGGAGTGCCACCGCAAGGAATATGATGAGTGGGCCGGCAGTGACCACGCCTGGGCCTGGCGGCATCCGCAAGCAGCGCTGGATGCCGAGGCATTCGCGGGCCAGCGCATCAGGGCGCACGGCATGGAGCTGGAGATGCAGCGGGATGCCGCGGGTGTTTTCCAGATGCGGGATGTAGCCACGGGCAAGGTGTACACGGTGGGCGGGGTGATTGGTCGCGAGCCGCTGGTGCAGTATCTGCTGCGCTGGAAGGATGGCGGCTTGCAGACGCCCAGCGCGGCCTGGGATGTGGAGCGCAAGGAGTGGTTCGATGTGTTCCGCGATGATGCGCTGCAGCAGGAGCGCGGCGGCGCCATCCGCAAACCGGGCGAGTGGGGCCACTGGACGGGGCGCGGCATGAACTGGGAATCCCAGTGCGCCTGGTGCCACATGAGCGGGTTCCGGAAGAATTACGATGTGGCTACGGATACGTTCAAGGCCAGCTGGCAGGAGCCGGGTATCACCTGCATCCAATGCCACAAGGTTTCTGCCACGCCGGATGCAGAGGACGGGTGCCTGGTGGCGCGCGGCGACCGCAAGCTTACCCCGGAGCAGCACGATGACAACTGCGCCAGCTGCCATGCCCGCCGCGAGGAGCTCACCGGCAAGTTCACGGTGGGCGATAAGTTCGATGAACATTTCCGACTGGAGCTGCCGAAGGTGCCCGGCGTGTTCTACCCGAACGGCCTGCAGTGGGAGGAGGATTACAGCGAGACCAGCTTCCGCCTGCACAGGATGGGGCGCACGGGGGTGACCTGCTACGATTGCCACGACCCGCACTCCGGCAAGGTGAACAAGCCCACGGAGAATGATGAGCTCTGCCTGCAGTGCCACGGCACGAACAAGGTGGTGAACGGCGTGCTGGCCCCGCAGGTGAGCCACAACAAGCTCTGCGGCGGCAAGGCGATGCCCTGCATCGAGTGCCACATGCCCCGCATGACCTACATGGGCCGCGACCCGCGCCGCGACCACGGGCTGCACTGGCCGGACCCGCGCATGAGCATCGAGCTGGGGGTGCCGAATGCCTGCCTGAACTGCCACAAGGACAAGGACCACCAGTGGTGCATGGAGTATCTGGAAAAGCGCTACAAGGAGGAGCGCATGGGCAAATACCGCCAGCGTTTCCGGGCCGCGGGTCACGCGCTGCAGGGCAAGGGCAGCGTGCAGGAGCTGCTGGCTGCTTACAAGGCTGAGGAAATTGCCGCCTGGCGGGCCACCCTGCTGGGGCTCATGGCGGAGTTCCCCCTCACCCCGGAGGTGCAGGCCGTGGCCCTGGGTGCCACGCAGGACCCGGATGCCCTGGTGCGAGCCGCCGCTGTGGAGCTGCTGGGGGGTGAAGCCGCCCGCAAGGCCCTGGCGGATAAGACACGCAGCGTGCGCCACGCCGCCGGATGGAAACTCTTCCCGAACCTGCCGGCAGGCCACCCGGTGCTGCAGGAAATGCTGGAGACCGCCACCCACCAGTCCGACCAGCCCACCGGCGCCATGCAGCTGGCCATGCTGGCCAGTGCCCGGGGCGATGCCGCCACGGCCGATGCCCAGTACCGCCGCGCCGTGGAGCGCGACCCGGCCAGCGCCGTGGCCCGCATGGACTACGCGGTGTTCCTTGCGCAGCAGAACCGCCCGGTGGATGCGCTGAAGCAGATGCTGGCCTGCGCCCGCGAGCACCCGCAGAATGCCGAGGTGCAGTACCGCCTGGGGCTCAGCCTCATCGAAATCGGGCAGTACCGCCCCGCCCTGCGCGCCATGCAGAAAGCTCTGAAGCTTGACCCGCAGCACGCCCCTGCCGCCGAAGCCGCGCGGCAGCTGCAGAACTATATCCGCTGATTTCCCCACCCCTTCTCTATTCGAACATATGGAAACCTCACACATCATCCTCACCATCCTGGGCATCATCGCCGTGGCTATCTTCCTCTTTGCGCTCATGAAGGGCGTCATCAAAATGGTGCTGCTCGCCCTGGCCGTTTCCGGAGCCGTAGCCTCGTGGATGTTCCTGCAGAAAAACGGCTTCACCTACGTAGCCTTCCTCACCGACTCCCCGCAGCAGTGGATGGTGCAGGCCCTGGCCTGGAGCGTGGCCATCTTCATTTTCCTGGTATTCTTCCACGGCATGGTGTGGATATCTCAGCTCTTCTCCTTCAAGAAAAAGTTCGGGCTGGGCGGTGTGCTCACCACCATCTTCATGAGCCTCATCATGCTCTGGGTCACCATGATGGGCATCTGCTACTACGGCAATGTGTGCCGCATCCGCTACTACCACGAACTGGCTGCCGCCCAGATGCAGCGCATCTCCAACCCCGCCGTGGAAATGCCCGCCGTGCCATGGTTCACCCGTGTCTCCACAGCCCTGCGCAGTTCCAGAATCACCGGCTGGATGCAGAGCCTCGACCCCATCGATGACCCCGCCCAGACCAACCTGGCCTGTCTGGTAGCCTTCGGCTGCACGCTGGATGAACCCACCTTCACCAGCTTCTACAACACCCAGCTGGCCGGCCGCGGCATCCCCCAGCCCACCCGCCTGCTCGACCTCTTCCGCGACCCCGGCCTGCGCACCATGGTGAAAGAAGGCCGCTTCGTCTCCCTGCTGGAAAACGAGCGGCTCAACACTGTGCTGAGCTTCAAAACCACGGCAGATAAAATGCGGTACATCCTGTAACCCGCTCACGAAACAAAGCCCGTTTTTTTCACCGTGCTCTGCGAATGTTCACTCCGGCAATGCAGACTCCCGGCCAAAACGGAAGCACGAACACAGCATCACCAGGGCCACCAGGGCCAGGCCGGCCAGGATATAGGAGAGAGCGCGACGGAACCGGGCGTTGCGGGCTGAGGTATCATACGCCATGATGAGCACCTCGCGCGGATTCTCCGGCTTATATCGCAGGCTTACTTTTTCCTGGGCATCGCGGCGCGAGCCGCTGCGCAGGGTGTGGTAATACGGGGTTCCGGCCTCGGTTCTGTAGAGAATCACGGAGTCGAATCTATTGCGGCGCCCTCTCGCCCCCGGATTGTGGACAGATGTTATCACCACGCCCTCTGCCGGCACCCCATTTGCCATGAAATCCTCGTAGCGGCGCAAATCCTGCTCGCTGCCGGTGTAACAGACGTAAGCCCCCTGCACCGCCATGGCCAGCAGGATGAACCGCCCCCAGAAGCCCAGCCAATGGCCGAAATCACGCTCCCGCCGCACCAGGGCGCGGCATGCGCAGCACAGGCCGTACACCGTGACGATGCCCAGCAGGGGTACAAAAATCAGATCCAGAGCAAGGCCGAACTCCATCAGTCATTTTTTGTGCCTTGCGCCTCCACCCCAGCCACGGCCTGAGAAATGATTTCGTCGATTTCCACCGGGGTGGTGAGGGTAGCATACTCAGCCATTTGCCCGATGGCTTTCAGATTGGCCTCGATGCCTTCCTCCAGCCATTTTTCGGCGCGGGAGATGGTGAGCTCCAGCGTTTCCACATTGTCCCCACCGAAGCGGAGTTCGCGCTGGCACTGGCGGAGGGTGGCCTTGGTGCGGTACAGGTGCTCGAGAAGTAGCTGAGGGTCCATGGTTTCGAAATTATCTATGCTGGAGCTTGTTATCACTGGTCGTTTTTTCAGGTTTCTGCTGGATTTCGCTTTCCCAGTTCAGGAACACATCTCCACCGCCGGCAGAAATGAGCTCACCCCCGGCGGTCATGATGAAACAGGCGGGGATGTACTTGTATGTGGGTTTGGCCGCCAGGCGCAGGGTATGCACCAGCACGCCGGGCAGCATGGGGGCATGCTGTTCCATATACTCGCGACCTGCCCCGGGGCTCTGGTCATGATTGAGGAGGATGAGCTCCACATCCTCGCTCCGGCTGATTTTCTGCTCATATTGTTCAATGACCTGCGGCAGCATCTGCTGGCAGATGCCGCACCAGGAAGCGGAACAGAAGAAAATGTAATACCTGGCGTGGGGCTTGGCCTGGAGCCCGGAAAGATACCCGGCCTCCTTCAACGCACTGGCCACAGGGGAGAGCTTGCCGCAGCAGCGCCCGGGCTTTTCCTTGCCCTTCATTACCAATGAAGCAGGAGCCGCCTCTGCCAGGGGCACCCAGGTGGTCAGCACCGCCAGACCAAGCAGGGTGGATAAAATACGTAGTCTCATTCTGCCTGGCAGCTTAGCAGGTGCAGCCGCCGGAGTCAACCCTGACTTTCAGTTTCGATATAAGTTTTTGCGAGAATCGGGCCGTCTGCGGGGTCACACCGACATGGACCAAGAAAAAATTGAGGAAACAAAGGAGAAGGTGGAGAACTGGCTGGCCGACAAGCAGCACCGCAGGTGCTGCAAGGTGGCTATATGCGCCGCCAATGCAGTGGTGCTGCTAGGGCTCACCATGGGGCTCACCCTGCTCTGGATCAATGAGCTGCGCCGTGCCAACAACCACCACCACTGCTGCCGCAGCAACGGGCAGCAATAAAACCACCTATACCGGATGCGGATGCACAAACAGAACTGCGGGGGTCCTGTGCTCCCGCAGTTCTCTTTGTGCTCAGAAACGTAAGCATTCGATGCTGGGCGGGTTTTATAGCTCAGCATCGCTTTTCTGAGGCAAGAGAGCAAGATAATCACCCGTATAACCGGAGGCCAGCGTTTGAAGCGTTTCGTTAGCATTAACTTTGCAACGTCGACATTCTTCGGCCATAGTGTAGAGGATGGCAGAGGTTTCTCCGGCATCAGGCGCTCCGATGAAGAGGAAGTTTTTCCTTCCTATGGCCAGCGGGCGGATTGAGCGCTCGGCTGCATTGTTGTCTATGGGGAGGTCCGGGTGGTCCAGATACAGACAGGCGGCCTGACGCGCAGTCGCTGCATATCCTATGGCAAGCCGCAGCTTTTCATCCATGAAGAGTTCATCCTGCTCTACTTTCTCCCGCAGCATCTCGTAAAACTCCTCAATGATGGGGCGGGACTCCAGCGTGCGGCGTTCAAGGATGCGCTTCTTGTCGACTCCCTTTTCTATACGGAGCTCCTTTTCTATCCGGTACAGTTCTGCCAGTTTCAGGATGACTTTGTTACACCAGTCCTTGTCGACCCCACTATTGGCGCACTCCACGAATTTGTGGCAGTTGTGTGCCCAGCAGAGTTGTTGAGGAATGCGCTTTTCTCCCTGAGCCTCCAGCCAGCTGCTGTAGGCTGTCCATCCATCTGTAATGATGCATCCGTCATATAAGCATGTGTGTAGACATAGAATCCATCATAGTCGAACTTCTCTTGGCTGTTGCGGGCTTGCGCTAGAAGGAAGCGGGCTCCGTAACGCAGATCATGAGGTCGGACACAAATGTGAATAGGGCGGTTTGAAGGAATAAAGTTCATATCCCTTCATTTTAGCTTATCTGTCAAAATTTTTGTTTCATCAGATGCTTACCTTTGTCCTTTGTACATTGTCCTTTCAAACATCAATTTATCAGCCATGCAGCTTGTCCCACACCAGGCAGCCGCGCGGCGTGAGGCGGTATTTCTGCTTCGGGTGGCGGGGGCTGTCCGGGTACAGAAGACACAGATACCCGCCCTCCAGAGCCGGGGTCAGGTACTTGTTCAGGAAGTTGTCGCGCCCTTTCAGTCCCACTCCCGTCATCAACTCGCGCACCGACATCTGCCCGGAGCCCAGCACCCGCACTAGCCGGCAGATGTTCTCCCCAGGGAGCTGAACTTGTCCTGCCACTTGTCCCTCCCCTTGTCCTGCTACTTGCCCTGCATCTTGTCCTGTTTCCGTTTCCTTGCGCTCGCAATGGATATGCAGGTAACGGCTTTTCAGGGTGTGGCTTTCGTCAAAAAGCAGATTCCGGAAAAACATGATGAGGAATGAGTAATCCACCCCGACTCCAGCAGGGGCATTCGTGTAATTGGCCCGTACCAGTGCATTGCGGAAGTAGCGCGAGTGCCGGGCAAAGGGCACATTGTTCACATTATACCCCAGATAGCGCAGATACTTGATACAGAATACCGCCGTGGTGCGGGTGTTACCTTCCGGAAATGGATGCACCTGCCAGATATCTGCAATGAAATGCGCGATATGCTCCACCTGCTTGTCCTGCGACAAGGCGGCAAAGGAAAAGCGTTTCTCTCGCTGCATATCATAATCCAGCGCCATAATAATATCCGACACGTGGGCATACTGCACCGTATCGCCATTCAGCACCCACTCGCGCTTGGTGATATTGTACTCGCGCATTTTCCCGGCAAACTTGAACACATTGTGGAAAAGGCGCTTGTGAATCGCAGCAAAGCCCGCCGGACTGAAATGGAAGGCCGTTTCATTCAGCAACTCCGCTATGTTGGCAGCCACCTTATCCGCCTCATCGCTCATGCTGCACCCGCCACCCTGCTCCGAGTAATAGGAATCCAGCCGCCGGTGTACCTCATCGAAGGAAATAAGACCTTCAATCTGGTCACCGGCAACCTCGCGCAGGTATTCAGAAACCTCAAGGCCATCCACCGCCTGCAAGCCCATGGCCACATCCCAGGCAGAGGCGCGCTCCCCGAACTCTGGCTCGGCGGCATATAAATACTGTTCAGTCAATAAAGGATACTCGTACATAGCAGGGCAAGTTGATTCTTCTTACAACAGGGCAATAATACAATCTTTCTCCCTATTTGTCAAGGAAAAAGAGCCCCCGCCAGGACAAGTGTCTTACTTATCCTGCTCTTATCCAGCCAAGGCGCAAAAACTATCCTCTCCGCTGACGATGGAGGCCACCAGAAAGAATATAAAGTGTCCCTTCATCTATCAGCACCGCGGATTTAAACAATAATGGTCAAGCAACTGACGCATGCGTTCCGAATCCGCCCGTTGCACGGGAGTCCGGCCGCAGATATCTTCGTGCTCCGGATTCGCACCGGCCTCCAGCAGCAGTTTCGCGCATTCCATCGAATCATGAGCCGCCGCATGATCCAGCGGGGTCCAGTCATCGTATTCCAACTCGGTATCCGCGCCGCATTCCTCCAGCAGATAGCGGGCAGATTCCACTTTATTGGCCGCACACGCCATGCAGAGCGCCTTGCCGTCGTTCGCCAGCAAATCAGCCCCGGCAGCCCTCAGCTCGCGCAGACACTCCACCTGCCCCGTTTCCGCAGCCCACACGGCAAGTGAATCATATCCATCCGAAAAATCAGGCGAGACACCGGGCATCTGCAACACACGGCGCAAGAGTTCCGCCTCGCCCATGCAGCAGAGGTGGATAAGCAAGCGGCCATCCTCGACCATCGGGTCAGCCCCGGCATCCAACAGAAGCTCCGTGGCTTCCGGCCAGCCGCTCAGCACAGCATCTGCCGCCAGGGTGTCACCCTCCCAGATGAGTCGCAAATCAGGGTCGGCGCCTTTTTCGAGCGCACGGCTCATGGCTTCGGCATCATGCGCATCGTATGCAGCCAGCAGATGCTGATTCGCCGGCTCCAAACTATCCAGGTATGCCTGGTCCTCTACCGCACAGCTCGTGCCGAACGCTGTCACCCATTCCTCCTCCGTCTCCGGCAGGAGCGGCAGCTCAAACGGGCGCCCCAGCACAGCCGACGTCACCTCCATGAGCTCACGCTTCCGTTTATTCAGCTCACGATTCACCTGCAGCAACACCTGCATTCTGGACTTATCCTCTTCCACGTCCCCGGAATAGTAACCCAATTGGCCATTGTTGTAAAGCATCTTACTCTCGCGCGCCGAAATTGCTTTCCGGGCTTGACCGCGCCGGAGGCGCGCGGTATACTCGGTGGCATGAGTAATTATGCGCTGATTCTCGCCGGTGGCAGCGGCACGCGATTCTGGCCGCTTTCCCGCAATGCCAAACCCAAGCAGCTTCTCGATTTGTTCGGCAGCGGCACCATGCTGCGCCAGGCCATCGACCGCGTGAAGGGGCTGGTGCCGGCAGAAAACATCTTCATTCTCACCAACCACCTGCAGGAGGCCGAGGTGCGCCGCCAGGCCGCCGAGCTGCCCGCAGCAAACATCGTGGCCGAGCCCGCCCGCCGCGACACCGCACCCGCCGTGGCTCTGGGTGTGGGGCTCATTGCCGCCCGCGACCCGCAGGCCAACATGATCATCATCCCCAGCGATTCGCTCATCCTGGACGATAACGCCTTCCGCGCACTGGCGGAGGATGCGCTCGCCCTGGCCGGGCGCGAAGCCGCGCTCATCACCATCGGCATCAAACCCACCTGGGCCTGCCCCAGCTATGGCTACATCGAGCGCGCCGGCAAGCTGGAGGATGCCACCCTCACCCACAATTGCTATGAAGTGGTGCGTTTCCGCGAAAAGCCGGATGCCGCCACCGCCGCCGAATACCTGGCCAGCGGCAATTTCTCGTGGAATGCCGGCATGTTCATCTGGAATGTGGCCCACGTGCGCAGCCAGCTGGCCGCCCACAGCCCAGAGCTCGCCGGATTCATCGACCGCCTGACTGCGGCCACTGACTTACCCGCATTCATCGGCAGCGAGTTCCCGCAGCTCACCCCCATTTCCATTGACTTTGCGCTGCTGGAGAAAGCCGACCGCGTGCTCAACTTCGAAGCCACTTTCGACTGG
The DNA here is from genome assembly GCA_937916135.1 of uncultured Verrucomicrobiales bacterium. Lineage (GTDB taxonomy): Bacteria > Verrucomicrobiota > Verrucomicrobiia > Verrucomicrobiales > Akkermansiaceae > Akkermansia. The sequence goes on from CALFTQ010000097.1 coordinate 9,024, forward strand.
GACGACGTGGGTTCCTGGATTTCCGTGGGCAAGTACCTGCCGCAGCAGGAGGGCGGCAACGTGAGCAACAGCCCGCTGAGCCAGGTGCAGGCCGGCAACAATATCGTGTTCACCGATTCCGGCAAACGCGTGGCCCTGGTGGGCGTGGATGACCTCATTGTGGTGGACACCGGCGATGCCCTGCTCGTAGCCCGCCGCTCTGAGGCCGATAAGATTAAGAACATCGTCTCCGGCCTGCCGGAAAACCTGGTCTGATGCACCCTGCCCTCGGCATAGATTACGGAGAAGCCCGCATCGGCATTGCGGCCACGGATGCCTGCGGCATCCTCGCGCACCCGGTGGAGAGCATCCACCTGCAACGCACCGAGCCGCTGGAGCGTATCGCCTCACTGGTGGCTGAGCGCGGCATCCGCACCCTGGTGCTGGGGCTTCCCCTCCGAATGGATGGCACCGAAGGCACAGCCTGCGCCAAGGTGCGCTCCTTCGGCGACAAACTGCACGCCCGCCTGCCCCAGCTCCCCCTCATCTATGTGGATGAATACCTGACCACCACCGTGGCCCAGGAAAAACTGCACCAGGCCGGCAAAAAGGCGAAGAATTTCCGCCCCATCATCGACCAGGCCGCCGCCGTGGAAATCCTCAACAACTGGCTGGATAGCACCTCCACCGAACTTCCCTACCCCGATTAATGGGGTAAAATCAGCCATTTCCACCAAAACTTTGCCATAAAAATGGCAAAGTTGCTTGCAAACAGTTGGCCGGAGTGCTACAATCCTCTGCGGAGCCGTGTATACAGGTTCTTCAATTTTTCAACCAAATAACAACAACAACCATGTCACTCGAAACATTCTTCAATCCGAAGAGCATTGCAGTCGTCGGTGTATCCGCCGACCCCACGAAGCTGGGCGCCGTTGTATTCAACAACATCATCTCCGCTGATTACAAGGGCAAGCTTTACGGCATCAACCCCAAGATGGCTGGCCAGGAACTCTGCGGCAAACCCTGCTACGCCAGCGTGGACGCCCTGCCTGAACCCATGGACCTGGTCGTTATCCTCGTTCCCGCCCGCTTCACTGAGGCCGTAATTGACGCCTGCATCGTGAACGGCACCAAGAACATCTCCATCATCACCGCCGGTTTTGCCGAAGTGGGTGAGAAGGAGCTCGAGAAGCGCATTGCCCAGAAGTGCCTGGACAACGGCATCAACCTGCTGGGCCCGAACTGCCTCGGCCACATCTCCACCTTCGACAACGTGAACGCCTCCTTCGCCGATGGTTTCCCCGCCCGCGGTAACGTGGCCTTCATTTCCCAGTCCGGTGCCTACTGCTCCGCCATCATGGACTGGGCCGCCGGCAAGGGCATCGGCTTCTCCCACTTCATCTCCATCGGTAACAAGGCCGTGATGGGTGAGGACGCCCTGCTCGCCGCCCTGAAGGACGACCCCAACACCAACGCCTTCGTGTTCTACCTGGAATCCCTGAAGAACGGTAAGGAATTCCTCAAGGTGATTAAGGAAGTTTCCGACACCAAGCCCTGCGTAATCATGGAGCCCGGCAAGAGCGCCAAGGCCCAGGCCGCTTCCCTTTCCCACACCGGCTCTCTGGCTCCGAACTACCGCGTGCTCGAGATGGCCCTGCAGGGTGCCGGCGCCATCCAGGCTTACAACGACCGCGAGCTCTTCGGCCTGCTTGAGGTGCTGCAGTACTGCAACCACAACCAGTTCGACGGCCAGGTGGCCGTGCTGACCAACGCCGGTGGCGTGGGCGTGCTCACCTCCGACCTCTGCGAAGAAGCCGGGCTCGACCTGGCCCGCCCGAGCGAGAAGACCATCGAGGCTCTGCGCGCCGTGCTTACCCCCGAGGCTTCCCTGGGCAACCCTATCGACGTGGTGGGCGACGCCAAGGCCGACCGCTACGAGGCCGCCCTCAAGGTGCTCTGCGAGAGCGGTGAGTACAAGAACATCCTCGTGCTCCTCACCCCGCAGCGCGTGACCGATTGCCCCGGCACCGCCGAAGCCGTCATCAAGCTGGCTCCCCAGTACCCCAACGTGAACATCTACTGCTCCTTCGTGGGTGGCGCCCGTGTGGACGAGGGCCGCGTGCTGCTCGACAAGGCCAAGATTCTCAACTACGAGTACCCGGCCGACATCGTGCGCCTGCTCGGTCTGCTGAAGGCCCAGATGGCTTTCCGCGGCAAGAAGCTGGCCACCTGCGAGACCGGCGAAGTACCCGCCGAAATCAAGGCTGCTGTGACCGCCGCCAAGGAAGCCGGTCTGGCCTCCCTGCCCCAGGACACCGTGAACATGCTCATGGACCACTACGGCATCGATTACCCGAAGTGCGGCAACTTCACTGATAAGGAAGAAGCCTTGGCCTTCTGCAAGACCATCTTCCCGAACGCCGTGGTACTCAAGCTCTCCGCTCCCGATGCTCTGCACAAGACCGAAATGAAGGGTATCTACCTCAACATCAATGATGAGGCTTCCTTCACCGAGGCCTGGGAAGGCCTGTGGGGCTCCATCACCAAGTTCAACCTGAAGGGCGCTTCCGTGCTCATCCAGGAGATGATTACCAAGGCCACCGAAACCATCATCGGTGTGAACAGCGACAAGAACTTCGGCCGCGTCATGGTGTTCGGCACCGGCGGTATCTACACCGAAGTGATGCGCGACACCACCATGCGCATCCTGCCAGCCGATGACTTCACCGACATGATCAAGGAGACCAAGGTCGGCACCATCCTCAACGGTGTGCGCGGCGAGGCTCCCAAGGCTGTGGGCCCGCTGGCCGACACCCTGGCCAAGGTGCAGAAGCTCGTGCTCGAGATTCCCGAAATCACCGCTATCGACGGCAACCCGGTGCTCGTCACCGCCGACCGCGCCGTGGTGGTGGACTTCAAGATGATTCTCAAGTAATCTTCCCTGAAATCCCATTCAGCAACACCCCCGCTTTCTCCGGAAAGCGGGGGTGTTTGTATACGTGACTGCCTCTAAGAATGAGAAGTTGTGATTCTCGGAGCCGGGTTTAACTCACAGGAGCACCATGAGCCCCAACGCCGCGAGCACGGCAACGGCAGCCAGGGTCCAACCGAGCACAAAGCGGGGATGCCCACGCTCCAGCCACTCCTCATGCACGACCAGCGGCACACCGCAGCCGAAAAGCACGACAACAAGCAGGAACTCCAGCATCGCTTACTCCTCAACCGCCTGCTTGCGGGTGAAATATCTCTTCAGGCCGAACAGCAGAACCAGCTGGCCCACAAAGGCCAGAGGAAACACGATGAACCAGTTCTGCACGAAGCCGGCCAGCAGGAAAGCCACCAGCGAAATGCCCGAAACCAGCAGCACATAAGGCAACTGGGTGGAGACATGGCTCAGGTGGTCGCACTGCGCACCGGCACTGGACATGATGGTGGTATCCGAAATCGGGGAGCAGTGGTCGCCGGCCACGGCACCGGCCAGGCAGGCCGACATGCCGATGAACATGAGCGGGCTGGTGGGGTCGAAAGTGCTCACCACAATGGGAATGAGGATGCCGAATGTGGCCCAGGAGGTGCCGGTGGAGAAGGCCAGCACACCAGCCACCACAAAGATGACCGCCGGCAGGAAGTTCACCAGCCCGGCGGCGCTGTGCTCCATGTGGAAGGCGATGAACTCGCGGGCTTCCAGAGCAGAGGTCACGTTCTTCAGAGAGGTGGCCAGGGTAAGGATGAGGATGGCCGGCACCATGGCCACAAACCCCTCGGGGATGCAGCGCATAGCCGCACGGAAGCTCAGCACTCCGCGCATGCGGTAGAATGCCACGACCAGCACCAGGGCAATGACAGCACCCCAGGGCAGACCCACCGTAGCATCGGTCGAGCTGAGTGCATCCGCAAAGGATTTACCTTCCAGAATGCCGCCCACATATACCAGGGCAAAGGTTTCAAGCGCAATCAGCAGCAGCACCGGCAGCACCAAATCCACCAGCTTGCCACGGCCGGGCGTGGTGTGCTCCAGCTCCTGCATGACCTGCTCCGGCACCACGGTGTGCACATCGCCGTTCTTGATGGCATTGCGTTCATAACGCGCCATGGGGCCGAAATCAAAGCGCATCAGCACCAGCATGACCACAAAACTGAGCATGAGCAGCGAATAGAAATTGTACGGAATGGCGTGAATGAACAGCTCCAGCCCGTTGTAACCGGTGCCGCTGGAGTACTGCGATACCGCCGCCGCCCAGCTCGAAATGGGCGCAATCATGCAAATGGGAGCCGCTGTGGCATCAATGATAAAGGCCAGCTTGGCGCGGGATACCCGCTTGGCATCCGTCACCGGCTTCATCACACTGCCCACAGCCAGGCAGTTGAAATAGTCATCGATGAAAATCAGCACCCCGAGCACAAAGGAAGCCAGCTGGCTGCCAATGCGGGATTTCACGTGGGTCTGCGCCCACTCGCCGAAAGCGCGGGCGGCGCCGGTTTTGTTAATCATGCAGACGAAAGCGCCGAGAATCACCAGGAAGATGAACACGCCGGTGGTATCCTTCATGCCGGCCATGAGCCCCTTGTTGACCACAAAATCCACCGTATCGAAGAATGAAAACTGGGTCACAAAGCAGGCGCCCAGCACAATACCGGCAAACAGGGAGGAATACACCTCCTTGGAAATCAGCGCCAGCACGATGGCCAATATAGCCGGAGCCAGAGCCCAGAAGGTGCCGCAAAAGGAGGATTTCTGCACCACTTCCGCCTCCGCCGCAGCAAAACTCTGCGAGGCGAACATCAAAACAGCGACCAGGAGCAGGGAGAGGAGATTCTTCAATGTATTCCGCATTTCTCTTTCAGTAGGTTGCGTCTGAACTTAACATAAAACACATAGCGTGTCAACATTATTGATAACAGTCAACGCAATACAGGTCGCCCGCCGTGCATTTACGTAAGGCGCACGCTTCTTGCTCCGGCAATCAAAAGAACGATAAATTGATATTTGTCGTTCCGACAAAAGTACGAAGTACGAGGTGGGAGGTACGAAGTGAAAGTTCCGCGAGCCTTGCGGCTCGCCATTTGTTATCAATAGAAAACACCTGCAGGCGCAGCCTGCCTGACTTTATACTTCGCACTTCCCACCTCGTACCTCATACTTCTGCATATTCCCATTTATCGAGCAGAGTGGGAGCTTCATGCAAAATGATGCTGCTATTTCTGTTCCTTACAAATCTTTGGGACACGCACGTGCGCCCGCACAACTAATTGGTAGCAATTTCAGCTTGACAAGGCGAGGAAACAAGCGCAAACTACGCGTGAGCACATGAGTATGGTTTCCCTCATCGCCCGTTGGTGGTGGCCCTTGCTGCAGGAACACGCGTAAGGGACCCAGGAGCTATTGTGCCATTTCACAGCTAAAATCGAATGACCGGCCTGTCGAACTTACGACAGGCCTTTTTTGTACCCCCAACCCCACATTCACATAACAACATGAACAACACAAGCAACACTGAAAACACCACAAGTCACGGAAAAGCCTTGCACGAGCAGAGAAAATGCACTAATATCCCCGCCGTCATGGATTTCCGTACTTATCTTCGCCAATATCCCGATGCCAACGGCTACTATGGCCGTTTCGGCGGTGCCTACCTCCCCAAGGAGCTGGAACCCGCATTCAAGGAGATTACTGATGCGTACAACGACATCTGCCAGTCTGCACAGTTCATCAACGAGCTGCGCCGCATCCGCAAGCAGTTCCAGGGGCGTCCCACCCCGGTGTACCACTGCGAGCGGCTCTCCCGCCTCATCGGCGGCGCGCAGATTTACCTGAAGCGCGAAGATCTGAACCACACCGGAGCCCACAAGCTCAACCACTGCATGGGCGAGGGGCTCCTGGCCAAGTTCATGGGCAAGAAGAAGATTATTGCCGAAACCGGCGCCGGGCAGCACGGCGTAGCCCTGGCCACTGCAGCGGCCTACTTCGGGTTGGAATGCGAGATTCACATGGGTGCGGTCGATATTGCCAAGCAGGCTCCGAACGTAACCCGCATGAAGATGCTGGGCGCCAACGTGGTGTGCGTCACCCACGGCTTGCAGACCCTGAAAGAAGCTGTAGACAGCGCCTTCGAGGCCTATATGCGCGATTACAAGGAGGCCATATACTGCATCGGTTCCGTACTGGGGCCACACCCCTTCCCCATGATGGTGCGCGACTTCCAGATGGTGGTGGGGCATGAGGCCCGCGACCAGTTCGAGGAGATGACCGGGCACCTGCCGGATGTGGTCTGTGCCTGCGTGGGTGGTGGCTCCAACGCCATGGGCATGTTCCCCGCATTCCTTGGCGACCCCGTAGATATCTACGGCGTGGAGCCCCTGGGCCACGGCCCCACCCTGGGTGAGCACTCGGCTTCCATCAACTACGGCAGTGAGGGCATCATGCATGGTTTCAACTCCATCATGCTCAAAGACGAAAATGGCGAACCCGGCCCCGTTTATTCCGTGGCCAGCGGTCTGGACTACCCCTCCGTGGGCCCGGAGCACGCCTTCCTGCACGATATCGGCCGTGTGAAGTACGAGACCGTGAGCGATGAAGAAGCCGTGGACGCCTTCTTCAAGCTCTGCCGCTACGAGGGTATTATCCCCGCCCTGGAAAGCGCACATGCCGTTGCCTTTGCCATGCGCAAGGCCAAAGAGATGCGTCGCGGTTCCGTCCTCGCCAACTGCTCCGGCCGGGGCGATAAGGATGTGGACTACATTGCCGAGCATTTCGGCTACGGAGACGACCACAAATTCTGACACAGGGAACCACGTTTACGAAAACGCACTGAGATTTTCATCTCAGTGCGTTTCTTTTTCAACGCTGCGTCTGCCGCAGTCTTTACTACACGTTCTGCATGATATCACTTTTTCTCCCAGGAGAAGGGCTCAAATTCTGCAACAGCCTTCGGGTCTGCCCAGGATCGCCTGCGCATGGCATAAATCACGAAGGGGATGCCCGCAAACACCACCGTGCCCACGATGAGGATACCCACATACACCGCAGGGCTGCCCACGGGAATCTGCCCCGGCGGGATGAAGCTGAATACCAGCGCCAGCAGACTGCCCAGCATGCCCAGGCCGCCGATAAGCCACATGCCCAGGTACTTACCGCCGGGCACACGGAAGGCGCGCGGCACATCCGGCTCGCGGTGGCGCAGGTAGATACCCGCCGCAAACATGAGCAGGTACATGATGAGGTACAGAATGATAGTGAGCTGCGAAATAATCTGATACGCCGTCTGCACGCTCGGCAGCACCACAAAGAGCACCGAAAGCAGGGTCACAATGCAACCCTGGATGATGAGAATGCCCTCCTGCACCCCATTCTTATTCGTGCGCTGCATGAAGCGCGGCAGATACCCCGCGCAGCCCACCTGCAGCAGACCCTTGGATGGGCCACCCACCCAGGCCACCACCTGCGCCAACACACCGAACGCCAGGCAGCAGGCCATGATGGGGGCCATCCAGGAGGCTGAGAAGTAATCGAAAAGCCTATCGAAGGCGATGAGCAGGCTCTGCGTGAGCGTAATCTGGTCTTGCGGAATGATGAAGCCGATAGCCAGCGTGCCGAACACGAAAATGCACACCGTCATGCCCGAGGCAATGGCAATGGCCAGCGGGTAGTCGCGGCTGGGGTTCTCGCATTCCTTCACGTGCACAGCGCTCATCTCCATGCCGGCATAGAAGAGGAAGATGCTCGCGGCCAGCACAATGTTGTTGAAGTTCGACAAATCGGGGATGAAATCGCGAGCCTCGAGGCTGATATCAATGGGATTCCCCTGCCCCCAGTACACCATGCCCATGAGCACCAGCAGCGCCGCCGGAATCACCGTGCCGATGAGGGCACCCCACTTCGTGATACTGCCGCTCGTGCGCATGCCGCGCATGTTCAGGAAGGTGGCTGCCCAGTACACCAGCAGCACGATGATGACCACATACACATTATTCGAAGCCAGAGCATGGTCCCAGCGCTGGTTCGGGCCCATGAAGGCCAGTGAAACCGCAGCAAAGGTCAGCACCGTCGGGAACCAGATGGTCGTCTGAATCCACTGCAGCCAGATAGCCAGGAAACCCAGACGCGCACCGAAAGCCTCACCGACCCAGCGGAACACACCGCCCTTCTGCGGCCACCCCGTCGTCAGCTCCGCTGCCACGAGCGAAACCGGCATCAGGAAGAACAACGCCGCGAAGATATAGTAAAAGGCCGAGCTCAGCCCGTAAGTCGTTTCCGCCGGCAAGCCACGCAAGCTCACAATGGCGGACACGTTAATCATGGCCAGGGTAAAAACACCCAGTCTGGCAAGCTGGCCCCCCTTGCCGGGCGTATTCGAGTCGTTTTTCATGGTTAAAGACTTCGACCCACCAACAGGAGCAAGAGTTTGATATATGGTATAAAGCCCCACGTCCGCGAGCCCCGGCTCGCGGATATCGCTTGCCAAGCCAAAGCTGCCATCAGGCAGCGGCGGCTGGTTCCCAATAGACCAAAACCTAAGCCCACAAAGCAACAGTTGGGAAATCAAGCCACCATCTCCATCGTGAAAACTCGCGCTCCGCGCTCGCGTGAAAGGTGAAAAGTGAAAACAACCGCTCCGCGCCAGTGAACTCCAATCCCCCGCGCCATCCGGGCGCGCTAACTTTCCATTTGTCGATCGTCAAGAGTCAATTGTCAATTCCTTTCACGCTGCCCAGAATTGGGCAGAGGCGCGCACTCCTCGTTGGTCCACATACCGCGTTCGCAGCAGCGTAGCATCCCTATGTCCTATCTCCACCTGCAGCTCCGCATAGCTGCGGAAGTGGCTCAGATGATAACTCGCAAAGGTATGCCTCAGCGCATCCTGCGGCCAGGGATGAGCGGGGGAGTCCCACCCAGCTGCCCGGCGCAACCCCGCCAATGCCGCAGCCAGTTTGCCGGGCATATTTTTTTCTCATGGGTGCTCTCTTCGAAACGACGCAAAATTTTCATCAGCGGCTTATGAATCGTCACCCGCCGCGCACCACCCGTCTTGCTGTGCTGTGGCAGAATATAAATCGCCCGCTCCCGAAAATCAACCTGCACCCAGCTCAGCCGTGCCACCTCATGCGGACGGATGCCAGCGTAGAGCATCATCCCCACCGCCGCCGCACAGCTGCCACCTTGATAAGCCTCCGCAGTCTGCCGCAAATCTTTAATCTCTTGCGGGGTGAGAATCGGCACCTGCTTCTCCACCACCCGCGGAGCCCCCACCCTCGCCACCGGATTCTCGCTGCACCAGCCCCGCTTCACCGCCGTCCCGAATCCCCCGCTGAGGATTAAGCGCGCCTTCTGCCGCTGCCGCGGCGTATCAAACGCCATCTCGATATACTGCGCACAATCCTGCGCCGAAATCGCCCGCACCTTCCGCTGCGCCAGCCCCGGGCACCGCTTCATGAACAGCTCATTGGTTAACCTACTACAACCGAGAGCGCCCTCATGCACGATTAGATAACCTTAGCCCATCAGAATACTGCCGTCAGAAGGGCTACCCCTCATCGGCGAATTTTTTGCGCGATTTTTCCGCTTCGATACAGCTCGCGTCGCTCCGCTCCGCGCCCTCGCTACGCTCGGGACGCTGCATCTACGCTACAAAATCGCGCAAAAAACGGATTGACAGCCCGCACTGCATTATGCTATAAGACGTTTGCGCTCATCCGGACAAAAAACAAGATGAAATAGCTTATTCGTGTCAAAAGGAGGGCGGCAGCTTAGATTTCACGCATCTGAGACAGACTTGCTTCGTAAATCGCTCATTTCAGAAATTACCATGACCACCCCCCGCATAGGTAGGATATTAGCAAGTGCTATCCTCACCGTGATAGCACTCTTTGCCACAAAATCATTGTGGCTTAAAGAAGGCGTTTCTGTTCAGTTTGATTATGAAGCGCAGAAGGATTTGAGCGTTCAGCTCTTTTATTGCCCGGCCCCAGACATTCCGTTCACTGAAGGAGCTAGTATAATAGAGAGGATTCAGAAAGGAAAAGGGAATGTTTCCGTTTTCATTCCTACTGGTTCTAAAATTGCCAGATTCCGGCTCGACACGGGCTCGGAACCAGGAAAGTTCGAATTCAGCAATTTGCAAATCGTCGGGCGTGAACGTGCGGATTTGGATTTGAGGCGATTCACCACAAAGAACATCTGGAGCTATCGTGTCGAGAATGAAAAGGCATGTGTTATTTCTACACATCGAGACCCTTATTTGACATATAAGGCTCCATTATCTATTGAGGGGAAGAAGCAAATAAGATGGACAAGTTGTGTTGTCATCCTTTTATCTTCGGTGTATTTTACTTTCGTTCTAGGCGACATGTGGCAGTCTCGGCACACCAGCCCCATAGAAAAACTCCCGAAACTGAAAAATGTTGAATTCTTGCGAGTGCTCTTTACATTCTTTGTATTGGTGACCCACTTTTTTGCCAGTTTTAAGATCTGGAATTCAGGAGGCCAGGCTGTGCAGTTTTTCTTCCTGCTTTCTGGCTATCTGCTCGCGGTAACATATCGCCCGGACCGTAAGATTCTGGATCTTGCCGTCAATCGCTACATCCGCTTCGTGCCACTGGTTGTCTTTGGTGGATTGCTGGCCGGTGGTGGCTGGAAGTCATTTCAGGGGCTTTGGATGTTGCAAAACATGGGCCTTGGTATTGGGGATGTACCAAATGCTCCAGCCTGGTACATCGCCGTATTGTTCTGGTGCACATTATTTTTTACTGGCCTAATGAAGGCATTGGATAGAAAACAATTGTTGCTCACCTTGTTTGTGATATCCTTTGTGTCATTACTTATGGTAATTCACTCACCCACAGGACCAAATCCGGCAGATAGAGCGCCTCTTTTCGGCGGATTCCTTAATAAAGGCTTGCTTAGAGGCGTTGCATGCATGTCAACGGGTAATTTTAGTCGCGCATTACTGCCGTCGCGTTTGTGACGAGACTATTCAGTTAAGCAAACGGATGGTATACACCGCAGCAGAGTTAGGTGTCTTATCTTATATCATATGTGGCTGCTTTCATAGGGAGGTATTCTATTCTGCCTGGGTAATTCAAGTGGTTTGGCATGTTGCGCTGTTGTGCCTGTTTGTCGCCAAACGAGGGCTCATTTCTGAGTTTTTTGAGCATAAGATATTTTCGGTGGCTGCAAGATATTGTTTGGCTATTTATTTAACTCATTGGATGTTTCAGCGAATTGTATACCGGTATGTTCAATCAGAATATCCCGGTTGGATGGACCAAAACAAGTTTTTGAGTATTTCGCTGGCAATCATAGGTTCGTGTGTTTTGGGTATACTGGCTCATCACCTAATAGAGAAACCATGCACTCGCTATCTGACCAACTTTATCAATTGGATGAAAGAGGG
>CALFTQ010000098.1 GCA_937916135.1 uncultured Verrucomicrobiales bacterium
TTCCAAAATGTTGCTGATATTTCTATTCTCTACAAAATCTTTGGGACACGTGTGGAACATTCCTTATTTTTTAAGCGTTTTCTTTACAAAGCGAAGTCAATATGCTAGAGTGGTGGCATGACCATCCGCGCCTTTATCAGAACCTGCCTGCTGACCGGCAGTGTTTTACTTACATCCTGCGCGTACATGCAGACTCATAAGAACATCGAGGAAGTGTTCCGCCAGCACAGCGGGTATCATCTGGCACCTGATTTTCAATTACTCAGAGCCGGAGACAAATACTACTTATCCATCAACAGAATAAGCCTGCGAAAAATATACCCCACCATCCACGATTCGATTTTCCTGAACAAGAGCAACACACCCATATTGGAAGAGCTTGCCGGTACCGCTGAACCGGTCTACAAGGAAATCTCTGCCGGCACAGCCACAGTGCTGCAGCAGACGGATGGATATGCGCAGCTTGATGTTCTCAAGGAAGAATTGGACAGCATCTCTTCGCCGTGGCTGGATAGCCGGCCTGCCGGAGCCGTTTCATGCAAAATCAAGGCACAAGTCTGTGGTTCCTCCGTTACCTGGGCAGCAGAGAACAGTGCCACGGCCATTCCGGTAGGCGCCAGAATACTCAGCACCCTGGATCAGGTCGTTATTGACTGGCCAGGCACCATTCTGTACAACGCTGCCATACCTGTCATGGCGCCCTTTGTCTTTTTTCACGAGTTTCTAACTGAAAATTAATATCTGATCACGCATATGAAAAAACTCACTCTCCTGACTTTGAGCATTCTGAGCACACTCATAACCACGTCCTGCAGCGTCTGCAGCCATGTCTCAGTGGCAGACTTCGGTCGCAGCGCAGAGGCCATACTGCTTCCCCTGGAATCTCCCACCCTTCATATCGTCGGCAAGCAGTGGTATATGGAAGGCCAGAAAACCTACGTAGAGCGCCACAATGCACCCTGGGTGCGCCCGGAGCAGCTACCGGCGGATAAGCGCCACCCGGAGCGCTATTCCATCGATAGCGACGATTCAAGCCCCGTGTACGCCGCCATCCCCGCCGACATGGCAGAAAGCATCCGCAAGGGAAAATACACACATAGCCATGCGATCAGCTTCATCAACCGCAAATGGGTGGATGAGCTGCCTGCCGGCAAAGTGAAAACCATAGAAACCAAGACCAGCGCCCCGGAATATTTCCGTACGATGTCCTCCCACCGCTTGCTGCAGACAGAAAGTAATTCGTACCTGCTGGCCCATATCGGTGAGCTGACGGCCGATTTCAGCTCCATTCTGGCCTATCCTCTGGCCGGTCTTTGCACCATCGTGGTCGATACACCGGCCAGCTTCTTCTACAGCCCCCCTGTGAAGAAGAAACAGGTAGCCCAGCCCGAGGAGCTTGAATAAAATCCCCGCTCACTTCCATCAACCGGCCTCACCTTTACTGGATGAGGCCGGTTTTTCATATCGTAACACATTAAAACAAAACAAGATATCATACTTATCCACAATTCATGTTGATAACTGTGTGGATAAGTTGTCGATAAATATGTGGATAAATTCATATCCACAATTCTGATACCGCTGTTCCACAATCTTATTCACAAGTGGAGCATATTCTATAATTCTTAAAATCAACAGTTTACCACACTTATCAACTTATCCACACGGCAGATGATGATGAATTTCTGAATATACTGCAAAGACATCATTGAATGAGAAAAACAGACAGTACTCAAGCACTCATCTTGACAGAGCCATAGAGACTGTTACAATACCCATATGCAGGAGCAGATCGATCAGCATTGGATGCAATATGCACTCCAACTGGCCCGGCATGGACTTGGACTTACCAGCCCTAATCCTCCCGTCGGTGCCGTTATAGTGCAAGGAAACCAGATACTCGGCGAGGGCTACCATGAAATAGCGGGCGAGGCCCATGCAGAGCGCCGCGCCATTGCCGATGCCTATGAACGCGGTAATGGAAACCTGCTTTCCGGTTCCACCATCTATGTAACCCTGGAGCCCTGTTCCAGCGTGGGCCGCACAGGAGCCTGCACAGCCGCTATCATCAGCGAGAAGATAGGCCGGGTAGTCTATGGCTCCACAGACCCCGATATACGCCACCAGGGCCGCGCAGACGCCATTCTGGAGGAAGCCGGCATATCTGTGTGCCCCGGGGTGCACAAAGAAGCGTGTGACCGCTTTCTGCGCTCCTGGTTCCATGCCGTGATGAACGGGCGCCCCTGGGTTACGGCCAAAGTGGCCACCACACTGGATGGCCGCATGACCCGGCGGCAGAAATTCTGGCTCAGCGGTGTGGATACCCTGCGCTATGCCCACCAGCTGCGGCTGGAGAGCGATGCCATCCTCATAGGCGGTAATACCCTGCGCACAGATGACCCCGCCCTCACTATCCGGACCCCGGTGCAGGTACCCTCACTGCGTAAGAAGCAACCCTGGCGCATTGTGCTCACAGAAAACCTGCTCTCCCTGCCTCCCATGGCCAAGCTCTTTACGGATGAATACCACAAGCGCACCCTGGTCTGGGAAAATGTGAAAGACCTGCGCGTGTTCCTCAATGAGCTTTACACCCGTTACGGTATCGTGAACCTCATGCTCGAATGCGGGGGGCGGCTCCTGCGCCGTTTCCTGGAGGAGGGGCTCATCAACGAATGGATGCAGAGTATTTCCCCCATGATTGGTGCCGGCCCGGACTATGTGGTGCCTGGCGAATTCCTGCCGCATGAGTTCATCTTCCAGCGCGAGGAACTCATCGAGTGTGGCCGCGATATCATCATCCGCGGAACATTGGGGTAAAGAAATCTGATTCATGGCACAGACTTGTTTCACCGGAATGTTCCACATGGAACAAAATTCAACTTATTAAGCTTGCTGAAAAGTGAAAGATACGGTAGAATGAGGGCTCTTTCAGTTATTCATGAATAAGAGATTATTACAGGTAGGCATGTGGATACTGGCGGCAGCAGGTCTGGCTTCGTGCTATCCCCCCCAGGTTCAGTATCCGTATACAGCCCTGGTGGTGAACCGGCGAATTCAGCTGAAAGATAATCTGCTGGCTTTGCTTCCGGCAGAGCAGCAGGTGCAGGTAGCGGCGCGCGAGGAGGCCATCTGGCTTGCAGACACGGCCTACAAGGCAGCTGCCGGCATAGCCCGCATCAATGGTTCACACTTTCCCGGCTGGGCGGGGAATGCCTTTGTCAATGCTCGTCTGCAGGATCGAGGCTTGTGCTGGCATTACCAGCACGACATGTTCCGGGAGCTTCGCCGCCGCCCGTTGCAATATTTTCGCATTGGCTGCTGTGTGAGAGATGGAGGCAAACCCTCTGAGCACAACTGCGTGTATGTGGCGGCAAAGGAGGCCGCCTGGCCGGAAGCCTGGGTGCTGGACGCCTGGATGTGGAACGGTCGACTGAAGGTGGATGATGCCCGCAAATTGAGCCGTGCCCGCTGGGCAGATTTACCCAGCATCTGCCGTATACAGTCTATCTACTATCAGGAAGGTCACCAGTGGCCCGTGGAACACTGGAGCGTGCTGCGCGGTGCCGATGGGGAATACGAAGGATACTGGCTGCCGGAGATGCGGCGTTCCTCTCAGTACCGCCGCATGTACAACAATATCCAGCGTGGTAAAAAGCAACACCCCGGTCGATTGACCAATTATTGAGATGAAAAAAGTTTACCAGATAGCGTTCGTGTTGGCCTCATTGCTGATGGTGGCGTGTCAGAATGCTCCCCGGCCGGGTTATGTGGAGAGGCCGCACATCGTGCAGAAGCGCCAGGATCTTCAGCAGAAGCTTTTGAAACTGCTCCCGGAGCAGCAGCGCAGCTTCGCATCTGCACAGAAAGAAGCCACCTGGCTGGCTGATACAGCGTACAAGGCATCTGCGGCCATTGCCCGTCACAACAAGCCCATGTTCGTAAACTGGCTCAATAACCGCATGGTCAACACGCGCAAAAATGTGCGCCACCGTGGTCTCTGCTGGCATTACCAGCACGACTTGTACCGGGAATTGCGCCGCCGGCCTTTGCATTATTTCACCCTGGGGTGCTGCGTGAAAGACCAGGGGCGTGGGGGAGAGCACCATGTAGTCTACGTGGCCCCGAAAAACGGCCCGCGCACCAAAGTCATCCTGCTGGATGCCTGGTGGTATGCCGGCCGTCTCCGGGTAGAAGATGAAAAGGACGCCGACGGGTGGATGGATGACCCCCGCAGCGCTGCCAACCTGAACCGCATTTATCCCGCCGGGCACCGGCGCCCCATCGAGCACTGGTCCATGGTGCGCACCGGAACCCGCTACGCGGATTACATCTACAGCGATCTGCCCGAGGCCCGCAAAACTGCCCAGTGGAAATACATGCAGGAGCAGATCAGGCAGGGCATGAAGCGCCGCCGCGGCAAACCGTATGATTATTGACAATGGGGAACTTCTAAAAAGTCCATCAAATTGGAATTTGTCGATTAGTTTGCGAGCGACAGCAAGCGTCTATTTGAGCCCGCGGAGCGGGCGGCATATCCATAGCGAGGCGGTGGAGC
>CALFTQ010000099.1 GCA_937916135.1 uncultured Verrucomicrobiales bacterium
TTCCAAAATGTTGCTGATGTTTCTATTGCTTACCAAATCTTTGGGACACATGTGGATTTTTGGAGCAATCCCGCATTAGTTGCTTGACGCGAATGCCGCTTTTGTGATAGGATTAGGGCATAGAATCACGTACTTCAAGTAAGAATTTTAAAGATATGAAACCTGCAACATTCAACTGCACCGTACTGCGCGACGGCCACCAGTCCCTGGCGGCTACCCGTATGTCCACCGAGCAGATGCTCGAAATTGCCCCCATTCTGGACACCATGGGCTTCTCCGCTCTGGAAACCTGGGGCGGCGCTTCCATCGACTCCGGCCTCCGCTTCCTCGGTGAACACCCGTTCGACCGTCTGGACACCCTCAAGAAGCTGGCTCCCAAGACCCCGCACATGATGCTGCTGCGCGGCCAGAACCTCGTGGGCTACACCCACTATGCCGATGACGTGGTGGAAGCCTTCGTGAAGCTGAGCGCCAAGCACGGCATGAACATCTTCCGTATCTTTGACTGCCTGAACGACCCGCAGAACATGCGCACCTCCATCAAGGCCGCCAAGGAAGCCGGTGCCCAGGCCCACGGCACCATCTGCTACACCACCTCCCCGGTGCACAACCTGGAGTACTTCGCCAAGCTGGCCAAGGAAATCGCCGATATGGGCGCCGATGCCATCGTCATCAAGGATATGGCCGGCCTTATTCCCCCGGCAGAGACCGCTGCCCTGACCAAGGCCATCAAGGATGCCACCAACCTTCCCGTGTGGATTCACACCCACGAGACCGCCGGTCTCGGCGCCGCCACCTATGTGGCCGGTATCAATGCCGGTGCTGATGCCGTGGACGTGTCCATCGCTCCCTTCGCCAATGGTACCGGCCAGCCGGACTGCATGCGCATGCTCGCCCTCATGAACGGCTACGAGCGCGCCCCGAAGCTGGAGGACGAGGCCGACTTCAAGAAGAAGCTTTCCGAAATCTCCGCCATGCTGCAGCCGGTGTACGACAGCCTGTCCCGCTTCACCAGCCACGCCAACGAAATCGTGAACAGCGATACGCTGCGCTACCAGGTGCCCGGCGGCATGCTTTCCAACTTCCGCAGCCAGCTGAAGGAGATGAACATGACCGATAAGTTCGAGGAAGTGTTCGCCGAAATCCCCGTGGTGCGCGAGGCTCTGGGCTGGATTCCGCTGGTGACCCCCACTTCCCAGATTGTGGGTGTGCAGGCCATGATGAACGTGAAGTTCGGCCGCTGGAAGAACATCACCCCGCAGTGCGCCGATGTGGCTCTGGGCTACTACGGCCGCACCCCCGCCCCCGTGGATCCCGAGCTGCAGGCCCTCTGCGCCAAGAAGATGGGCAAGGAACCCATCACCTGCCGCCCCGCCGATCTCATCAAGCCCGGCATGCAGGACCTGCGCGACAAGCTCGCTGCCAAGGGTATGCCCGCTACGGATGAGAACTGCGTCATCTACTGCATGTTCCCGCAGCAGCTGGAAGACTACTATGCCGGCAAGAAGCCCGAGCCGCCCACCACTCCCAAGCAGGAGAACTTCGGCGCTCCCGCCGCCCTCTCCACCGTGGGTGTGGCTGCCGCCATCTCCGGCCGCAACATGAAGCTCAACATCATGGGCCGCGAGTACGACGTGACCATCGAGGAGAAGTAATTCTCCCGCGGTTCACATCCCCGCATCATTTCAACGCTGCGATTCCCACCGGGAATCGCAGCGTTTGCGATGGGGGGGCCGCCATGCAGAAAAAAGGGAATTTGAGGGGAAACTTTGTCGGAGCACGGGACTTCAGTCCCGAAATCACGGTGCATTTAATCAGGACTGGCGTCCCGGGCTTCGATACTGCCGGCTTTTTAGCCACACGTGTCCCAAAGTTTGAGTATTAATCTCGATAAATGGGAATTTGTCGTTGTCGGGGCACGGGACTTCAGTCCCGAAATAACGGTGCTTCCAATCGGGACTGAAGTCCCGTGCTCCGACAGAGTTCCCCCACAAATTCCGATTTGTCGAGCAGATAGGGGCTTCTTCCAAAATGTTGCTGATGTTTCTATAGCTTACCAAATCTTTGGGACACGTGGCTTTTTAGCAGGGCCGTTGTGTTCAGACTTGAAAAAGCGCCGCATTGGGAGTAGACTCAGGGCATGAGCACGCTTCATTGCCCGAGTCTGTACCAGTATACGCGCCGCCTTACCCGCGAGGTTATGGTGGGAAATGTGGGGATTGGTGGCACCAATCCCATCCGCATCCAGTCCATGCTGACCAGCGACACGCTGGATACGGCGGGCTGCGTCCGCGAATCGCTGGCACTGGCCGAGGCCGGGTGTGAAATCATCCGTCTGACTGCGCAGACCAAGGTGTATGCCGCCAATCTGGAGAACATTTCCCGCGAGCTGCGCGCCGCCGGGTGCAACGTGCCGCTGGTGGCAGATATCCACTTCAAGCCGGATGCCGCCATGGAGGCCGCCAAGTGGGTGGAGAAAATCCGCGTGAATCCCGGCAACTTCGTGGATAAGAAGAAGTTTGTGGAGCGTGATTACACGGATTACGAGTACGAGGAGGAAATCGAGAAAATCCGCACGGCATTCACGCCGCTCGTGCTCTTCTGCAAGGAACATGGCCGAGCCATGCGCCTGGGCGCCAACCACGGCTCGCTTTCTGACCGCATCCTGAACCGCTACGGCGACACGCCCGATGGCATGGTGGAAAGCGCGCTGGAGTTTGCCCGCATTGCCCGCGAGCTGGATTACCACCAGCTGGTTTTCTCCATGAAGTCCTCCAACGTGAAGGTGATGATTCAGGCCTACCGCCTGCTGGTGAAGCGCCTGGCCGAGGAGGGGCTCGATTGGAACTACCCCATCCACCTGGGCGTGACCGAGGCCGGCGAGGGCGAGGATGCCCGCATCAAGAGCGCTACCGGCGTGGGCTCCCTGCTGGCCGATGGTATCGGCGATACCCTGCGCGTCTCTCTGACTGAGGACCCGGTGTACGAGATTGCCCCCGGTTTTGAGCTGGCGGCTCCCTACCAGCCCGGTGTGGTGCAGTCTGCCGCTCCGCTGGCTGTGGAGGCACCGGATGCCTTTAACCCCTTTGAATTCAACAAGCGCAAGGCCGAGCTCATCACCCGCGGCGGGGTGAGCCTGGGCTGGAATGAACCGGTGCGCGTGGTGCTGCCGGAGGCCGCCTGCAAGGCGCTCGACCCCGCCGTGATGAAGGACTTCATGCCGGAAATCTCGTATGAGGACTGCGCCCCGGTGGAGATTGACCCGCGCGATGCCGCCGCCACCGCCGCCCTGGCCGAGGCTCCTGCCACGCTGGTCACGGTGAAGGATGGTATTGATATGCCGGTGGTGCAGGCCTTCCGTCTGCTGGCCGCTGTCATCCCGACCCGCCACAGCATTCTGCTCAAGGATACCCTCTGCAACGGGCTGGATTCCCTCTCTGCCCCCATGGCCGGCGGTGTGAATGCCGGTGCGCTGCTTTGCGACGGCATCGGCAACGCCGTGCTCGTGCGCCGCGAGACCGCCCCCGACAAAGCCGCCCGCCTGGGCTTCAACATCCTGCAGGCCGCCGGTGTGCGCCTGAGCAAGACCGAGTACGTTTCCTGCCCGTCCTGCGGCCGCACGCACTACAACATCCAGGAAGCCGCGGCCCGCATCCGCGAGGCCACCGGCCACCTGAAAGGCGTCAAAATCGCCATCATGGGCTGCATCGTGAACGGCCCCGGCGAAATGAGCGATGCCGATTTCGGCTACGTGGGCGGCGCCCCGAACAAGATAAACCTTTACGTGGGCCACACCCCGGTGGTGATGAACATTCCGCAGGAGGAGGCCGTGCAGCACCTCGTGCAGTTGATTAAGGACCACGGAAGGTGGGTTGAGCCCTGAGTCTGTCGCCCCTGGTGGCAGATTGCGTCGTGGCGCAGCCACGGTTTTGTCCGCGAAGCGGATTTCGTCCAGCCCCACCCCCAAAAAAAAGGGGGGGCTGGATTTCCGATTTTTCTCGGGGCTGATACCCATGCAGAAATTACTTGCTTTATTTTAGCAAAATGTTACACTGAAATCGTGAGTGAATGCATCACAAAACATATGAATACGAATGAAGGTTACGGGACGGACGACAGGGAGATGACGGAGTGGAAGCTTAGTCAGCTATTCAAGTTGCAGGCGGAGCTAGCAACCTTTGGCAGCAAGTGTGTTCCCGTGTGGAATAAGGTGCTTACTGCGGAGCAGGTGAAGCTGGAGGTAGGTGAGAATAAATCTGCCAGTTTGTCTCATATCTATGCGGAGATGTGGTATGCAGCTCGAAATGGATGCACCGATATTGTTGAACACGCTACCAAGGAAAACAGAGAACTCTGCAGCTGGTTGCTGGATAAGCGTTTCTCTCTTCGTAAGGAGCTGGAGGAGTACGGTAAGAAAATCCTGCCGGAGCTTGCAGCTGCGCTGGAGGATGATAGCGAAACGCTGCGGATGACGGATAAGTATTGGCGTGAGTCCTGGCTGCAGGCATTGAGAATGGTGACTGACAAGCTCTGAGCTGTATGGGCGATTGTGCTGAGAATATAGCCTTGTTCGCTGAGCATAAGGAGACTTATGATGCCTTGCTGGCTGAGGCTCGCGCCTTGCGTGAGGAGGAAATCCGGATGGCTCAGGCGTTTTCTGAGTTGCCACCGGCGCTGGCAACTGCGGAGAATTTTCAGCTCTTCATGAGGGATATTCATCATGCTCATGAAGAGCTGAGGAAACGACTGGATGCCCTGAGTGATGAACATGTGGGGCAGAAACTGGAGGATGCGAAGACCCGCTGGCAGGGGGTACGCGAGCGACTGGAGTCCGTATTACACGATACTTGTGAGGAGTGGATGCCTCCGAGAGATACCTTAGGATTCCTTGCTTGCGCCAACGAATATGTAAAGAAAGATATCGAGCGTGTTGAGCAACGGTTGCAGAATCTTTGTGATAGCCTGCCTGCCTTGCAGGATGCATGTGTTCAGGATTTGCGGAATCATAATACATTGATTTCAAAAGAGAGTGCCGTTATCAGAGCGACTAACAATAACGGCATTGCAGCCGTGAACTGGCCATGGAACACGACCTCGGTGCAGTTTTTGCATGATGCTAATGGTCAGTTGAGTACCCTCGATAATCATCAGCGTGCTCTGAGTGCGAAGATAGAGGAAATGAACGGTAAGTTTTCTCAACTTGTTAAGGAGTTATGTGAAATTAAATCCGGATTGCGGGTTCCTGTTGAGAAATATGAGCCTGTTCGCAGTCGCGTGGGAGAGAACTCCCCTCTGGCGAAGTTAATTGACTATCTGAACGACAATTGCTAAGCCTGGCAATGGACTACAGGACACTCCTAGAACTGAGCAGAAGGCTGCGGGAACGTTACGGATTTTGTCTGGATGCTTTAAAAGCAGCAGACACTGCGTTTGATAGCCAGCGGTATGATGAAATTTTCTGGGGCGAACCGAAGGATTGGGACGAAGTAACCGATTCCCGTCAGGTGACGATAGCAAATCTGCTTCATAAGCCAGGGGCTCCCGGGGCAACCGATGAACCGGCGGAATGCTCGTATCCCCGTGTCTGTGTATCGTTTCTGGATGGTTGCTATACTGTGTATGGACACGCTGGAGAGTTGGCGGATTGGGTAACTCTGGAGCATCTGCTGCCGTATCAGGAAAATCACTATCGCCGCGAGCAGCGCGGGTATGCCGGCAACACGCCGGAGACCGCCCGGTGGATACTGGTAGGCGCGCGGAAATCGCAGGGGCATGCACCCATGCGCTGCGCCGGAACACCCCGGTATGAGCCGCGAACTCCCTGCATGGATGGCGTATCTCTGCATGCTGATTTGACATGGGATGCCCTGGTGCTGCATATCTGTGGGGAAGATCATACGCTGCACCGGTTGGAGCTGCCCCGGTGGGGCGTGAAGGCCTGCCTGCATGCTCTTGGTAATGCGGATATTGCAAGCCCCGAAAATGAGTCGCGTATAAAGCACATGCTGGTCAAAAATCAGGTCATCCAGCTTCCTGGGGAAGATTGCCCGCTGCAGGTACGCCCGCAGGATTTGAGAATGGCTCCGTATGTTAATCGCTTGTGTCATCTTCTTCCGTATGCCCCGGAGGCAGAACTCCGACTGACGGGCTGGTTTACCGGCGCGTTGCTCCGGGCAGAGGCAGAGGCATGGCTGAGCCTGCGATACAGAAAACTGCTATTTGGCTATCCTTACGATGCGTGGAGATATGAATGAGTTAGCTGATAATGTGATACTTAATACAGATGAGCTGGGGCAGGTGTTCAACCGACCGGTATATAATATGCAGGAGGTTATGGTATGCTCTGAGGAGGAGAGTGCCATAAGTCCGGATGTGTGGAAACGGATTGTTTTCCTGCAGATAGATTCGATTGCTTTTCGTGACCGGCGAGATATTCGCAAGGCTCTGGGCGTATTCTATGGCGTATTGCATGCTATGAATACGCGCTTCTGGTATATTATCAAAGGCGACAGCAGCGAGGGCACCATCAAATTGTACATTGGCATCATACCGGATGAATACACAAAAACCCGGGAATTGACCCACAGCCTGCTGGGTATTATGCCTGGTTGCCAGATATGCAAGGAGATGTCGAACAAGGAGAATCAGGAGCTGATCGGGGCTCTTGGCAATTTCTCAGAGTATTGCCTGGTCACCGGTATTCCGAGTTGCCATGTGGCGTGGGAGAAGCGTGACCAGTATCAGGAGGAGGAGAAGGCGCGAACCGGGATTGAGCGTATTGTGGATTCCCTGGCCGGCGAGGATTTTGCTCTTTCTATTCTCTGCGAGCCACTTTCAGTGGACGAGCTGAGAGAATATCGCGGCAATGTGGCAGAATTGTACAACATCGTCAAGCCTTTGGCGAAGTACCACACCAATATCACCGAGGGTAAGAGTCAGGGTACTTCAATGTCTGTCAATATGACGGTAACCCAGGGCAGCAGCACCAGCATCAGCCGCGGAGAAAACTGGTCTGATTCATCTACCCAGGGGAGCTCAACGGGAGAAAGCACCAGCCGCGTAGAAAAAGATGGGAATGTGTTGAAGCGACTGGGTAGAACCGTGGGAACATGGCTTCTCGGTGGACGACAGGCGGAGTTCAGCACGGGCAGGCAGTCTGGTACCAATGAATCTCATACTAAGAGCAGGGGCGGTAGCAGCCAGAAAACGGACGGCACGTCCCGTTCCACCAGCCACGGCAGCACAAAAACGCTGAATGTGAATGAGACTCAGTCCGTCGGCCTGAACCGTGAGATTTCCAATATGGAACTCACGGCCTTGGCAGAACAGCTGGGCAAGTTGCATAAGCGCCTGGTCAATGCCGAGGGGCAGGGCATGTGGAAGACCTGTGTCTTTTTCCATGCAAACCAGCGTACTACCCTGCAGCGCGCTGCATACGCAGGAATTTCTATCTGGAGTGGGGATGACAGCAGCTGTGATCCGATGCGCTGTATTCCGCTGACAAAGGGGGCAGGGTATCAGCGCAACCAGCTTCAGCTGCTGGAACTTAATTTTACCGCTGATAATGAGCCAGTGCATCTCTTTGGCTCGGCATACAGTAATCTGTATACCTGTCTGACTCATAATGAGCTGGCACATCTGGCTGATTTTCCGCACTGGGATTTGCCAGGTATCACCGTGCAGCAGCTGGTGGAGTATGCCCGCAGCTCACCCAGACCCAGGGCGGGAGAACCCACTATTGAACTGGGTGGCCTGATAGACCGCACCGTGAATCGCAAGGCAGATGTGAATGATATGATATCGACTGTTCGCCTGGGCTATGACCAGTTGAACAAGCATTGTTTTGTGTGCGGTGTTACCGGCTCCGGTAAATCCACTACCATGCGCCGCCTGCTTCATGAAATATCACTGCATGAAGATAAGCCGATTAACTTCATGGTGCTGGAACCGGTCAAGACAGAGTATCGCGCTCTGGAATCGGAGAAGGAAATCGGGCTGGTCCGGTTCTCGCTGGGGCGTGTCGGTTGTGATTTCACGCTCAACCCGTTCTCCTTCCCGGATGGTGTGGCGTTATTCTCTCATCTGGACTTCCTGAAGGCTGCGTTCAATGCGCTGCTGGGTTCCTATTCCAGTATGCCATTTATTCTGGAGGCTCTACTGTGCAAGGTGTACGAAGCCCGGGGGTGGAATCTGGAAACGGGGGAGAACCGCAGATTGGAGCGGAAAATAGCTAATTGTTTCCGGGAAGGAGAATTCTGGAAAATCCGGGAGGAATACATGCCGGTTATCGGCGATATGGTGAAACTGGTGGATCCCGTACTGGATGATTTCTTCGGCGATGATAAATCGGACTACCGCATCAGCCTTCGCGGTGCATTGCGTGCGCGATTGAGTTCGCTCTGCTGCTCGTTGAAAGGTCAGCTCCTGAATCGTTGCGAGAAACAGAATTTTACTGATTTGCTGGAGCGGAATGTGCTTTTTGAGCTGGAGGCCTTCTCTGATAATGATGAGAAATCCTTTATCATGGCCCTGCTGCTGGGGCGTATTTACGAGCACCGCCAGGTTGAATACCAGAAGGGCTGTGTGCCGAAGAATACCTTGCGCCATATTGTGGTGCTCGAGGAGGCTCATCGCCTGCTGGCCAAGGCTGAGGGGAAGGGTGAGCTGCAGGCAAGCCCGCGCAGTAAGGCTGTGGAAATTTTCAGTGATATGCTGGCAGAGGTGCGTGCCTATGGGCAGGGGATGATTATTGTGGATCAGATACCTTCCAAACTGACACCGGAAGTGATGAAGAATACCGAGGTGAAGATTGCGCACCGCTTGCTGGCCAAGGATGACCGCGAATCTGTGGGTGCTACGATGAATTTGAACAAGGAACAGATAGAAGACCTTGCCCGCCATGATGCCGGTGAGGCTACCATGTATTTTGGCAATCTAGCCAATGCCTTACATGTTAAAATAAAGGAGAAATAAAAATGAATGAGTATCCGTTTTATCCGGCAGATATGGAGCCGGATGTGAACATGCTGCGGCATTCCGGCTGCCTGCGCTTACCCATAGCCTGGGCGTTGAGTGGTAGACAGGCCCAGGATGCGGCCCAGTGGCTTGTAGATGCCTGCGCCTACCTGGAAATCGACAAGGGAAATGAAATCCAGGCTGTATGTGCGGGCTATTGCAAGCTGCTGGATTTTTGTGTGACGGGACTGAATCTCGTGGCTGATGCAGAGCGCGAACAGCTGGAGCTATTGCTCTGTAGCCATTGTAAGTACCAGCTGGCCGGGCTGGAGCAAGGGGCAGTTGCGTTCCCGCCGCTGGTGGCACTTCCGGTGCTTCGCGATGCTGCAGCTGGACTGGTGTTCGGTAAGGGGGGGGATGAGACGCAACTCTATTTCTATGCGTTGCAGCATGCTGTGCTGCCAGCCAGCTGGCTGGAGGATATGGCGTGCGCCCAGCGTGCGCTGTTTGCCGAGTATAGCAATCTGGCTGCAGAGACGGTGGGACTCTTGTGGCAGCAGATGATGGATTTGCTGTTGCCAGAGGCGTTGCAGACAGCCGCTTTTGTAGAGAATTGCCTGTACTATACTGCGCAGGCTCTGACGGCGGCATATGCTGAGGAGTCTGAGATATGGACTGCAGTGACTCAGGCATTTCTGGATACCATGGAAGTAGAGGAGGTGGAGCAATGATTACTGGTGCATCTATTGCCACCGCTGGGCAGATGTTGTCCTTTGCATGTCAGGCGAAGGATATGGTGGATGCTGCGCTGAATTTTGAGCATTTATCAGATACCTGCTTGCCGCAGAGGGTGCTGTTCAATCTGTTGAAAGCAGCAGGGGTGAAGCCTGAGCAGTTGCTCGAGCTGGGGAATAAAATAAGGAAGACAGAAGGAGCTGCTGCAAATAAATCGGTCGGAGCTGTTGGAAAACTTGATGGAGGCAGTACCTCATCGGCCGGGGATTCTATGCTGGAAAAGCATTTGCCCAATGAGGAAGTGTGGTCGGTTGATGATGTTCAGATTAACACCAAATCAGAGCCGGATGGGTCAAAAAGCGAGAAGGTGACCACTCTCAGGTTCCGGACGATTGAAAAAGATATCAGTTCATTTGTCAATTTCAACCAGCTGATTGATACCATTAAGGAAGGCAGGATGCCCAGTTCTCAGCAGATTGCTCTTGCCTTGCTGGATGTGGTAGACATGATAGACATGGGAATTCTGGGCTCGGATCTGCGGAGAATGCGCTTGGAGCCTCATGTCAAGGAACGCCAGATTACGGTGACGGAGACTATCACTTGCTGTGAGGATAGAAATTTGAAAAAGATAAATGAAAACCTGACGCAGCTTCGGAAAAAGACGGAAACCTATCAGCAGGAGGTGACTCTTTCTGGTGAGAACCTGCCCGAAAAGACACTTGCAATAGAGGAGGCCAGGCAAGAGTCGACCCATTATCTTGAACACTCGGAATCCAGACTGTCGACCAAGGAGAAGATTCTGGGCGGGAATGTTGAAATTACGGAGAGGGTTTATGAAACAACGAAGACGGAACATACCCGTGCGGAGTTGAATGGCGATGGAGAAATGCAAACCGTCTTTAAGGAGGGAAATACGGTTACGGATGATATTTCCAGACTCGTCACCAAGGAATGGCGCTCCGGCTATATTTCATGGGTTCCGCTTGTGGGGTCAGGTACGGAAATTGTCCGCAAGTATCAGTCAGGGGTGAAGGTCACGGTTGACGATTGGGTGACTTTCGGGGTGGACGTGGTGTGTGTCGCACTGATGGTTGTTCCCGGTGGCCAGGTCGGCGGTGCTGCGATGAAGGGGGGCGCATCCGCTACCAGGATTGCAGCAACCCAGGTGAGACGCGGTCTTTCCAAGGCCGCCTTGAAGCCCGGAAAGGCGGCTGGTTCCCTGCGGCGCTTCTATGATAATCCCCGCCAGGTATTTTCCCCGGAACGGATAGCAGCCAAGGCGAAGACGATCGCACATAACCCCATGAAGGAAAGTATGCTCAAGACGTTAGCAAATCTCAGCAATCTTGAGCAGAACGGGGTGAACGTGAAGGCTTATCTTCGAAAGGAGTTTGCGGATATGGGGGCTGAAGGCCGGCTGATAGCGGATACGCTGACCCGTAATCTCCGCTACCTGAAACAGAATGGCTGGCTTACACCTGAGAATATTGCCCGCATGGAGAAGGGCTTGAATCCCATAGGCTACATCAAGGATGCTGTTACAGGTGCAATTAAGGAGACTTTCCGCCTGGATGTAGACCACATCATTCCCAAGAGTCTGGAGCAGCTGTTGAAGGCGCATCCCGGTAATCTCGTCTTTCTTCCGCAGATTGATAACATTCTGAAAAGCAACAATCTGATGCGCCATGTTGTGCAGCATGTGGAACGCTTTCTTCAGGTAAAACCGGATTGGCGCCCCTCCGCGGAGTTGATACAGAAACTGCGGGAGTTCATGGAGGCCCATCCTGATATGAAAGGGGTGGAAAGAGTGCGCGAGCTACTGAGCTGAACGAAACCCTATCAAATGCATCCGCAGTCCAGAGAATGGCTGCGGATGTTTTGATATCTTTCTGCAGCACCTCGTGCAGTTGATTAAGGACCACGGAAGGTGGGTTGAGCCCTGAGGTCCGAGCGCAGCGAGGATATCGTCTTGCCGCAGGCAAGATATCGTCCGGCGCAAGCCGGATATCGTCCAGACTCCGCAGGAGGCTGGATATCGTTTCCTGTGAATCAATAGCAAATATTCTCCCAATCCTTGGGAAACAATAGGCCAAAGCAAAACAGGAAACGATATCCCGGGCTTTGCCCGGGACGATATCCATGCTGCGCATGGACGATATCTGCCCCTGACGGTGCAGACGATATCCTGACCTGCGGTCAGGACTGGGCCGCCAAGGCAGCAGCCACACCCTCGCCATACTCCTTGTGGCAGCGGAAGCAGTGCTCCAGGTGCCGCTGGCGGATGAACTCCGGCACGTCGGCCAGGGCGCGGGCGGTGTTGTCGAAGAGCGCCTGGCGCTGTTTTTTGTTCATGAGCAGGAACAGGGCTCGGGGCTGGGCGAAGTAGTCATCATCGTCATTGGCATAGTCCCAGTGGCCGGAGTCACCGCAGATATGCTGCGGCGGTTCCATGAACTGCGGCTGTTCCTGCCATTCGTGGTAGCTATTCGGCTCGTAGGTGAGGGTATCACCCAGGTTGCCATCCGTGCGCATCTGGCCATCGCGGTGGAAGCTGTGGAAGGGGCAGCGCGGGCGGTTCACCGGGATGAGGTGGTGGTTCACCCCCAGGCGGTAGCGCTGCGCATCACCATAGGCAAAGAGGCGCCCCTGCAGCATCTTATCCGGCGAGAAGCCGATGCCCGGCACCACCTGCGCAGGGTTGAATGCGGCCTGTTCCACCTCCGCAAAGTAGTTCTGCGGGTTGCGGTTGAGCACCATCTCGCCCACCTCGATGAGCGGAAAATCCCCGTGCGGCCACACCTTGGTCAGGTCAAAGGGATTGAAGGGGAAGGCGGCGGCCTCGGCATCAGTCATGACCTGGATGCAGAGTTTCCATTTCGGGAAGCGCCCCTGCGCGATGGCCCGGTAGAGGTCGGAGCCGGAGCTGTCGCGATCGGCTGCAATGAGGGCGGCGGCCTGCGCATCCGTCAGGTTGCGGATGCCCTGCTGGCACACCCAGTGGAACTTGCACCAGATGCGCTCACTCTTCGCATTGATGAGCGAGAAGGTGTGACTGCCGAAGCCGTGCATGTGGCGGAAGCCGTCCGGGATGCCGCGGTCGCTCATCACGATGGTGACCTGGTGGAAGGCCTCGGGCAGGGAGGTCCAGAAATCCCAGTTGGCGGCGGCGCTGTGCAGGCCGCTGGCGGGGTGGCGCTTGATGGCGTGGTTCAGGTCGGCAAACTTGCGCGGGTCGCGCAGGAAGAAGACGGGCGTGTTGTTGCCCACCAGGTCCCAGTTGCCCTGCTGCGTGTAGAACTTTACCGCAAAGCCGCGGATATCGCGCTCCGCATCTGCCGCGCCACGCTCGCCCGCCACGGTGGAGAAGCGCACAAAGACCTCCGTCTCCTTTCCGACGGAGGAGAATAAATCCGCACAGGTATAGCGGGTGATATCATTCGTGACGCGGAACACGCCGAAAGCGCCGAATCCCTTGGCATGCATGCGGCGCTCCGGGATGACCTCGCGGTTCAGGTGGCTGAGCTTTTCGAAAAGCCAGGTGTCCTGCATGAGCATGGGCCCGCGCGGCCCCGCCGTGAGCGAGCGGTTGTTATCGGCCACCGGTGCACCGGCGGCTGTGGTGAGCTTGTGGTTCATAGCCCCCTATTGTAAAGGGCAGGGATGCTTATTCAAGGAGTTAGTGCTATTTGTTTTACGTCCGACCAACGGGAGGATATCGTCTTGTCGCAGGCAAGATATCGTCCGAGCGCAGCGAGGATATCGTCCAGCCTCCGCAGGAGGCTGGATATCGTTTCCTGTGAATCAATAGCAAATATTCTCCCACCCCTTGGGAAACAATAAGCCAAAGCAAAACAGGGAACGATATCCCGGGCTACGCCCGGGACGATATCCACGCTGCGCGTGGACGATATCTGCCCCTGCGGGGCAGACGATATCCTGACCTGGGCGGTCAGGGCGCGAGGCAGCCGGGGCAATTCCGCACCCAGTGGCCGGGGGAGATTTCCACGAGCTCGGGGATGCGGTCGGTGAGGCAGAGCCCGGGGGTGCCCAGGGTGTTGCGGGGGCGGAAGGCGCAGCCGGTGACGGGTTCGCGCAGGGTGGGGGGCAGGCCGGGGATGGTCTGCAGGCGGGTGCCTTTGCCCGCCGCGCTGGGGATGGAGGCCATGAGGGCGCGGGTGTAGGCATGCCGCGGGTGGCGGATGAGTTCTTCGGCCGGGGCGCTTTCCACGATGCTGCCGGCATACATGACCTGGATGCGGTGGGCATATTGGCGCACCACGCCGAGGTCGTGGGTGATGAGGATGATGGCGGTGCCAAGCTCCTGCTGGCGGGAGCGGAGGAGGTCGAGCACCTGCTTCTGCACGGTTACATCGAGCGCGGTGGTGGGTTCATCCGCAATGAGCACCTGCGGGCGGGTGATGAGGGCCATGGCTATCATGACGCGCTGGCGCATGCCGCCGGAGAACTCATGTGGGTAGGCCAGGGCGCGTTTTGCCGGGTCGGGGATGCCGGTGCGGGCGAGTTCCTCCACAGCGAGGCGGCGGGCTTCTTTCCAGCTGAACCCCTGGTGCAGCACGAGGGGCTCGGCCACCTGGTCGCCGATGCACATGCAGGGGTTCAGGCAGGTCATGGGGTCCTGGAAAATCATGGAGATGCGACGCCCGCGCAGGCCGGCATGCACTTTTTCCGGCGCGTGCAGCAGGTCGATGCCCTCGAACCATGCGCGGGAATTCTGGCCGATGCGCGCGGGCGGGCTGGGCAGCATCCCCATGAGGGTGGAGCAGGTCACGGATTTGCCGGAGCCGGACTCACCCACGATGCCGAGCGTTTCGCCCGCGTGCAGGTCAAAGGAGACGCCATTCACGGCGTAGTTCACCCCGGCGCGGGAGTGGAACTCCACCGTGAGGTCGCGAACCTGGAGCAGGGGAGCACTCATCGGGCCTGTTCAAAGAGTTCTTCCAGCATTTCCATGCCGCGGGCGGCGCGGTAGCGGGTGGGGCGCTCGCAGCGGCAGTTGAGCACGTCTTCCTGCCATTCGTGGGGAATACCGCACTGGCCGAAAACCGCGCCGAGCAGGGCGCCGGTGATGGCGCCGTTCGTGTCCGGGTCGCCCAGCTTGTTCACCACGCTGCACAGGGCAGAGGGGAAATCCGTGGCGTGCAGCAGCCAGTAATAGGCGCACTGGAAGGCGATTTCCACCCAGCCGGCCTGGGGATAGTACTCCGGTTCCTCGGTTTCAGCGGCACGCAGGCGGCTGAGCAGCGCCATGTCATCCAGTTCCTGGGCGCGGTTGCAGGCGGTGGTGTAAATTTGCTGCGGGGTGTAGCCCTGCAGGGCCAGGATGAGGGATTCTACAAAGATGATATTGGCATGGGTACAGCGCGGGTGAATGTGGGTTATTTGGCATTCCTTTACCGCGGCGGTCTGCCAGTCCCACTCCGGGTGCAGCATGGCATACAGCGCAATAGGGGCCACGCGCATGAGTGCCCCGTTGGCCTGCGAATCGGCATTGTAGCGCCCGTTGAGCCCGGCGCGGGTGGTCACGCCCACGTCATCGGGGTCGGTGGAAAGCCAGTCGATATACTGGGCTCGGGTGGCCATGGCGTTGAAGCCGTTTTCGTTGAGCAGACTGCGGAGCAGGGCGATGGCCATTTCGGAATCATCGGTGATTTCGCCAGCCTGCCGGGTATCGGTGGCTCCCCAGCCGCTCACCATGGTGGTGATGCCGCCCGGGTAGAGGCTGCACACATCGCTGGGGCTGTGGAACTCCACCGGGGCGCCCAGGGCATCGCCGCACATCAGCCCCATGAGGCAGCCTTTGGCGCGCTCTTCCGGACTCAGCCCGGGGGCTTCCGCGCAGCAGGTGCAGGCGGGGGCCTCCGCTTTCGGCGCCACCAGCGGGAAACGCCGGGAGAACGGGTAATCCTCCACCTTGATGAGCTCCACCCCGTACATGGCCGCAATGGCCGGGGCCTGGGAGGCGGCGTAGTCCTCGCCGTAGTAAATTTTTTTCACGCCGTGGGCGCAGAGCGCTTGCATGCACGAGGTGCAGGGCATGGTGGTGCAGGCCACGATGTGGGCCTCGCCCCGCTTGAACAGGCTGCACAGGTTGATTTCCGCATGCAGCATGTACTTCTGCCGCTCATCGCGCGAGGCCCAGAACCCCTCCGGTGCGTCGAACCCCGGGAACAGCCCGTTGTAGGCCGTGCCGATGACTCGGTTATCCTTATCCAGCGCGGCGGCGCCCACCTTGCGGTAGGGATCTTCGGAGCGCAGGGCGGCCACATGGGCCAGCGCCATCACATATTGCGGAATCGGCAGGCGGTTCATGCCTGTATCATAACACATTGTCCTGCCATTGCAAGGTAGGAATGCAAAAGTGGAGCAATAAATCACACACGTCCCAAAGTTTGAGTAAAGAGCCTGGTAAATGGGAATTTGGCAGCTCTGGCGTATACGCCAGAGCCATGCGGCACATAGTGCCGCTTTCATACCGCC
>CALFTQ010000100.1 GCA_937916135.1 uncultured Verrucomicrobiales bacterium
CCGTTCTCGTTTTTCGTTATCTGGGGATTCATCCCACAAAACTAGCAGAAGAACCGCATGAATGGGGCTAGCCCCCAATTTTTACAACGGTGCGCTTATTCCTCGCAGAGCGCGAGCTCATCATTGGCGTGCAGGTTTTCCTGGCGCAGCTCCGGAGTGAACGCCACGGGGGCATAATCCACACCGGGATAGAGATAGACCACTACATTCCCCCCCATGGCGGCAGCGCGGCGGCGCACTTCCTGCAGGCAGTATTCATTACCCAGGTCGAGGCCGGAATCCTCATGCAGCAGGAAACGCCCCACAATCCGGGTGCCGGGGGTAGAGGGCAGCATGGGGCGGAACTCCACCTCATACGGTTCCACCACGGCGCGGGTGCCGGAAATGAGCTCGCGCTCCACCGGGCACCAGCGACACTGCTGGCAGGAATCCAGAGCCAGAAGGGTCAGCAGGGCAACACTGATGCGGGGCAGAAGGGACATTAATACTCCTGGGCAGGAACAAATTTGCAGCAGAAAACATCCTGCCCCGCTGCATGCAGGTGAATATCGATGCAGCCGGGGCGGTGGTGCACGGTGTAGGAATCATGATTCTCCGGCGGGCGCGGAGAAAAGCGGCCGATGCGGTCCGGGGCGAGCACTGCGTTGCGCAACACGCAGACGAGGTGCTGGTTACTCATTTCCAGCATGCGTTCGTAATCCGTGGTCGGCAGGGTCAGCAATGGTACGTTCTTGGAGCTCACGCGCGCACTATACACGCCTACGGGCGTTTCGTCAAGGGATTTTTAAGAGTCGGTCTTCTGCTGCGTGCGGCGAAGGCGCAGCTGGCCGCAGGCGGCGTTGATATCGTGGCCCTTCTCATAGCGCATGGTCACGGGGATTTTCTCTGCCATGAGGGCGCGGCAGAAAGCCTTGCAATCCGCCTCGGACGGTCGCACCCAGGGGAGACCCTCCACGGTGTTGTAGGGGATGAGGTTCACCTTGGCATTCAGCTCACGGGCCACGCGGGCCAGCTTGCGGGCCTCGGGCAGCATGGCATTCACATCCCGGATGAGGATGTACTCCAGCGTGATCATGTGCTTGCCGGTGCGGTTCCATTCGCGCAGGGCGGGGATGAGCTCGCCAAGCGGCCACTTGCGGTTCACCGGCATCACCTGAGAGCGCACTTCATCGCTCGCGCCATGCAGGGAAACCGCCAGGCGAAGCGGCTTGCCGAACTCTGCCAGGCGGCGCAGCCCCGGCACGTTGCCCGAGGTGGAGATGGTGATGTGGCGTGCGCCGATGTTGAGGCTCTGCTGGTCCATGATGATGGTGAGCGCCGCCAGCAGGTTATCCATATTGGCCAGGGGCTCGCCCATGCCCATGAACACGAGGTTATCCACGCGCTCGCCGGCTATCTGCTCCGCGGCCAGAATCTGCCCCAGGATTTCAGAGGCGGTCAGGTTGCGGGTGAAGCCCAGCAGGCCGCTGGCGCAGAAGCGGCAGCCGAAGGCACAGCCCACCTGTGAGGAAACACAGAGCGTGAGCCGCGAGCTGTGCGCGCCCCCCTGCCCCACCGCCGCGGGGATGATGACGGATTCCACCAGGTGGCCATCCTGCATGCGGGAAAGGAACTTGCGGGTGGAGCCGGTGCTGCTTTCGCTCACCTCCACCACCTCCAGCGGGCGCAGGCAGAACTTTGCCGCCAGCTCCGCGCGCAGAGCCGGGGGCAGATTGCTCATCTGCTCAAAGGAAGTGGCGCGGTGTTTCCATATCCACTCCTGCAGCTGGGTGGCGCGGAAAGCCTTGTGGCCCATGCCGCCCAGCAGCTCCACCAGAGCCTCGCGCGTGTATTCCAGCAGGCAGTCCATGGTGCTTACAGCAGGGTGTTCACGTATTCATCCACCTTGAAGGGGATGAGGTCATCCTTCCCTTCGCCGATGCCTAGGAACACCGGGGAAATGCCCAGTTCATCCTGAATGGCCACGGCCACACCGCCCTTGCCGGAGCCGTCCATCTTAGTGACCACCACTGCGGTAAGCGGCGTGGCCTTGTGGAACTCGCGCGCCTGCATCAGGGCGTTGCCGCCGGTGGTGGCATCCACCACCAGGTAGCAGGCCTGCGGGGCATCCGCATCCTGCTTGGCTATGGAACGGCGGATTTTGGAAAGCTCCTCCATGAGGTTGTGGCGGGTGTGCAGGCGCCCGGCGGTATCGCAGATGAGGTAGTGCACCCCTTCGTTAATGGCGCGGGTGTGCGCCTCGTAGCACACGGAGGCCGGGTCCTGATTCTCGCGGCCCTTGTAAAGCGGCACCTGCAGGCGGGTGGCCCAGCTTTCCAGCTGCTCCACGGCAGCCGCGCGGAAGGTATCTGCCGCAGCCAGCAGCACTTTGTGCCCCTGCTTCTGCAGCAGATGGGCCAGCTTGGCGCTGGTGGTGGTCTTGCCGGCACCGTTCACCCCCACCATCATGATGACCACGGGCTTGCCCGCAGCAGGCGCGGGCAGCTGCGGCAGCTCCGCCGGAAAAGCAGCCCGCAGCTGGGCCTTGATGTAGTCCGCAATGTCGCAGGCATCCTGCGAGTCCTGCTCCTGCAGCTCCTCGATGAGCGGAATCACACGTCTGGCACCGATATCGGACGATATGAGGTCGGCCTCCAGCTCATCCCAATCGATTTCGGGCTCGCCGAGGAACTTATCTATCAGTCGTGTGAAGAAATGGGCCATAGGGGGAGGAAGCGGAAAAAATTATTTATTGGCAGCGGCGGCGATGATGCCGTGGATGAACTGGGCACTCTTGGAGCCGGAGTACTCATTGGCCAGCGCGGTAGCCTCGGAAACCACGATGGGCACCTCCAGCCCATTCTCCTCCAGCTCATAGAGAGCTATGTAAAGAATCGCCTTGTCCACCAGATCCACACGCTCCAGCGAGTAATTGGTGAGCAGGCCCTCCAGGCGCGGTTCCATGAGCGGGATGCGGGCAATGACACCCTTCACCAGCGTTTCCACGGCGGGGCGCAGCTCCTCCAGGTCCTGCGCCTGGCGCACCAGCCCGGCATATTCCTTGTTGCCGACCAGCTCCAGCGGAGCAGCCAGGGTGATGCAGACCTGCAGCATGCGGGCACGGCGGTTGATGGTGGCGGCCAGACCATCCAGCTGCGGACGGTAGGCAGGAAAATCAGCAAAGCGCGGCAGCAGGTCGCGCCCCAGCGCCTCCACCACAGCGGCCAGGCGCAGCACATCGCCCGTGCAGAGCAGCAGCTGGTCCGTCGTCTCGCGGCGCTTATCGGTATAGCAATACTGCAGGGCCTTCACCGCAGCATCAAAATTCGAGGACTGGTTGCGGTAGCGCGCAATCTCCTCGCGCAGGGAGGCGGCGGTCAGGTCGGCGTGCATCATGTTCTCCACAGACTGCACGCGCTCCTCCAGCAGGCGGGCGGAATCCGCCGTGGCGCGGCAGGCATGCAGCAGCGCCTTGGCATGCGCCATGCGGAAGTGGTCGCGCTCCTTCTCCTGCGAGATTGACCAGAACAACTGAGAATCAACCGGCCGGGAGCCGTTCGTGAGGTAGGTATAGAGGTAATTCAGCGCACTCTGGCGCACCTTGCTTCGGGAAATATTCATAACTCGACGTCTCAATCAGTCTCAGATAAGTGAACCGGTGCGGCTCACGGAATTGCGGCGTGCCTGGTAGCGCATTTCATCCTTCTGCTCCTGCAGCACGTTGAGCATCTCCAGCGCGGCGCGGGCGGCCTCGCGCCCGCGGTTCAGCGAGCTGGCTATGCAGCGGGCAAAGGCCTGCTCCTCGTTGCTCAGCAGCAGCACCTCGTGAATCACCGGCACCAGGGATTCGCAGGCCTGGCTCATCAGCTGGTTCGTGATGGCGGTGCCAATCAGATCCGCATGCGCCGTGCTGCCGCGCAGAATCACACCAAAGGCAATCACCGCATCCGGAGTTTCGCCGCTCACCGGCTGTTCAATCGCGCGCTTCACCATCATGGGCACCTCAAAGGCGCCGGGCACGCGCACCACTTCCACCTCCACATCCGGCGCGGTCTCGGCCAGCTCATCCAGGCAGTTCTGCAAAAGCGCGTCGGTGTACTTCTCATTGTAGCGGGCCGCAACAATCGTGATGCGCCCCCCGTCTACACGGGCCTGGACTTTCTGGGGGAGTTCTGTGGACATAGTGGTGAAAGATACGTTACAGCGGCGTCTGTGTCCGCTGAGCTGCACGCTACCACAACCCGGCGAAAGGGTCAAGCGCAAAGTAGAGATTTTTTTACGCGTCATATACGCGCGTGTGTGCTTGACACACCGCACCCCCAGGCGTATGATGCTGACCTCATCCCTAAATTTTTCCATTAACTAACAAAGAAGCAAAACACACAAAGATGAACAAGATAGTCTATCATTTCGGCGGCGGCACCGCCGATGGCGACGGCAGCATGAAGCCCCTGCTGGGTGGCAAGGGCGCCAACCTGGC
Organism: uncultured Verrucomicrobiales bacterium; assembly: GCA_937916135.1. Classification (GTDB taxonomy): domain Bacteria; phylum Verrucomicrobiota; class Verrucomicrobiia; order Verrucomicrobiales; family Akkermansiaceae; genus Akkermansia. The sequence goes on from CALFTQ010000100.1 coordinate 4,460, forward strand.
CGAAATGGCCCGCATCGGTCTGCCCGTGCCTCCCGGATTCACCATCACCACGGAGGTCTGCACCTACTACTACGACAATGGCCGCACCTACCCCGCCGAACTCGATGACTGCGTGAAGGAAGGCATCGCGAAGATGGAGGCCCTGGTGGGCCGCAAGTTCGGCGATACCGTGGAGATGCCCCTGCTCGTCTCCGTGCGCTCCGGCGCCCGCGAATCCATGCCGGGCATGATGGATACCATCCTGAACCTGGGTCTGAATGATGAGACCGTGGCCGCCATGGCCCAGGCCACCAGCAACCCCCGCTTTGCCTGGGACTGCTACCGCCGCTTTGTGCAGATGTACGGCGATGTGGTGATGGGTGTGCAGAAAGCCGAGAACGAGGACATGGAACCCTTCGAAAGCGTCATCCACGGCCTGAAGCAGGAGCGCTACGGCAAGGATATCTCCGACTCCGAGCTCACCGCCGAGGATAACCAGGAGCTGGTAAGCCGCTTCAAGACCCTGGTGCTCAAGCGCACCGGCGAAATGTTCCCCACCAGCCCGTGGGACCAGCTGCAGGGCGCCATCGGCGCCGTGTTCGGCTCCTGGAACAACGAGCGCGCCATCACCTACCGCCAGAAATACGGCATTCCCAGCGAGTGGGGCACCGCCGTGAACGTGCAGTGCATGGTGTTCGGCAACACCAGCGATGAATCCGGCTCCGGCGTGGCTTTCACCCGCAACCCCGCCGCCGGCACCAATGAATTCTACGGCGAATTCCTCATGAACGCCCAGGGCGAGGACGTGGTGGCCGGTGTGCGCACTCCCGACCCCGTCTCCAAGCTGGCCGAGGTCATGCCCAGCGCCTTCCAAGAGCTCTGCGCCATCCGCAAGACCCTCGAAAACCACTTCCGCGACATGCAGGACTTCGAGTTCACCATCCAGGACCGCAAGGTCTACATGCTCCAGACCCGCAACGGCAAGCGCACCGGCATCGCCGCCTTCCGCATCGCCTGCGACATGGAGAAGGAAGGTCTCATCGACTGGCAGACCGCCGTGAGCCGCATCCCCGCCGACCAGGTGGACCAGGTGCTCGCCCCCATTTTCGATGATGCCGCCGTGCGCAAGGCCAAGCCCATTGCCAAGGGGCTCAACGCCGGTCCCGGCGCTGCCTCCGGCCGTTTCTACCTGAATGCCAACCGCTGCGTGGAAGCCGCCCAGCGCGGTGAAAAGGTGCTGCTGGCCCGCCTGGAAACCAGCCCCGAAGACCTGCGCGGCATGATTGCCGCCGAGGGTATCCTCACCGCCCGCGGTGGTCTCTCCAGCCACGCCGCCCTCGTTGCCCGCCAGATGGGCAAGGTCTGCGTCTGCGGCGTGAGCGAAATGGAAATCGACTACAACGACCGCACCATCACCATCGCCGGCAAGGTATACAAGGAAGGTGACTACCTCTCGCTGGACGGCACCGCCGGCCTCGTCTACGCCGGTGAGCTGCCCACCGCCCCCTCCGAAATCATCCAGGTGCTCATTCGCAAGACCATGAAGCCCGAGCAGAGCCAGAGCTACCGCGATTTCCAGCGCGTGATGGACTGGTGCGCCAAGGCCACGAAGCTGGGCGTGCGCACCAACGCCGACTCCCCCGACCAGGCCGCCGCCGCCCTTGCCTTCGGCGCCCAGGGCATCGGCCTCTGCCGCACTGAGCACATGTTCTTCTCCGGCAACCGCATCGACTTCATGCGCCGCATGATTCTCTCCGACCGCATCGATGACCGCAAGCGCGCCGTGGATAAGCTGCTGCCCTTCCAGAAGAGCGACTTCAAGGGCATCTTCAAGGCCCTGCAGGGTCTGCCCGCCACCATCCGCCTGCTCGACCCGCCCCTGCATGAATTCCTGCCCCACACCAAGGAGCAGCAGCTCACCCTGGCCCAGAAGTTCGGCATGCCCGTGGAGGTCATCATGCGCCGCGTGCAGGAACTGCATGAGTTCAACCCCATGCTCGGCCACCGCGGCTGCCGCCTCGGCATCGACTACCCCGAAATCACCGAGATGCAGACCCGCGCCATCATCGAGGCCGCCATCGAGGTGCAGGAGGAAGAGGGCATCGAGGTGAAGCCCGAAATCATGGTCCCCCTCGTGGCCTTCAAGCGCGAGCTCGACCTGCAGAAGGAAATCATCGACCGCGTGGCTGCCGAGGTCTTCGCCGAGAAGAAGCACAGCATCTCGTACAAGGTCGGCACCATGATTGAAATCCCCCGCGCCTGCGTCACCGCCGATGAGATTGCCGAAACCGCCGAATTCTTCTCCTTCGGCACCAATGACCTCACCCAGACCGGGCTGGGCATGAGCCGCGACGACTCCGGCTCCTTCCTGCCCCACTACCGCGACCTCGAAATCGTGAAGACCAACGTCTTCGCCAGCATCGACCAGGACGGCGTGGGCAAGCTCATGCAGATGGCCGAAAAACTCGGCCGCGGCACCCGCCCCGGCATGAAGATGGGCATCTGCGGCGAACACGGCGGCGACCCCGCCTCCGTCAAGTTCTGCCACAAGATCGGCCTCACCTACGTCTCCTGCTCGCCCTACCGCGTGCCCACCGCCCGCATCGCCGCCGCTCAGGCTGCCCTGGCGGATAAGTAAGACGCAAGCGGCAGAAACCGCAATTCCCCTCAAAAAACCAGTGCCGGCCCCGCCCGGCACTGGTTTTTACGCTGGCCACGCCAGAGCTGCACCATTCACCAATAATTATTCACCACCCACTTCCTCATTGACACCCTCGGCAACGTTTGCTATATTGCCTGCAAGACAAGGCGTTATATGTCACCTTTTGAAAAAAGACAATTCAGTGGCAAGCAAATCATCAAAGCCGGTGATATGCTGCGTGACATAGACCAGCTCTCCCCCGCCGACCGGGAGTGGGCTCTTGGTGTGCTCGATAACTTCCGAGCTCTGCACGCCATGCCTCTCAACACCTTCCAGGCCACGCTGCGGCAGCGCATCAAGCGTCTGGGCATATCCGATTTCATCGTCGCACAACGCATCAAGCGCAAACCCACCATTCTGGACAAACTCCACCGCTATGCCGATATGCAGCTCAAGCGCATGCACGACATCGGCGGCATCCGTGCCATCCTCCCATCACTGAAAGAACTGGAGGCCCTTAAAAAGAACTACCTCGACACAAGCTCCAGACTTTCCCACAAGCTCGTGCGCGTAGATGACTATATCAGTCAGCCAAAAGCATCCGGCTACAGAGGGGTGCACCTCGTATTCAGCTACCACACCACCCACCCGGACAAGCAGGACTACGAAGGATTGCGCATCGAAATGCAGCTGCGCACCCACCTGCAGCATATCTGGGCCACCGCCGTGGAAATATTTGAAGCCTTTATGGGCGAAAACTTCAAATCCAGCCGCGGCAGTCAGGAGTGGCTGGAATTCTTTGCCCTCGTCTCCAGCGCCTTTGCCCATAAGGAAAAGCAACCCGTCATTCCGGAGCATGCCGACATGAGCCGGGAGGAACTGCTCCACAGCCTGCAGGAAAAGATGAGCTCCCTGCATGTGCTGGAAGTCATGCAGAGCTTCACCCTGACTGATATCCTCAGCTCAACGCACAAGCGGGAAAGCGGTCATGCGCTGCTCGTCTTCGATGCCGCAGAAAAATTGTCCACCGTACGTCAATACACCGCCAGTGAATACGAGGAGGCATACTCCGCCTACATCCGGGCAGAAGAAGAAAACAGAAGCCGCCAGACGCGCCAGGTGGTGCTGGTGAAAATGGACTCCATTAAACAACTGGAAAAAGCCTACCCCAACTACTTTGCCAACATCAAACAATTCCGCACCCACCTGCTCCAGGTATTGAAAGGCTATAAATAAATCAGCTCCAACGTCCGCGCCACCGGCGCGGATATCGTCACCGCAAAGCGGTGATATCGTCCTGCCGCAGGCAGGATATCGTCCAGCCCCCCCGGGCTGGATATCGTTTACCCCACCATGCCGGAGCGACTAAACGCCGCGGCGGCGAGAACTTTTACCAAGCCCCGCTAGGGGCGATACTTTCCGTAGCCCAAGGCGTGAGCCTTGGGAAAGCGAAAAATAACACACCTGAACCCCGCCGGCTGGCGGGGTGGCAGGCTTGCTGGCGCCCCATGCAAAATAATGGGTCCCGAGTGCTTTTCATTACCGTTTTGTAATAGTTGAGAGAAAAATCATGAGCAAAAAGAGAGGCGCGGCGTAATGTTGATGGGCAAGAAGAGTGGTGGCGGGGTGGAAGGGAGGGCGCGCGGAGGGTAGCGGGGGCGGGAGTAGCCCCCGGAGCGTGGCGGCGGCAATCGCTGGGCTCGCCACGCCGGAGCGACCAAGGGTCGCGGCGGCGGGTCGCGGCGGCAAAGCAAGCGCGCGGCCAGAGGCCGCGCGGGAATGTTATACCTCGCACTTCGGACTTCGCACCTCGTACTTTATAAGCGATTACTTCTTCATCTGCAGCCCGCCGGCGAGGAGGCCGGCGCCGATGATGCTGGCGAGGGAGCCGGCTATGATGAACCCAATCCCCACCTTCGAGCTCTCCCCGGCCAGGCGCACGCGTGATGGCTCAGTAGGCAGGTAGACCACCTCCAGCTGGTGCCCGGCGGGGTAATTCGCATCCGGGCTGCCGGTGGAGGATTCGAACTCATGCACCACCCCGGCGGCATCGGTGAAGCGCAGGAGGGGGAAATACGTCCAGCTGCCGGAGGGTTCCTGCTCACGCACGGTGATGCGAAGCCCCGAATTGTGATGGCGGCGGGAATGGTGCGAATGGCGGGAACTGTGGGATGACGAGGGCTCCACATAATGCGCGCGCACCCCCTGCACCGTGGCGGTGGTGCGCCCCCCTTCGTGCACAAAGCGGGCCTCCTGCCGGTGAAATACCACCCCCAGCGAGACAAAGACCAGCCCCGGCACCAGGAACAGCGCCCCCATGGCAATCATCACCGTGCGATTCATGGACTGCGGACGGGGATTCCCCCAGGAATCCGTCTCGGTGGGCAGCCCGGCCAGCGTGGGCGGCTGGGCGGCGGGTGGCGGCACCGCCGCCGCGGGGGCAGCAGCCACCTGTTCGGCCACCAGGGCGGCCACGGTGTCCACCTCCGGCACATCGATGAAGCCCACAGGCCGAGGCCCCCAGTGAATGCGCGCGCCTATCTGCCAGCGCTGCTCATAGGCAAACACGATATCGCCATAGCCGCCATCGTGCCGCAGGATTTCGCGCACCGGGTCCGGGCACAGGGGATACGCCACCACGCGCTCGCAGCCCAGCAGGTCCGGCTCCAGCACCAACACCCGGCGGTCGGTGAGCAGATAAAGCGTCCGCTCCCGCCGACGACGCAGCCGGCGGGGCGAAACCAGCAGGAAACCGACCAGCAGCCAGAACGGCAGCTGTATCACCGCCACCAGGCCCCCGGCAGCTGCCACAGCATATAGCCCAGCCCCGCCACCAGCGCCACCCCGGGCACCAGCCGCGAAAGCACCTCCACCAGCGGCAGCTGCACCCGCGGGCGCGTCAGCAGCAGCACACGCTCCCCCGGCAGCAGCGCCGCCGAGCACCGCGCCGCCTCCTGCTCACTCAGATTCCATTCATCCCGCAGCATCCCCCCGCGCAGCAGTTACATCCTAAATCAAAAATCCTACATTCAACATCCGAAATCCGTCGATTTTAGAAGCAAGCTTCTAAAATCTGGCGGATTTCGCCGGTCGTCAGGTCGGGTTTGTAGCCGCCGCGCAGGAGGAAGGTGCCTTCGGCAATGCCATCGAGCATATCGGGGGTGGCTCCCAGCTCGCGGAGCGAGAGCACCAGGCCGATTTCCTGCATCCAGGCCTTCATGGCCTCCAGACCGGCCTGGGCCACCTCCTCATCCGACTTGCCGGCGGGGTCGATACCCCACACCACGCGGGCATAGCGTACAAACTTCGGCAGGCCATAGGGCAGGATGTGGCGGAAATACGGCAGCGTGACCGCCGCCAGGGTCATGCCATGCGTCGCATCCGTAAACGCGCCCACCGACTGCCCCATCATGTGCACCATCCAGTCGGTCGTCTTGCCCTTCGCAATGAGGGTATTCAGCGCCCAGGTCGCCGTCCACATGATATTGCTGCGGGCTTCGTAATCCTGCGGATTCGCGGCGGCAATGCGGCTGCTGTGCACCAGCGAGCGCATGAGCCCCTCTGCAATGTAATCGCTCGTGTTATCATCCGTACCGGAAAGGTACTGCTCCAGAATATGCGACATCACATCGAAACATCCTGCCACCATCTGATAGCGCGGCAGCGTGAGCGTGAGCACCGGGTCCAGAATCGAGAAACGCGGGAACACCGCATCCCCGAACACGCGGCCAATCTTGCGCTTCACCGCGTGATTCGTGATGACCGAGCCGCCGTTCATCTCGCTGCCCGTGCCCGCCATGGTCAGCACGCAACCCACCGGAATGATGGCATTATCCACCGGCTCCATGCGCACATAGTATTTCTCCCACGGATCCGCATCGCAATACGCCGCCACGGAAACACCCTTGGCATAATCGCACACCGAGCCACCGCCCACCGCCAGGATGAGGTCCACCTTGTTCTCCCGCGCCAGCCGGGCGCCCTCGCGCAGCTTCTCCACCGTCGGGTTCGGCATCACCCCCGGGTCCTCCACCACCGTCTTACCCGCCGCCCGCAGAATCTCCATCACCCTGTCGTACAGCCCGCTCTTCTTGATAGACGCCTTGCCATACGAAAGCATCACCACCGGCCCGAAGCCCGCCAGCTCCCCGGCCAGCTTCCCCAAAGCCTCCTCACCAAAATGCAACCGCGTCGGATTCGAATATGTAAATGTACCTTTCATGATGCTGCTTATTCTATACCCTCCGTCCGCGCACGACAAGCAAATTTAGATTATACGCCTCGCGAGCGGATATATTCTTCATATTACCCTGTAAAGCGAGCATCATGCGGACCGCTGCATCAAAATCACACGCAGGGAAAGAATTTAGACAAGCAGAACACGTAATCACTCATTTTGCTTGTCATTATCTAAAAAAATGTGTATTCTGAATATAGGGCTGACGTGATATGCTGATAGTCGAAGTCAAAGACGTTAGACATGAGATAAATACAGGTAAGCTATTCCAAATAGCTTATGGTCTACTTGTACATATAGGAAAAGACGATATTGAATCCAAAGCCAATGAAATGATGGAAACCATCATTGATGAAAGCTGGATTTCCAATTTAAAAATCGTACAGCGAACGTCTTATTGGGAAAGAGCAAAACCCACCATAACATGGCTCGTTAATGATGTATTTTCTCTTTCAAACTCCGAAGTAACTTCTGATTTCGGGCAATATCTAATATCCATGACCGCTCAGGAAGTTCTCGAAAAAAATCTAAATCACTCTCATATTCCACTCGCGGAATTATGGAAGGAGAAAAAATCCAATAATCCTGGCTTTGATTTCCATACCCTAAGCCCCGAGCAAAGAATCGTATTTGGTGAAGCAAAGTATAGCGCTCACGGCACCTCTCACTATTTTGCTCTATCTCAAATAAAAGATTTCATCAAAAAGACAGATGAATATAATAAGCACACGAAAGAACTTTCTGACTTAGTTCACTTTACATCTGAAGAAATTGCAAAGAAAGTACTACAAGACGAATACGGCATTGCCGCAGCTTTTTCCATTGTAAACGAAGACCCACAGACTGCATTAAAAAAAGCTCTATCCTCAAAACCAGTCCAAAATCTAGATATACCCGTTGAATTATATTTAATTGGAATTAAATTGTATGATAGTAAAGAAGAACAGGGCTCCGATTGAGGTAGAAAACCTCCTCATATCTATACTGGAAAAGATCCATACAATTGGGCCCACAAGTGCCGATGATTTTGAAACTTTAAGCTATATAAAAAAGTTTCACAGCACAATTTTCGAAAAACACGAATCTAAGCTCATGTACCTTCTAGGTTTGTTTTACAAAACGGACAAACCTAAAAACATGATAGAATGCGTATACAGTATACTTCACGAATCTATCAAGGAGCGTGTTGGTCATGATTTCACACCGGTTCAGGCAAAAACATTCCTCGGCATTCAAAGTAATCATGTATATACATTTTCCGCACCAACTAGCACGGGCAAGTCATATTTGTTCAGAAAAATTGTCCAAAATGCAGAAAGAGATGTAGTGATTGTACTCCCCTCACGTGCTCTCATAGCTGAATATATTTACAACATTCGGCACCAAGTTGATAATGAGGTACTTGTCTTACAACACATCGAGGATATAAATCGAAAAAACTCCAAGAGAAGAATCTATATTGTAACACCTGAACGGGGCGAGTGTCTTTTTGAAATTGCCCCTCAACTGAACATAGGCTTATTGTTATTTGATGAAGCTCAACTTATAGAAGACGACCTCCGAGGGCTCAAGTTCGATGCCTTTGTTCATAAATGCCGATTATTAATTAAGAATGCAAAAATCATTTTCGCGCATCCCTTTGTAAAGAATCCAGAGGCTCAACTTGAAAGACATATAATTACACACGAATGTGGTTCAGATACATTCACACAGCTGAACGTCGGAAAAATCCATATTTTTAGAAAAGATGATGCCTTCATTGCATTCAGTCCATACTCAAACCCAACTCTGATGTTCCAAGTGAATGATGTCATTGGAGAGGTACTAAACAGAAAAGGCTCAGTCTTAATATACGTATCAAAGGCAAAGTTATACAGCAATAAACTTGAAGAAGAGTTTCATCCATACATAGAATTCTGCGACCAGATAATGGATGAAAAAGCCATTGGTCTCATAGAACAACTACACAACTATATAGGAGATACGGGTAGAGGGAGAAAAAAATCTCGGATTATTGAATGGATGAAACGTGGCATCGTGCTGCATCATGGCTCCATGCCTCTAAAAATGAGGCTTCTTATTGAACAGTTTGTAAATGCAGGATTCGCCAGAATTTGCTTTGCAACGTCCACATTAATTCAAGGAATAAACATGCCATTCGACGTCGTTTGGATTGATAACTTTATGTTTCGCGGTTCAGAATCAAAAAAAATATTAGATTTAAAAAATCTAATTGGCAGGGCTGGCAGGACGACCTCAACAATAAATAATTTTGATTTTGGTTATGTTATTATAAATTACAAAAGCAAGAAGAATTACATTGATCGCATAATGAGGGATACATATCTGTCCTCTGAATCAAAACTCTACAAAAATTTAAACAATATACCAGAAGATGAGAAAGATATTGTAGAAGGCATACAAAATGACGAATACGACATATCCTTACGCATTACAGAAACACAAAAAAAGCGGATTCTAGATTCTTCTGTATTTAAGGATGTCAAATGCATACTAGACCATTTTTTTATCGAAAACAGAATCATTAAAACCGATGAGTATTACAAATTAAGCAATTCTACTAGAACACAGCTTAAGAACTCTTTTAAAAATCTCTATACCGTCCATCTACGACGGGACTCATTAACCTTATCGGAACAAAAAGTTCTAAGCACCTCAATACCTATAATTTTATGGAGAATACAAGGTAAATCATTTAGAGAAATACTATCCTTGCGCATGGGATATATATTGCAAAACGATGAACGTGCAAAAATACGAAAGAAAGCAAAAGCCGGACAAATAACAGCCGAAGAAGAAGCTATTCTGCTATCAAAATTAGAGCTTAGGAACTCATATGCGGCTGACGAGCTACCCAATGCGCAACTTAGAAGCCGCCTCTTATTCAAAAAGAATGCGAAGTCAAACGATTTCGACTACGACTTGCTTATATATGATACATACGACTACCTCGACAAGGTAATTGGCAACTCTATCTCTGACCCTATATGCGCAGTTCTTCAATTATATTACAATCACACGCAAGATGAAAGATCCATAACTATGATGAACCTAATCCGTTATGGGACGTCGGATGAAACTGAAATATGGCTACTCAAATACGGTTTTAGCATGGACGATATGGAATGGCTTGTACCTTGCATCGAATCAATTAATGAAGAATGTATAGTATTTAACTCTAAAATAGATAACTTAGACGACACACAGAAAGAATCCATCTCTCGCTACATATAAAGCCATCACACCATCGGAGCGCAGCCGAAAAGGTCGGTGTAGGTTTTGAGGGCGTAGGAGTCGGTCATGCCGGACACGTAGTCGATGACGTGGGCAAAGCGGTAGCCGGGGTCATCGAGCCTGGCCTTATCCGCATGGAGGATGCAGGCGATTTTCTTTGAAAGCGGGCTCGCGGGATTGTCTACCCATTGCAGGTAGAGCTCCATCAGCTTCTTGATGACGTTGAAGCCGGTTACCTCTACCCTGATGACGCTTTCGTGGCTGTAAATCTGCTGGACGGAGAACTCGCTCACTTCCTCGTATTCCTGCGCGTAGGGGGAATGCTTCATCAGGCTCTTGCGGAAGCTGCCGGACATGATATCATCGTAGTGCTCCTCCAGCGTGCCGGCCACGGCTCTGATACAGCTTCCCACGGCCATGGCGCGGGCATAGCGCACAGCGGCTTCCGCATCCATCCGCTTCTTCTCCTCCATAACCTTGTTCTGCGCATCGACGGAGAAATGAGCCAGCTTAAACAACTGCTCCACAGTCTCCTCGAATGTGATGATTTTAGAGAGGAATGCATCTTCCAGATCCGCTATCAGGTAGCTGATGTCATCCGCCGCTTCCATCAGATACGCCAGGGGATGACGCGCCCACACACCCGGCTTCAGCAGGGGCAACCCGCACTTGTCCGCAACCACCTCAAACGCATCCAGCTCCGAGTCATTGATACCGAACTTCTTGTAGATAGCCTTATCCACCGTGGCCAGCGTACAGGGATATTTGGTAAACGCCCCCAATGTGGCACAGGTCAGATTCAGCCCGCTATCCTTAATCGGGTCGCAAATGCGGGTCAGCAGGCGGAATCCCTGCGCATTGCCCTCGAAAGTGTAGCCCGTCTGCCCCGTCAATTCGCGGACAGCCGATTCAATAGCCGTTTCACCGGAATGGCCAAAGGGCGGATTACCGATATCATGCGCCAGACACGCGGTCGATACGATGTCCCCCATTCCCGACAAGAGAGGAATCCGCGCCCCCTCCTTTCTTTCCACGATATCCTGCAACTCGATGGCCAATCCACGCCCCACATTGGAAACCTCCAGACTATGCGTCAGGCGCGTCCGCACATAATCATTGCGCCCCAGGGGGAACACCTGCGTCTTATCCTGCAATCGTCGAAAAGCACTCGAATACAGCACTCGCCCATAGTCCTGATTGAACACAGAACGATGCGCCGAAGCCGCACTCCCCGCCCCCAGTCGCTCAGCAGACAGTAGTTTGTTCCATTCCATCGCAGCGCGAGTCTAACACAGAGCGCATTCAACTTCAAGCCATGAATGAAAATATGCATTCCTCTGGGGTCTGTTTCAGATTTGCCAGTGTTTATTTCCGATTTGGCTCGATTCAATGAAGTTAAGTCATTGAATGTCAGGCTAGGAATACCTAATGTCATAAAAATGCCTTTTTGTAACTTTATAAGCGCTCTAAAATAGCGCTCAGTAGGTCATTTCTGTAACAGATGTAAGCAATTGGTCAAGTATTTGTTCTCTGTGGGTCACAGAAAATATCTACTTCTTAGACATCCTAACTCTATACCCTCAAGAATGCTCTATTTTACCTATTTTTACCAGCAGATTTGAAACAGGCCCTTCCTCTGCATTCGACCTGGCTCATCTTCGCATAAATAAAAAACACTTGGCGAATGCACAAAATTGCAATAATCCATTAACCCGCTTTAGTCGTTATGCAATTAGGCAACCGACTTCACCATTTAACAACGATTTTCTTAGAATATAGTTGTACAAAGCATCTAACTCTTCCTGCGATTTTAATACTCCAATTCAGGATTATTTAAAAAGTTAACTGACGATTCGTAGCATAGTCTATCATCAAAAATCAAGACTTCTTTTCCTACTCGATTGGAAGCGCATTGTGAGAGATGATATACAACTTTGGGTGCCCCCGGATATAATGATTTCACATAATCCTCGTTGTCATAAGACACAAGCCAAGGACTTTTTAATCTAAGAATCTTTTTTGCCAAGGATATATGATCAGCATATTTAAAAAAATTCATATACAAATTAGCCCCTTTTTGATAGTATGGAGGATCTAAATATATAAAAATCCTACCTTTTTTCTTATCTATTTTCGTTATAAACTCTTCGCCGTTTAAACAGGTCAAATTAATTCTGGAAGAGAAACCAGCAATCCTTTCTATTCTGGATATCAAATCACGTTTATTAAAACGCACATCTATTTTGTATTTTCCCTGCTGCGCCATACCTCCAATAACCCCGCCTTTAACGATTCCCGAAACATTTGTACGGTTAAGGAAAAATGTTGATTTAGCAACATCCAAATACTCGACATCGAAAAGATGAGACTGGATTTGGCGATAATATTTCCAATTTTCAACTGAAACTTTCACATCGGAAATCCACGAGCATAATTCATCAGGTTTTTGTAAAACAGCCCTCCAAAACGAATATATTGAATAATCGAGATCGTTTATATGTATTTTACCGACATATTCCTCTAGTAATAATCTCAACGCTAATCCGCATCCCCCCGCAAACGGCTCTGCATAATCTACCCCGATCAAATTATTTTCATAAAAATAATTTGACATAAAAGGAAATATGCACGCCTTCCCACCAGGATAACGCAAAGGCGAATAAATTCTATTTTGTTGATTTCCCATGTGAAAGTAGAAGCATTTTCCCTACGATAATGGATACAGCAACGCCCTGCTCCGGCACTTTTGTAGAGGTATAATTATGAGCTCCAGTATGAAGCAATTGTTTTATTGATTCCTTTTTAACATTTTGATTGGATAAAAAAGTTTTCTCATCTGCGCTCAACAACTTCTTAGCTCCATCAAAAAACTTGTCCACATATTGACCTATAGGATCCTTTTGATACCCCAAATCCAGCGACGCAGATTCACACATAAGGCGAAAAGCCATACGTAACAGTGAAGGAAAACCATCAGACAAAACGGACTTATTCAGTCTGTAAAAATTCGCTAAACTCTCAACATCGCGATATAAATTGTTCACATTGCCAGGTCTTAAAATGAGCTTACCGCCAAAATACTCCATGTTTGGGCTTTTTACACGTCTAGAGCGATTCGTTTCTTTCGGCTTTGGTTCAGAAGAAACAACAGGGACCTTTCTCACAGTCGCCGGGCGATAGGGATTCCCCTTATTTTTCTCTACCGTATTTTGAGTATCACTAGATACTACTTCTTTCAACCTTCCACGGTTTTTACGCGTAGATATTTGTTTCTGCTTTACACAAGACAAAATATCCGTCAGAATTGCTTGCAACTCTTCTGCTGTATGCTGGGTTTGAAGCACTCCATTTTCCACCCTTACACCCAACTCAGCCAACGTTCTTTCATCTAAAACCTCTTCTTTTACGAACCTTTGATTTAATTCCGGGTTAGATGAAATAAAACCTCCTAGAGTCTCTTCTATTGCTAAGAATACGCTCTTGGGGCGTTTCATGTTATAGTGCACAAAAATATCGCGTTCCAACATATCCCATGAACCTGATGAAGAATGTTTTCTGTACACATTATTTAGTGCGGTTTCTTCGTCACACACATTGCAAGGCATTTGCTCCGGCACAGATGGAGCCTGAACATTTGCGCCCCCGCAATCAACCACCCCCAAATGAATCATTGCCAATATAATACGCCTATTTCCATCGTATACCACAGGTTTGCCCGACTTATAAACAACAGTTGGCAGCTCGCTCATATCATACACATCCCCCATGGACGCAGCCAATTTAGACAACATCCACTTTTGCCGATTGTCTTTCAATGCAGCATTCACGATATCTTGATTACAAGCTTGAGCAGACATCGGGTCCCGGGGATTCTCGCTCCACAAAACGAGCTCTTTAACAGGTATCATCTTTATTTCTTGACTCATAGAAGAAATTGGGTAATCAGAATTTCATCCCAAGAACATTCTATACCATACTCTCTCACTGTCAAGGCGCTTTTCCTCCGGCAAGTGTCAGTTTATGAAAGACGTTTTCAACGATGCCCCTTTTCTCTCACGAGCTCCCACAATCAAGTACAGCTTTCACTCCGATTTCAACGTCGCTTCTTGAATGTATCACACTCCACACGTAGTTTCCATTTGATCTTAGGCGCACAATATGCTATAAGGTCCGCATGCAGCGTGGATTTTACGATCTTCTTCTTACTCAGGAACTCGAACGTAAATGTGTAGGGGTTGAAGGCCTGCATATTTCGGATGAGCCGTTGAGCAAGGAGGAGTTTTGGCATGAGTTCCCCACCCATGTTGCCGCAGAGGTTTTGGAATACCTGAAACAGCACGATGAAAGGCTGAAATCCAAAAACTTATACGAAACGCTCCGAGACCTACTTTCCTCTCCCAGTTTTGCTGAGCACTTAAAACAGAGCATTATTCCCACCTCAGGACGAAAACTTCGGGGGATTCTTCCACCATTCATGCAGGGGAATCACGTATTCCTGCCCGACACGCCACTTGCTATTTCGTCTCTGCTGACAGGAGCAGCACGCACCCCCAAATTAGGCGAACAAATCAAGAAAGAGTTGGCTACATGTGACCGCGCGGAATGGATGGTATCGTTCATTCGCATGACTGGGCTAGTTCCCCTCATGCCTGCGCTGGAGGAGTTCACCAACAAACACCGCAACGATTCCACCCCTTGTCTGCGTATCGCTACAACCACCTACATGGGCGTGACCGAGGCAAAGGCTATTGAATGGCTCCAGAAGCTCCCCAATACCGAGGTTCGTGTTTCCTACGACACCAAAAACACCCGACTGCACGCAAAAACATACATTTTCCACCGCGACACAGGATTCGGCTCAGCCTACGTAGGCTCTTCCAACATTTCCAAAGTGGCCATGGATAATGGCTTGGAGTGGAATGTGAAAATCAGCCAGCGAGAACTAGCGCATTTGTGGGATGCCACCATCGCTGCATTTGAATCACACGGGAAGACTCCAGAACGTTTGAACCCTGCCTGCTCAAAAAGGATTTGGAAAGGCTGAGTCAGGCACTCGCATTCGAGCGCAAGGAAACACCAGCCAACGCAAACCTTACCTTTTTTGATATCCGACCCTTCCGATACCAAGAAGAAGCATTGGAAGATATCGAACGCGAGCGGCGCGCCGGCAAGAACAAGCATCTCATCATTGCAGCCACCGGTACGGGCAAAACGATGATTGCAGCCTTCGATTATCAACGTTTTTGCAAGAAACATCCGAATGCTACGCTGCTCTTCCTCGCCCACCGCAAAGAAATCTTGGAACAAGCACAAGCGGCGTTCCGACAAGTCAACAAAAACGGCAGCCTTGGCTGCATCGTGGACGGCTCCAATCAGCCGACCAACCACACGCATTGGTTCTGCACAGTCCAATCATGGCAAAATAAGAAGCAGCAGTTTGAAGCCGACCACTTCCAATATATCGTAGTAGACGAAGCTCACCACGGTTCCGCCGCCAGTTACGTTGACGCACTCAAAGGCCTCAATCCAGAAAGCTTGCTGGGGCTTACGGCCACCCCCGAACGCATGGACGGACAAGACATCCGTCCGCTATTCGGCGGCTGCTACACGCATGAATTGCGGCTTGGTGATGCCATCGACAGGACATTGTTAAGCCCCTTTGTATACTACGGCATTGCTGACCACACCTCCATCGACTACACGCACATCAAGTGGGAAGCAGGAAAATACGACAGCAAAGAATTGGCAACACTGCTGGAGCACAATGAAACTCGCGCCGCATGGGTGCTCGAACAAATCAACAAACGCGTAGACAACATTCACCGTTGCAAATGCTTGGGCTTCTGCATCAACATCCACCATGCGGAATTCATGGCAGATTTTTGTAATCGCCATGGGGTGAAAGCAGTAGCGCTCACTTCGAGCAGTGGGCAAGACATGCGCAATTCCGCACAAGCTAAATTGCAACAAGGTGAGATTTCTATCATCTTCACCGTGGATTTGTACAACGAAGGCGTGGACATTCCCGACATCGACACAGTCCTCTTCCTGCGTCCCACAGAAAGCTTAACCGTGTTCCTCCAGCAGCTTGGTCGAGGCTTACGCAGAAGCCCCGATAAGGAGTGCCTGGTAGTGTTCGATTTCATTGCTCCTCAAAATAAGAAGTTCAACTATGCCCAGCGGTATAGGGCTCTTTGTTCTCAAACGAGTCTCAAAAATATTGAAAGACAAGTCCAAAGCGGATTTTCTCTGCTTCCTGTCGGTTGTTCTATCAACTTGGAAGAACAATCCCAAAAGCACATTTTGAAGAACATCCGCGACCTCATCAACTCCATCAACCGCAAACGGATGGAGTCTGAGTTAAAGCTCTTCCTGAAAGAGGGGCAGCGTTTAACGCTCCCCGAACTTTTAGATTTCTTCGGGCTGGACAACCCAGACACCATTTATAGCAAATTGCTTCCGTCTGCCATTCAGCAATACAAAGCAAGTAATATTGGGCTGAGCATATACGAAAGCAATTTGCGCGACGGCATGCGCAAGCTGCTGTTACAAACAGATGGCGAACTGCTCGACCGTTTCGCGAAGAGCCTCCAGTCCCCTGCCGCTTTCGATACGGAAGCACTAAGCAGCGTGTATAAAGTGCTCTGGGGGCAGAAAAAGCCTGAAAACGAGCTCAAACAGCTTCACCATTTCACGCTGAACAATCCGGGGCTCGTCTTGGATTTACAAGAACTGATTGACTGGTTAAAAATACACCGTTGCATCTATAGTGGCTCCACATTCAAGGCTACTGGGTCATTGAAACTTCATGCCAGTTATACCCGCGACCAAATCTTGCTTGCTCTGGGACTGGGGAACTTTGAGAACCCGTATCCATCACGCGAGGGCGTTTTGCACATCAAAGACAGGAAACTACACGTATTCTTTGCCGACATCAACAAGAGCGAGGATGATTTCTCGCCGTCGACCATGTACGAAGATTACGCCATATCCCCCAACTTGTTCCACTGGCAAAGCCAATCAGGCACAACCCCGCACGGCAGCATTGGCCAAACCTACATTAAACAGGAAGAATTGGGGTATACCGTCATGCTCTTCATTCGCGAACGCAAGAAAACACGAGACGGTGTTTCAGCACCATACGTATTCGTGGGACCAGTTCGCTACGTTCGGCACACAGGCAGCAAGCCAATGAGCATCCGCTGGCGACTTGAACATCCCCTTCCCGCCCACATCATGGCATGGGCCAATCAGCAGGATTAAACCCATCACGCCAGTTTGGCGCGGTGTTGCTGCAGGAACTTTGGTGAGGGGAGGTATTTGACAGGGAGTTCGATGCGTTTTCCTTCGTAGGGGCGGAAGACTTGGTTGAAGGAATCGTGGGTGGAGTATTCCCGCAGGGAGGGGGCAAAGATAAGACGCAGCTCTTCATCGAGCGAGATGAGATGGCGGTCGAATGCGGCATCGAAAGTGGCGGATAGGCAAAGACCGTTCTGCGGGTCAAGGCGGCTCACTTCATCCTCTGCCCAAGGGGTGATGTGGCTGGCACGCAAGACTTCGGGGATGCTCAGGCCGGTGATGCAACAGCGGTGGCGGTAGTTATCCAGCACCATCTTGCGGAAGAGATACTGGTTCACGCGCACTTTCGTTTGTTTCAGTGTTTCCTTGCCCTTGCCGCAGATGCTCTTTTCGATTTTTTCCAGTTCGGCGGTGAAGTCCTTGGGGGATTGCGCTTGGCTACTGGCCGTCTCGAACTGCCGGGCAACGCCGACAAAGCGGATATACTCATTGATAGCGGCTGAGCAGAAGCTTTTCTTCCAATAGCTGGTAGATTCTTCCTCACGGAATATCCCCTGCTCTCCCTTGGCTTGTTCCTGCTTCACAAGGGCGTAGAGCGCTTGCAAGCGCGCCGTGTCCCGAATATTCCAAATGCTCTCGCCCGGCGCGAGAAAGACATGATGGCGCTGCAAGGCTGCTTGGGTTTTCTCGATGGCGACCACATAGGAAGCGGGTGCCTTGCTCCCGACCGCGTGAATTCCGGTAGAAAAGCGGAGAAAATCATCTGCAATCTGTAAATTCATAAGGTTCTGTCTGACTAAAGCTCAGACTAACACGCAAGGCGTCAGGAGTCAAGTTTCCAATGGTGGGATTTTTGATGTCGGGCAAACGGAAAAATTACCCTTGAATATGCAGCGGCACCAGGATAGACTACTGGCATGCCCCAACATACCCTTTCTTTTCAGGACAACATTTGGTTTGATGACCCGTTTGGAATCATCCGGTTTGAGTACGATTTGGAACAGGTTTTCAATCGGACGGTGAGCGATGCCTTGTTTGAACAGGCGAAGCGGACGCCGTTTATCAGATTGGCGGAGATGGAGCTGTATTTCCGCATCGATGCAGCGGGGTGTTCCTTCTGCACCGAGGCGCGGGAGGGATTTTCATTCCTGTGCACGCTGGACATCGAATCGCCGTATTTCAATGACATGTCGGCCACAACGGACGACTTGGTGAGCAAAGGGGTAGAGCGCGGGCTTGCATGGCAGCTCAGCGTGAAGGATAGCTACAACGGACAAGCCAAACTCCCCCTGCCGGACTTCTACGAAAAGCTCCCGCAAGGGTACTGGGAGCACATCCTCCTCGCCGCGAAAAACGCCCTCATCAACCACCTGCTCCAGCCACAGTCAGAACTTTCCGACACCTGCACACCCGCGCATGCGGAAGAACTCGACAAGCTCCTCACCAAGCTGGCAAAGATAACCCGCCACGCCCCGGCAAACGCCGTTGTCTACCGCAGCACCCTCTTCACCGCCGCCGATGAAGACGGCAGAAGCTCCAACACAGATGACTGGTCCCACGCCGCCGAGCTCGAACTCCTGGCCGAAGAGCCCTACGCCACCTTCCTCCACCGCGACCCCGCCGCCGACCTCAGCCGCATCCTCGCCACCACCGGCCTTTCCCCCACCGCCGCCACCCCACACCACGAAGCAATAGGCCACACACTCAGTCTCCGGCTGAGGTGATTTTGAATCTGAGAAGTTGGATTTTCCCGTCTTCGGCAAGCCTTCGCCGAGGCCTTCGGGGATGTGTAAAATTCCCGCCGCCTCAGCGGCGAAGAAGAAAGACAGTCTCCCCCACAGACGAAGATATGCCCGAATCCGCGGTTCTCATGGCAGCAGAGGAAGAAAGTGAATGACCTTCCAGCCGTACGCGCTGCATCAGACACCACTATTCCCAGGCAAACGCAGTTCCTCCCGCTTAATTTTTGCTTGTCAACCATCTATCTGGGTGTAGAATGAGAGCATAAATAGCTTACACGTTGTTCTCATCTGCACCCATAGTTCCCAATCTCACAATACCTGATTACTACCTGCTTCCCTTCCCTGTGGTAATCATCATTACTTTTCTACTCATGAACAAAACAGAAAAAAGTATTTCTCTCTCGAATCAACCGTCTGACAGCGCCTGTTCAAATGAAGTATCGGAAAAAAGAGATGACGAAAATCACAATTGCGCATGGAATTCGTTATGCTGGACAGCTTCCATAATACTCTGTTGCCTATTTATCTCATTATGTATCAATATACTAGATTTCAGCACTGAAGAGGCAGCCATTCGCTCGTGGCATATCATCATCAGTTTACTCTCAACTCTCATTACTCTTGGGATTTTCCTCGTACTTGCAAACGATTATCTTAAACATCGTTACGCATGGATCAAAGGGTGGAGAACGCACATCATTCCAGCAATTTGTTTGGTCGGCGGGTCCCTTTACGTATGTACAGAAAACACGACAATCTTACCGTGCTTTGCATTAATCGTTTTGATGTACGTCTGTTACATCAAAACAGCAACCAATCAAAAACAACCGCAAATAATAGAAAGCAACACAGATTTATTATACCGGTCTCGGCTCTTTAACCGCACCCATCTTCAAATCAGGAAACTAGCTTACGATAATACGAAGGGGCTGACTATAGGAATATGTGGACAATGGGGAAGCGGAAAAACCTTTTTCATAAACAATCTTTTAGCCAACCTTTCCCAACAGTCGACAAAGAGTAGTAAAAACGGGCCACTGTGGGAAAAGCCTTTTGTCGTTTGCGAAAAGGTGGAACTATGGTCCGCTTCCTCACTCGATGATGCATGGGAACGCGTTATCTTCGCCCTTCATAAAGGTATTTTTGACAAAGAACCGCTAAATATCCGGTGGCTCAGCAGACTTCCGACCTACCTATTTTCATTCATTATACCGTCACACGAAGCGGCACATGAGCTAATTAGTCTCGTTCTTCCCGACTTTCACAATGACCAACTGCGACTTCTCAAAGAACGCATGCACGAGCGCAAAATCGTTTTAGTATTCGATGATTTAGAACGCGCTGATTTTAGTATCATCCAAGCTATGCTGCCGCTCTTTGAGCGTTTGAAAAAGCTTCCCAATCTGATAGTCATCTGCGCAGTGGCGGAAGAGGAGCTTAAACGCGTTTTCCTCAGAGAGCGAGTATTACCCGACTTTGTGCAAGGGCATCTAGCCAAGCTGTTTGATTTGCGTATTGAAATTCCCACCATGTCCCATACGGCGATTGAAAACTTCCAAAACAATCTATTCAGCAGTAAATATAAAGATTGTCCCTTGGTAAAAAGTTTCTTAACAAAGTATCCTCTTCGTTTTGACTCTGCCAGACAAATGATTCGTGTTATCGATAGGCTTACCAGCATAGAAAGACAATACTATGCAAATTGTCCATTCTCTTTCAATCGAGAGCCTGAAGATGAGCAGAATTCTATTCTGGCACAAGCAAAATATATATTCCTCATTGAAACTCTACGGCTAGTCAATCCAGCGCTACTTAAAGAGCTGTACGAAAAGCCACATTATTCTAATACTCTAAACAAAATTCCATACACTCTCCTTGCTACGTCGTCCTTTGAGATAACAGAGGATGCGCACGAACGTTATGACTTTATCCTCGGGATTTCCGACAATAATAGAAGAAAAATAGAAAATGAAGATAAATGGGCGGAGACAAACAAAAAACTATACACAGCTCTGATTCAAAAGGCTACAGAATGGAGCATATTCTCATATCTATATAAAGATGTATATGCAGAAAGTGAATCAGGACAGCACAAGCGCGAATCTTATTTCAGCTCTGCGTATGACGCGTATTATACAAGGTGTACCAGTTTATTGGAATGGGAAATGCAGCAGATTTCAGAATCCCCGGAAATGCAGGGTATCCCCTACCATGAAAAAGTAAGCATCCACTTCCATAAACTTAATGAACACCCTGAACCTAAGTTTTTGAGCGCCGCTGAATTCAGTTTATTTGACTATGAAATACGTCAAGCAAAGGGAAATAATGAAAAAATCAAACAAGTTATTTCTTCCCTACAAAAGGAAACTAGAGAGATAGGCAATATCTACGGGAACAGCCGGATCCATTCTTCATATTTCTGGAGAACGCTTGCCCATTTAGGATTCAACTCTACCAATGACGATTTTGATTACTCATCTCACGCTCCCCTGTTCCTTCTTTTATTCGATGTGATGTCCTTGGACGAACAAGCCTATGTGCTCAGTGCTTTCTTTCACCGATATAAAACCGAAATCACGTCTGGTGAAAAATCTGATCTTGAAAATCACGTTGACTGGTTATCTCATGACTCAAATTACAAAAATCTTGTTGAACAAATGAGTTACAAGTACGGATGCTATCTTGCCTTCTACATTAACAATTATCCAAAACATTTTTCTTCCGTTTCTCAGGAATATGCCTGTCAAGTATACGACCGCGAAAACCATTCCGTATATTGGGAACAAATTAGAAAAGGCGTAAGCGATTATATACAATCATGCAGCAACATTGAACAATTCATATTCGGTTGGCTTGGTTTTATGGGGCACCAATATCGCGATGCCTCCATGCATGGCGGTATTAATTCCAGCTTTATCAGCAATGGGGTCGCAGAAATGATGAAATCTATCGAGGAAATGCTGAATCTCAATGCCGACACAATTGCCCATTTGCCCAACAAATCAAAAATCAGATTAGCCTGTTCAAGTAGTTTGGAAAACTTGAGAAAGAACTACAATTATTGGTCTGAAGGTGAGGACGAGAAGAGAAAAGCCAAATACTCATCAGGGACTTTATCCATCATTCAAATGATTGAAGAAATCCAAAAAGCAGCAACTTTTTCTTGTTAGCCATAAAAAAACAAGTACAATACAGGTAACGTTAACTCTCAAATATGTCAAAAGCAAATAGCAGCATTGATTTAGGTATAATGACCCGCGTAGAAAACCTCCGAGAGGTATGGGCGGAAGAAGCGAGAGACTTCACCCCATGGCTGGCGGAAGATGCCAATCTGAAATTACTAGGGGAAGCACTTGGACTTGATTTAGTTCTCGAGGAAAGGGAATCTCCTGTCGGTAGTTTCAATGCAGATTTGTTTGCGAAAGAAGAAGGTTCAGACAACAAAGTCATCATTGAGAACCAATTAGGCAGCACTGACCACGACCATCTGGGTAAACTCATAACCTATGCATCAGGTAAAGACGCTAATGTGGTTGTCTGGATTGTCAAGAGAGCACGAGATGAGCATAGGCAAGCTATAGAATGGCTAAACCAAAAGACAGATAGTTCCATTGGATTCTTTCTTGTGGAAATTGAACTGTGGCGTATTGACACGTCCCGCATTGCCCCCAAGTTTAACATTGTAGAACGGCCAAACGAATGGACCAGAGGTATCAAGGCGGAAGAAAACCTCACCCCCGGCAAACGAATGCAACAGGAATTCTGGATGGCGTTCCGAGAATCGGCGCAAGATGACCCGGCTTTCATGACTGCGTTCCGAAGTCTGCAAAAGGCACAGCCCCAGCATTGGTACACTCTGCGCATAGGCAGCTCAGTTTGCCACCTGAATCTGTTGGTGAATACGGTGAAAAAACTTATCGGTGCCGAATTGTATATTTCCGGCGATAAAGATTTTTACCGCTTGTTGCAGTCCGATAAAGTCAACATTGAGCAAGAAGCTGGAACGAAGCTTGAATGGAAAGAAGCCTCCAAGGACTGCCGCATCATCATGACAAGCAAAGGCGACATAAACAAACGCACCAGCTGGGGTGAATACCACGACTGGATGCGAACAACTCTCATTACGCTAAGCAAGGTATTCAAGAAACGGCTCCCTTAGGTCTGATACAACAGACCGCTATAACCGCTATTCAAAAAAATGGTATAGAGGGGAAGTCGATGGATTGCCCCTACGGCCAAGGGTGCTTCTCGCTGCTTCTGACTTCTCCGCCAATGTGCCGAGGCGGGCCGCTCACCCAGGGACTTGCGACCGTGACAAGGAGCCGAGGGGGCTTCGATGAATCTACGCCCACCCAGGGTTCAGCAACAGCTCCCACCTGCGGCGAGGGGGCTTCGGCTTACGCCTTCCGGCTCCGGCAAGCCTGCGCCGAGACGGGCCGCCCACCCATGGCGAAGCGACTGCCGCCAACCAAACTATGCACACATCTAAACAACCGCCTCCCCCTTCTATTGCCCATTAGAACAATTCCAAAGAAAGAATTTTGCCCCATTTTTGGCGTTAATTTGAGGATTTTACCCATATCGGGAGCATGCCGCCCCGCATCTGCCACCCCGCCCCTCCACCGCGACCTGCGGTCGCTCCGGCGTGACAAGCCAGCCGCAACCGTAGCAAGCCCGATTTGTGACGTGGAAGTTAAAATAAGGGGCTGCGTTATTTTAATTTCGGACTGCTGATTAAAATAAGAGCGCTGATTATTTCAGGGTTGGGACCGTTTTTTACCTGGGCTCTGGTATGAGGCGCAAACAATGGGAATTCCAAGGCGAATGGGGGAAAGGGGAAGAATTATTCTTCCAGAAGCAGCCGATAGGGGGAATAGAATTAGATGCGACCTCTTTCTGCAGTGGTGGTGCGGTATACGATGCCCTGCTCTTCCATTTTGTCGAGGATTTTATATACGGTTGCAGGGGACAATCCGGACTGACGGGCCAGGATGAGGGGACGGATGACTACACGACGTTGAAGGAGCCCCAGAACGATAGTGGTACTTTTCGCGAGCGGCCTTGGGAGGCGGCCCATTCGGTATGAGCAGCCATACGAGTTCTCAGCATGGAGATATTGGCGGCGGCTTGTCGCGAGGTGACGAGCACGGCTTCGAGAAAATATTCCAGCCAGGTTTCCCAATCGCCGGTTTCACGGATGGAGCTCAGGAGGCGGTAGTATTCCTGCCGGTGTTGTTTGAAGAACAGACTGAGGTAGAGGAGAGGCTGGCTGAGCAGCCCACTCCTGCAGAGCATCATCTGGATGAGAAGGCGTCCGACGCGGCCGTTTCCATCGAGAAAGGGATGTATGCTTTCGAACTGCACGTGCACCATACCAGCTTTCAACAGGGGGTGAATTTCATCGAAAGAATTGATGAAAAGCTCCAAATCGCCCATGCACTGCAAGAGCTCCTGAGGGGGCTAAGAAAGTTCCCGCCGCCGCGACTGATGGTCGCTCCGGCGTGGCAAGCCGCCCGCCTTGGGTTCGCGACTGCCGTTAACTACCAGGAAAATAGCCAACTCTCCCAACTACAGCTACTAACCTAATCCAGCCCTCCCTCTCTTCTTGCCCATCTAACAAATTCGTCTCCACTCTTTTTGCCCATGATTTTTTATTCAATTATTACAATGCGATAAATAAACTCCGAAATTCGGGAGTATAGGATTCCCGAATTTCGGGAATTGAAGGCATTTTTCTACCGATTTGTGGCGGGGGCGTTCAAATGGAAGGGGTGGAGTTTTTGGTATCGGGGGAGAGATTTTTCCCAACGAGTGGTTGATTGCAGGGAAAAATGAGGAGCGGAAAGAACGATATCTTGCCTGCAGCAAGACGATATCCACGCTGCGCGTGGACGATATCGCGGCTATGCCGCGACGATATCCGTGAGCCTTCGGCTCACGGACAGGAAAAGTAACAACCTCATTCTGGTGTGTCGCGCATCATTCTTGACAATGGGGCGGGGGATATGAGAAACTGCGTGTGTGCTGGATATTTGTCTTCTGGGAACCGGCGGGACGCTGCCGCTGGTGAATCGATGGCTCACCTCGCTGATGGTGCGCTACCAGGGGCATGGCGTGCTGATTGATTGCGGCGAGGGGACGCAGATTGCAGCGCAGCGCGTGGGGATGAGTCTGAAGCCGGTGGATAAGATTCTGCTGACGCATCTGCACGCAGACCACGTTTCGGGGCTGCCGGGGCTGCTGCTGACGATGGGCAACATGGGCCGCGAGGAGGAGCTTTCCATCATCGGGCCGGTGGGGACGGAGCGTGTGGTGCATGCGCTGCGGACGATTGCGCCGAACCTGCCTTTCGATATCCGGGTGAGCGAGCTGGAGACGCCGGAGGAGACGATGTTTTTCCGGGATTGCGATATTCACGCGTTCCAGGTGCAGCACGGGGTGCCGTGCTATGGCTACAGTTTTACGCTGCCGCGCGCGGGCAAGTTCGATGCGCAGCGCGCCCGTGAACAGGGGATTCCGATGGAGTTCTGGGGCCGCCTGCAGAAGAAGGGCGAAACGATTGAGCACGAGGGGCGCATCTTTACGCCGGATATGGTGCTGGGGCCGCCGCGCAAGGGGCTGAAGCTGACCTATTGCACGGATACGCGCCCGGTGCCGGCGATTGCGGCGGCGGCGGCGGATTCGGATTTGTTTATCTGCGAGGGGATGTATGGCGAGGATGAGATGCTGCCGAAGGCGCGCGAGAATCGTCACATGCTTTTCAGCGAGGCGGCGCGCCTGGCGGCAGAGGCCGGCGGGGTGAAGGAGCTGTGGCTCACGCATTTCAGCCCCAGCTTGCCGAATCCGAAGGCGTATCGCGATGTGGCCCGCGCCATCTTCCCGAACACGCAGGTGCCGCGGGATGGCTGGGTGAAGACCTTGCAGTTTGAATCTTGAATTTTGGATTTTGAAGGTATAAAATTCCCGCCTCTGCGGCCTGAGGTCGCTCCGGCGTGGGAAATCGGGGGGAATTTATGTGGGGCGATGGGCGGAATCAGGCGTTATTTCGGGGAATTCGGGGAACGGGGTAACAAAATTTAATTTTTTCTGCTATTTGTTTGAACGTTTTCCGTGGTGGGTGCATCTATACCTGCATAAGAAGCCCCACCGCGCGATTATTACGGGGTTTTTGAAAAGTCTTTTTCATGTAGTTTCAGAGTTGATTAGAGAGAGCGAACGGGCACCGGAAGGTGCCCGTTCTGCTTTTGTGGGGAAACTCTGTCGGGGCACGGGACTTCAGTCCCGATTATGTGCACCGTGATTTCGGGACTGAAGTCCCGCGCTCCGATGGAATTCACCGCCGGGGTTCCGTTCACAAAAACTGAATAACACGGCTGGCGGGTATGGCTATGGGGTAGTCGGCGGCGGCCCAGGCGCGTTCGGCGGCAAGGCCGCAGGCCCAGGCACCGGCAGCAGCGGCGCGGAAGGGGGGCAGGCCCTGGGCGGCCAGGGCGCCGATGGTGCCGGCGAGCACGTCGCCCTGCCCGCCGTTGGCCATGTAGGGGCCACCGGTGGTGTTGTAGAGGGTATTCTCACCATCGGAAATGATGGTGCGGGCGCCTTTGAGCAGGAGGGTGCAGGGATGCTCCGCCAGGTAGCGGGCCACGGTTTCGCGGCGGGTGGTGGCGGGGCGCGGGTCGAGCCGGCGCATTTCGCCGGGGTGCGGGGTGAGCACCCAGTGGGGCTGCGGCTGCCAGCCACAGGCGGCGGCGGTGTTCAGGCCATCGGCATCGAGCACGACGGTGCCGCCGAATTCGCTGGCCAGGCGGCGCAGGGATTCGGCGGCCACGGGCTGCACCTCGCCCAGGCCGGGGCCGATGACGAGGGCGCGGGCATCGGGTTCGTGGATATCGGCGTAGGAGCCGACGGGGCGCACCATGATTTCCGGGGCCACGCGCGCGGCGAGTATGGGGTACACCGGCGGCAGGCAGTAGAGCACCACCAGCCCTGCCCCGGCAGCCAGGGCGGCTTCCGCACACATCTGCGCGGCACCGGCCATGCCCACGCTGCCGGCCACAATGGCCACGCGCCCGGCGCGGTTCTTGAAGCAGGAGTAGGCGCGCCGCGGCAGCAGCGGGGTGAGTTCCGCAGCATCGGCCACGCGGGCGGGATCCGCCGCGGGCAGCTCGCCTACCTCCGGCAGGGGGATGCAGATGAGGCGCCCCACGGCGTCCTCTGCCCCATCGGCCAGGAGCCCGGGTTTCACGCCGCCGATGGTGGCGGTGGCATCCGCCAGCACCACATCGGCCCCGTGGGCACCGGTATCGGAATCCAGCCCGGTGGGGATGTCGATGGCCAGGGTAAGGCTGCGGGGGCTGGCGGCGCGGAGCTCATTCAGCTCGCGCACCAGGGCGGCATAGGCCGGGCGCAGCTCGCCCACGGCACCGCTGCCCAGCAGGCCATCGATGATGAGCAGCCCTTCCTGTGCCGCAGGGGCGGTGGCGGCTTCCTCCTCGCGACCGCAGAGCTGGGCAGCGGCATCGGGCGCCAGGGTGCCGGCACAGCGCAGAGTGACGGGGCAGCCGAAGCGGGCGGCCAGGCCGATGGCATCGCCGGCGTTGTTGCCGCTGCCGGCATAGACCACCACGCGTGCGGGCGTGAACCCGCGCAGCAGCGGCTCGGTGCCGCACGCGTGCCACAGGCGGTCGATGACGGTGTTCATGAGCGCCAGGGAGGTCACTTCCCCGCTGGCAAAAAGTTTCTGCTCGGCTTCACGCACGCTCCGGCTGCTGCATATCTTCATGCTGCCAGTTTACGCCTTGGTGACAAGATAGTCAAGCCGACAAACAGAATTAGCACTTGCAGGCAGGCGGTGGATTTGCTAGCATGTGTGGCGATGATTTACCGCAAGGCAGTGGCGGTGCTTATGCCGCTTTCCCTGCTGGCTGTGGCGCAGGAGCCGCAGCCGGGGGCGGAGCCTGCGCCGGAGGCGCCGGCTGCTGCCGAGGAAATCGACTGGAAGGCCGAGGAGGAAGCCGTGCTGCGGGAGGCGGCTGCGCGCGGCATCACCCCGGACCGCAAGGCTGCGGCAGTGGCCATGGCGAATGCGCAGCACAACGGCTACCTGCCGGATGTGGATGAGCACGTGATTTCGCACAGCAAGCTTTTCTCCGTGAGCGGCGGCGATTCGCTGCGCATGGGCGCCATCGCCTCGCGGGCAGATGACCTGTACTCCCAGGTCTGCAAGCTGCTGCAGCTGGAGAAGAAGCACAAGCACCTCATTTCCATACGCCTGCTGGGCAAGAGCACGGACCGCCCCTCGCTGAATCCCATCCGCACGCGTATCAACATCATCGATGGGCAGCCGAACTTCCAGGTGCGCATTTACCCGGGCGGCGGTATCGACCTGGACCGCATGGACAAGGCCATCATCACGATGATTCTGTACGAATACGTGCTGCGGGACCTGGATCCGGGTGCGTACCCGGATGACATCGGGCTGCCGGGCTGGCTGGTGGCGGGCTTGCAGCAGGCGGTGCTGTGGAAGAATGGCCGGGCGGAGCGCCGGGTGTACCAGCAGCTGTTCCAGCGGGCCGAGATGCTCTCGCCGGAGGAGATGGTCTCCGTGGCGGAGCCGGAAAAGCTGGATGCCGCCAGCCGCCAGGTGTATGAAGTTTCGTGCGGCGTGCTGCTGATGAGCCTGATTGACCGAGAGGGCGGAATCGACCAGCTGAAGAACCTGCTGGAAAACGCCGCCACGGCGGATGGCACCCCGGTGGAGACGATAACGGAGCATTTCCACGAGCTGGGGGTGGATAGTTCGCTGCTGAACAAGTGGTGGGCCATCGAGCTGGCCCACCTGGCCCTGCCCCGCGCGGCAGAGGCCATGGCCCCGCTGGAAACGGAGAAGATGCTGCAGGAGGCCCTCACCATCATGTATTTCGACCCGGAGACGGAGGTGCCGCGCCCTGTCTCGCTCGATGATGCCTACGCGCTGGTGGAGCTGCCGAACTGGCGGCGGCTGATTCAGCCGGCCATCGCGCGGCTTGTCTCGCTGAGCCACACCTGCTTCCCGGGTTACCGCTCCATCGTGACGGAGTATTGCCGGGTCATCGGCCAGCTGGCAGACGGCGCCCACCCGGACGAGGTGCAGAGCAGCCTGGGGCCGCTGCAGGAACTGCGCCGCGCGTATTACTCTGCCGCCATCCGCGGGCGCGATTACCTGGACTGGTTCGAAATCACCTTCACCGGGCAGGAACGCGGGCGCAGTTTCGATTCGTATCTGGAGACGATGCAGCTGCTGCGCCGCGAGCACCCGGGCCCGGATACAGCCATGAGCCGCTATCTGGACGACATCGAGGCCCTGTACGGACAGAAGGAGGGCGCCCCCCTGCCCGATTCGCTCCGCAAGGCTGCCCGCCAGAACCGCAACGCTAAAAAGAAGAAATGAGCCGCACCCCCACACCCACCACCCCGCCGGATATGGCGGCTGAGCAGGAAGCACACGCCGAGGGCTTTGCCCGCGTGTGCGGCATCGATGAGGCCGGTCGCGGCCCGCTGGCCGGGCCGGTGGTGGCTGCGGCGGTGATTCTGCCGGCTGGCTACAAGCTGCCGGGGCTGAATGATTCCAAGAAGCTCACGGCTAAGAAGCGCGAGGCACTATACGAAGCACTGATGGCCGATGACGCCGTGCAGAAAAGCATTGCCCAGGCCACGGTGGAGGAAATTGACGAGCTGAACATCCTGCGGGCCACGCACCTGGCCATGCGCCGCGCGGCAGAGGGGTTGCCCGGCGGGGTGGATTTCTGCCTGATAGACGGGCTGCCGGTGCCGGGCTTCCCGCTGCCGAGCCGCAGCATCGTGAAGGGGGATGCGCGCTGCCTGAGCATCGCCGCCGCCAGCATTCTGGCCAAGGTGTGGCGCGACCACTACATGCAGAAGCTGCACCGCCAGTTCCCGGCGTACGGCTTCGACCGCCACGCCGGCTACGGCACCAGGGCCCACATGCAAGCCATTCGAGAACATGGAGCTACGATACACCATCGCCGCACGTTTGCACCTGTTACACAACTGGAACTGCCCCTGGGCTGAAGGGGCGCGCCCCAAGGGAAGCTATATCGGGGAATACGGTGAACTGGTGGCTGCATCCTGGCTGCGGGCGCAGGGCTACAAGGTGCTGCGCCGACGTTTCCGCATGGGCGCCAGCGGCGAGGTGGATATCATCTGCCGCAAGGGGGAGCTGCTGGTGTTTGTGGAAGTGAAAAGTGCGCTGCACACCGGCGCGGGACGCCCCGCCCGCCGCGTGAATGAACACAAGCGCGAGCTACTGCGCCGCGCCGCCGGGCTCTGGCTGCGGCGCCTGGGGAAGGATGTGCCCAGCCGCATGGATATCATCGAGGTGCTGCTCCCGCCAGGCGGGAAACCGGAGGTGAACCACATCGCCGGGGCGTTTGCGCTGAAAAAACAGAGGCAGGCCCCCCATTCCGCAGTGCTGAGCTATAACGGGACTAAAGTCCCGTGCTCCGATTCGGGGCAGAAAACTCGTTTTGCCGCGAGATTAAGAATGAAGCGGCGGTGGGAGGTGAGCGAGGAGAGCGGCTGGGATGCCGGGGAGGGCGGGTTCGGCAGGTTTGGCAGCCTCGGCTTCGAGCATGGCCAGGCGGGTGTCCTCAATCATGGCCTTGAACTTATCTGCCTGGCTGAACTCACCGCTGGTATCACGGAAGATGCCGGCCAGCCAGGTGCGCTTTTCCTCAATGCTCAGGAACTTCTTCTTAGCCACGGGCAGCGGGGGTGCGGAAATTGAACCAGCGGCGCAGGCGTTCCTTGCCGGCAGGAGCCGGCACATAGCGCTCTGCCAGGAGGCTTACGCAGCGGATTTCGCCCAGTTTCTCCAGGTGTCGCAGCTGGGTGGTGCACACGCTGT
Source organism: uncultured Verrucomicrobiales bacterium (assembly GCA_937916135.1). Lineage (GTDB taxonomy): Bacteria > Verrucomicrobiota > Verrucomicrobiia > Verrucomicrobiales > Akkermansiaceae > Akkermansia. The sequence continues at coordinate 35,518 of CALFTQ010000100.1, forward strand.
GGGAAAGCCCGGTTTCGTGAGCGATATCATTCTTATCCTCCAGCCCGGCGGCTACCGCCACGAGCACCAGACGCGCGGCAGGCGAGAGCTCATCCCGCTGCACGCGGCTGAGGAAACGACATGTGAAATCAATTGCTTTCATAAGATGGTCAAGAGCTTAATCCTGGCTGCTCATGCTCCGGCGCCACAGGCGGTAGAGGGGGTGGGAGTCGTTCGACATGTGCTGCACGGCGTTGAAATGAGCCGCCTGGGGAAGGGCGATGCGCTGGTATTCCTCGCCCAGCGCCTGACGGGCGGTGGTACTGTTGATGAGGGGGATGCAGAGTTTCCAGGCCAGGCGCAGCACCAGTGCCTCCACAAAAAGCGGCTCGAAGAGGGAGGTATCTTCCACATCCGCAATGTACAGCAGGCGAATGGCTCGGGACGGGCAGTAGACCGCGCGGCCGCGGAGAGTCCAGCTGCGGCTGTTCACCCCGAGCACGCGCAGGCAATCGGCAGGCAGGCTGTGGCGCAGCTGGTGGGTATCGTCGCCGGTGCTTTCCTCGGCGCTCTGCAGGGTGGTGGTCACGGTGGCAAAGCTCCAGCGGTTCGCGCAGAGCACCTCGCGACGCACAGGGTGGTAGTGCATGTAGCACATGCGGGAGGGCAGGCTGCCGTTTGAATCCAGAGCGGGGATGGGCGATTCACCCAGCCGGCTGAGGGCCAGGTTGCAGATATCCAGCGGGGTAGGCGCGGTATTCGGGGGTGTAGTAGTTGACATAGCGGTTCAGTGTGCGCTCCACAGGGTGCCACAAGGTGGCAGATTCATCAACATGATTCGGAGACGGGACACACCGTTTCGCGCGGAACGCAGTCGCCCCTTTCCGAATAAACTGGCACCGGCAGGGGGCAGTGGGGTAGAGTCTGCCGCATGAACGCAGATGCCAGAGACCGGGCATGGGAATATTACCGGGCCGCCGGGCGGGATATGGAAACCGACCTTGCAGCCCTGGCCGCACACCCGCAGGGGATTGTGCTGCTCATGCCCCGGCTGGTGGTGCTCATGAAACCGGTATGCAGCAACGCACCGGAGCAGTGGACGGAGCTTGCCCTCATTTCGCCCGAGGCGGATGCCTGGTACATCCACCTGCTGGTGGGGGATTTGCGGCTGGCCCGCCGCATGGCTGCCACCCTGCCCCCGCTGCGCTGGCTCTGTTTCCAGCGCGGGCTGCGCGCCCCGGCTCCGCACCGCCACCCCTGGCAGGCGTTCCTTCTGCATTAACAAACTCAATAAACAGACGATTATGGGATTCAGCAGCTCCACCAACTACCGCGCCGCCACCAACACGATTCCTGTGGTGACGCAGACCACCGCCGGGGAATCACAGCAGGCCACTGACCAGGCCAACGCCCAGAAAAAAGGGCTACTCTCCACCATCCTGCGCGCTCACCGCCGCAAGGAAACCACCGCCACGGCAGATTCCGCCAACTCCACCCTGGGCTGATGCAGACGATACTCCACAACTACCAGAGTCTGAAAGCCGCCCGCGCCCCCTGGGAGAGCTGGTGGGAAACCCTGCGGCACTATGTGCTGCCGGACCGCCAGCACACCCAGAGCGGCTACGACTCCGCCGAACCACCAGCCGCCCACCAGCTGAGCGACACCACGGCAGTGGAAGCCTGCCAGAAACTGGCCAGCGCCCACATGAGTTACCTGACTCCCAGCAACGAGCTGTGGTTCAAATGGAGCTGCCCGCTGCCGGATGCCGGGGATGAGGCAGAATCCTGGTACAACCGCTGCTCCGAAATCGCCAACCGCGAGCTGGCTCAGAGCAATTTCTACACCGAGCTGCACGAGTGCTTTCTGGACCGCGTGGGGCTGGGCACCGGCAGTCTGTACTGCGGCAGCACGCGCAGCGGCGGCTTGCTTTTCCGCCACATTCCCTGCGGGGATTTCGTGTGCGCGGAGAATGATGAAGGCGCGATTGATACCTACATGCGCGAGTTCACCTTCACCCCGCACCAGGCGGCGGCCAAGTTCGGCGCCAAGGCCCTGGGCCCACGCGGCCGCGCCATGCTGGAAAACACGCGCAACCCGCACGAGGGGGAGCTGCGCTTCCTGCATGTGGTGCGCCCACGCGCCCGGCGCAACCGCCAGCGCGACAACGCCCGCAACATGCCCTTCGAGAGCATTTACTACTGCCTGGATGACCAGTGCACCGTGCAGGAAAGCGGCTACCGCGAAATGCCCTACATGGTGACGCGTTTCCTGCGCTGGGGCGAGGGGGTGTACGGGCTTTCCCCTGCCCGCCTCGTCTACCCGGATATCCGGCAGGCTCAATTCCTGAATCGCATTCTGGATCTTCTGGGCGAGGTGGCCGCGTTTCCGCGCATTCTGGAGCTGGCCAATCAATCCGGAGAGGTGGATTTACGCGCCGGCGGGCGCACCCTCATCAACCCGGAGAGCGCCAGCCTGGGGTTCCCGCGCGAGTGGGCCACCCAGGGGCGGTACGATGTGGGCATGGACCGCCTGCGGCAGAAGCAGGAATCCATACGCCGCGCTTTCTTCGTGCCCATGCTGGAGCTCTGGAGCGAGCACAAGCAGCAGATGACCGCCAGCGAGGTCTACGCCCGCGAGAATGAGCGCGTGATGCTCTTTTCGCCCTCGTTCACGCTCTTTGCCAGCGATTTCCGCCCGCTCATGGAGCGCGTGTTTGCCCTGCTCTTCCGCCTGGGGCGTTTCCCGCAGCCGCCCACATCCGTGCTGCAGGCAGACCGGGACGGCGAGCCGGAAATCGAGCTGCCGCAGGTTGTGTACCAGGGCCGCATCGCCATGGTCATGCGCCGCCTGCAGTCGGAGGGCATAGCCCGCACCCTTCAGCGGCTGCAGGCCATGGCCGGGCTGGATAACGCGCTGCTGGACCATGTGGACCTGGACCGCACCTTCCGCACCGCTGCCCGCATGGACGGCGTGCCGGAGGGCATCCTGCGTCCGGAAGTGGCCGTGAAGCGCCTGCGCCGCAAGCGCGAGGCCGCCGCCCAGCAGCTGCAACAGCAACAACAAGAAGCCCCCGCGCTGCCATGATATACCGCCGCAACCCGCAACTGGAACAGGCCCGCGAGGAACGCCGGCGCTTGCTTACCCTCTTCTCCACCCCGGTGGGGGAGCAGGTGCTGCGCGACCTGGAGCACCGCTTTGAGACCCACCTGCCCGTGTTCCAGGGCAAGGCCGGGAGCTACGACCCGCTGGATGCCATGCGCCGCGATGCGCACCGCGAAATCTTCCTGGTAATCCGCCACCAGCTGGAGCTGGCCCGGCAGGAAGCAACACAAACACAACAAGAACAAGATGGATAATACCGAAGAAGAAACAGTACCCACCCCCCTGCCCGCAGAGGAATTGCCCGCACCGCTCATGCGCGAGGACGGCGCTTTCACCCCGGGCTGGTTCACCCGCTTCGAAGAGCTCAAGCCCTATGCCGCCACGCTCTCCAAATTCCACCGCCCCGAGGCCCTGGCCAAGAGCTACGCCAACCTGGAAAAACTGCGCGGCTACCCGGACACGGCAGATGCCGCCCGCATGGCCGCTTTCCGCGCTGCGGTCGGGCTGCCTGCCACGGCGGAGGAGTTCACCCTGGAGCGCCCGCAGGATACCCCGGATGAACTCTGGAACGAGGAGCTGGTAAGCCAGCTGAGCAGCGTGGCCTATGAATACGGCGTGCCGCCCAGGGCGCTGGCCGCACTGGCCGAGCGCTACACCGCCGAAGGCCGCCGCTTCATGGAACGCTGCCGGCAGGAAAATGCCCAGGCCATCCAGCAGGCAGATGCCGCCCTGCAGCAGGACTGGGGCAGCGCCTATGAGGATAACCTGAGGACGATTGAATCCTTCCTGCACACCATGGGCGAACGCGCCGGAGTGGATGTGCAATCCCTCGTGGAGAATCCGGCCCTGCGCGCCAATCCGGACTTCGCCAAGCTGCTGCTGGAAGCCGCCGGGCTCATGGATGAAGCACCGCTGCACACCGGCTCCCAGCCGGATGGCAAAAAGGAGGCCCACCGCATCGCCCACGACCCCACGCACCCGCTGCACGAGGCCTACATGCGCACCAGCCACCCGCAGCACCGCTACGCCAACGAGCAGTACGACCGCCTGGCTTTCGGCCGCAGACTCTGAACGGCCAGCCCCCCTGAATGGGCGAATCCCCCGGCTCCTCACGCTTGGAACCGGGGGATTCTGGTTGTTACTGCATTACTGACGCAAAAGGGAACTCAGCGGCGGTGGCCGCCGCGGCCACCGTGTCCGCCATGACCGCCATGGCCGCGGCCATGTGAACGCCCCGACACCTGCGGGCGGCTTGACACCTGCGGACGGGAGGGTCGGGACTGAGGCCGGCTGCTGAATTGCGGGCGGCTCGCGTGCATCTGCGGTCGGTTACCCGCATGCGGGCGGTGGCTCACCTGCGGGCGGGTGGGCTGAGCGTTCGGACGGTTACCCACCTGCGGGCGGGTGGGCCGGGCATTCGGCCGGGTAGCCACCTGAGGCCGGCTCTGGTGCACACCCGGGCGGCTGTGATGCGAGGGAGCATGACTGATAGCCGGGCGGGAAGCTGCGTGGCCATGCGGGCGGGCCACCGGGCGATGATGATTCACCCCATGCGGGCGGGCAGCGGCATGATGTCCACTGCCATGATGCGGGGGGCGCACCCCGGGATGGTGCCCGGCCGGGTGCCGGGGCGGCGCACACACGCGGTGCACATGAGCCGGATAATGCCAGTGCCCATGATACCAGGGCGCAGGACCCCAGTCCGGCACCAGGCAGGCCGCCGTGATGGCCGCTATCGAGAAAATCGCCACGCCCGCAGGCGTATAGCCATACACAGGCCGCCCGTATGAGTAGCCGTATATGGGGAAACCGTTCACATCATAGCTGGCGTTGGTCCATGATACAGAAGTATTCCAACCGTGGTCACCCACCCCCACAGATGCACTTGTGTACATGGGGTAATCATAAACCGCACAGGAGTTCAGCAACAAGGCAGATACCGCTATCATGCCTATGTATTTCAGTTTCGTTTTCATGGTGACACTTGGGGGCTTCATCAGTAAGGCGCGGATGAACCGCGCCTTTATTTGAAAATCACAAACTTTCTTCCAATTTCTGCAAATACCTTGTCGTTTCACCGGGGGACATGGAAAACTTCCTGGCAAACAAAGCACCAGAGGCCCACAGTTCCGGCCATGAATCTTCCCGCAAATCCATGGGTGACTGCGAATTATCCACCGGCCATTTCAAGAAACGCCGATTATCATCCGTTACCCCGGAATGATGGGAAGTTCGGGCTATGCAGGTCTGAAAAAACAACTCATCGCTGCAGAACGTGTGGTGAAAAAAATAGCGGAACAGAGGATGCTTTGCCGCATAATCCGCTATATCGGCCACACAGTCACCGGTCAGCGACCACCACTGCGCACCGCCGTAAAACGGCCGGTATACGAAATACAAGGGGCGCCGGAGTCTCAAACGTATCCACTTATTCGTGTACGGCCAGAACCAGCGATGCCAGGGGCTGTACTTGCTCACCATCCAACGGGGAAACCACGTTCCTACCCGGTGAATTCCGCCGTCCCTGCCCCATTTATCCGCTCGAGGTAATAACTTGCACTCCATATACTGGAGTCCTTCCGTATGAGCTTTATCCAACTCGCAATCCATCATCCTGCGAGGCATGGCCGGCAGGCATTGCCCACTGAGAAGATGAACATAGCGATACGCTCTCCCTTTCCCCTCCAAAGCATTGACGAGCAACAATGTAGCCTCAATAATAGACCAATCAGCCCATGTCACCCGGACAGACTTCTCCAGTACCTGAATATGCTCACTCGTTCGAATCTGAGCTTTAATATCACTGGCGCCATCCACATGTATATACACATCATTTCCCCCTTCCTCCAGATAAGCCGACAATTCATTCACCTGCCAAGGCGACCGGTGACACAAAATAATGTACGCATCCCGCATAATCGCACATTCTATACCAGCTTTTTCCTGATGTAAAGCCCTCTCTGCGCCAATTACATAAACTTTTTCCCCGATTCGTTGTAGTTTTACTTGACGCCGCGCCCAAATTGTGTAAAATAGCGCACCGCTTTATTTTTTAACGTCACCTAGAACATCTTATGTCCCGTATCTGCAATATCACATTTGCCATGCCGCACAAGGGCCGCCGCATTCATCGTTCCGGTCTTGCCAAGAAGAAGGGCGGTATCGGTCGTCACGTCACCAAGGTGGTGAACCGCACTGTTTACCCGAACCTCCAGGAGAAGCGCATCTGGGTGCCCGAGCTCAACGGTGGCAAGGGTGGCTACCTCCGCATGAAGCTTTCCTGCAAGGCTCTGCGCACTATCTCCAAGAATGGTGCCTACAACACGCTCAAGAAAGCCGGGATTCTTTACTAAATCCCCCTGCTTTTTTTGAACGGAGCGGCTACCTCCTGCGTCTACAATCCAAAGCCGGACCCGGAGGTGCCGCACGGCGGTTCAGAAACGAACGCGGACACCTATTACCTTTCAGATAATTCTACAGAAATGACCCCGCAACAGACCAAGATCGCGCTTCGTATCAACGATGATAACCTTAACCACCACCTGTGGAACAACCGCGGCGTGTGGTGGTGCCACGTGACGGTGCACAAGCCGGATGCAACGGCTGAGCGCCTCCGTTTCTCCCTCAAGACCCGCAATATTGAGAGAGCTCGTCGTCTACGCGACCGCATCTTCGAGGACATTCAACGCCATTTCGGCATTGCCGCCTGAGCTGAAGGAGGCGAACATCTTTACTACCGCGCCGGATAGTCCTCTATCCGGCGCGATTTGCATTTCATGATAAGAACTTGACTTCCGGCGTATGTCTGGGTATGCTTTGCGGCAATGATGAGCAGTTTTTCCAGGCGCTTTGCAACCTGCACTCCCGTTGCGTTTCATGCGAATGACTATTTTTACACGCGCGATACGGGGCTGATATGCAAAGAACTGCAGAAACTGGGGCATCAATGCAGAGTCATCATGCCGCTACCGGCGCACACAGATGACCTGGCCACTGAGAGCCTGCTGAGGGTACCGCAAAAAAAATTATCAAGTCCGGGCTGGTGGCGAGGGCTGGGTGTAGATGGAGTGGTTCTGTATTCCTGGGGGGATCCGCGCTACCTGACCGTTGCCCGGGCCATCCGCAAAGCCGGGCTGAAACTCATCATTCACTTAGATTCCAGCGGCGAACTGCACGAGCACCTGAGCCGCCCCGGCAGCAAATTGATCAACAAGGCTAAAGACACCCTGATAAACCTGCTGCGGAGCAAACACCTCGGATACGCTCATTTCATCACAACCTCAGGGCCATGTATCGAAGCCCTGAGCAAAGATTCATCTTATGGTGCGGAACTGGCAGCCAGGTGCAAGGATTATCCTACGCCGGTGAACAGCTGCTTCCAATACTACGGGGGGGAGAAACAGCCACGCATCATCTGCGTAGGAAGCTGGCACTTGCCGGTGAAGCGGGCGGGCATGCTGATGCACACCATAGACGCGCTGCTGCAGCGCCACAGCAGCGCGCTGGTGGATATTTGCGGACCGGCCACCCCTGCCCTGCAAGACTGGCAGGCAAACCTGCCGGAAAGTGCAAGAAACAGAGTGCAGCTGCATGGTTTCTGCAATCACGACCAGCTCAGCAAGTTTTACAACCGCGCCAGCGTCTCCCTGTGCACATCGGAAAGCGAGGGCTCGCACGGAGCCTCGGCCGAAGCGCTGTGCTGCGGCTGCAGCGTGGTCTGCCCGCCGCGCCCGCTGCTCAGCGTGGTGCGCTGGTACACCGAGAAAAACTCCGGCACCGTTTCCCGTGAGGACACCCCGGAGGAGCTCTGCTCTTCCCTGCTGGAGGAACTAGAAAAATGGCAGAAGGGTGAACGCAGCGCCGCAGATATCGCCGCCGCCTGGCAACCCTGCTTCCAGGTGAGCCAGCTGGCCGAATGGCTCAGCTGACGCCACCTTTCCCCAATCATCCATAGAAAACGCCCGGCACTGCATGCAGCAGTGCCGGGCGTGAAGTTTTGCTACTCAGCGGGCGCTTCAGTCATCAGCCCCCACGGAGAGGGTGTCATCAGGCAGCGGCATCTCCTCGTCGTCGTAGTAGGTGGCGCGGGGAATGGGGGTAGCTCCCTCTGCCGGTTCCACCACGATGTTGCGGTACTGGGAGAAGCCGGTACCGGCCGGAATGAGGTGCCCCAGGATGACGTTCTCCTTGAAGCCTTCCAGCATATCCACCTTGCCCAGGGTGGCAGCCTCGGTCAGCACACGCGTGGTGTCCTGGAAAGAAGCGGCGGAGATGAAGGAATCGGTCTTGAGGGAGGCCTTGGTGATACCCAGGAGGATGGGCTCGCTGTCGGCCGGGCGGCCGTGCTGCTCCATGGTCTCCTTGTTGATGCGGGAGAGCGTGGTGCGGTCCACCTCATCGCCCCAGAGCAGGCCGGTATCACCCGGGTCCTTCACGCGCACCTTGCGCAGCATCTGGGAAACGATGATTTCCACGTGCTTGTCGTTGATTTCCACACCCTGCACACGGTACACCTGCTGCACCTTGTTCACGAGGTGCTCCTGGAGAGCCTCCTTACCGCAGATGCGGAGGATTTCGTCCGAAGCCTCGGAACCGTCGGAAAGCGGCTCACCGGCGCGCACATAGTCACCATCATGCACGATGATGTGGCGGTCCATGGGCACGAGGTGCTTGATGGAGATGGTGCCCTCGTACTCATCGCTGGTCTGCAGCTTGGTGGAGCGCTTGCGGGTTCTGGTGGCAGCTTCCTTGGCAGCAGCATCGCGATAGATGGTCACCACCTTCTTACCGCGAATCATGGCATCATCGATAGCCACGACACCGTCCATTTCTGCCAGGGTGCAGGTATCCTTCGGGCGGCGGGCTTCAAAGAGCTCGGCCACGCGGGGAAGACCACCGGTAATATCGTTCGTCTTCTGCACCTTGCGGGGAGTCTTGGCGAGCTGGGTACCGGCAGAAATCTTCTGCTTGTTGTTCACCACGAGGTAGGCGCCGGTCGGGATAGCGAACACCTTGGGCTTGTCCTTATCGGAACCGGGCTTGGCGGTGTGCACAATCACGCGGGGGGCGAGATCCTGGCGGTGGTCGATGATGACGGTGGTACCGCGGCCAGATTCGGTGTGGCCCGTCTCCGTGCGGCAGGTAATACCCTCAATCATATCCTGGAACTCAACGGTACCGCCGATATCGGCAATCACCGGGATAGCGAAGGGATCCCATTCGGCAATCACAGCACCGGCTTCCACCTTGGCACCGTCCTTCACACGGAGCACAGCACCCATGGTCAGGGAGTAAGACTCCTGCTCCTTGCCCTCCTCGCTATACACCTTCACGCTACCATTCTTGCAGAGCACAACCATGTTGCCATTTTCGTCCTCCACGCAGCGGTCGCGCAGGTTTTCATCATAAATGACGGTACCGGAGCTCTTGGCCGTGTATTCCGGGCGGCTGGCAGCAGCCGTAGCAGTACCACCCACGTGGAAGGTACGCATGGTCAGCTGAGTACCAGGCTCACCGATGGACTGGGCTGCAATGATACCAACAGCCTCACCCACCTTCACGCTCTGGCCAGTGGCCAGGTTGAGACCGTAGCACTTGGCGCAGCAGCCCTTGGAGAGGTCGCAGGTCAGCACGGAGCGCACCTTCACCTTCTCGATACCCACCTTCTCGATGCGCTTGGCGGCATCATCAGTAATGATTTCGTTCTTGGCGATGATGAGCTCGCGGGTGGTCGGGTCGTAGATATCATCGCAAGACACTCGGCCATAGATACGCTGAGCCAGAGAGGCAATTTCATCCTCACCGTCATAGATGGCGGTCATGGTGATGCCGTTCTCAGTGCCGCAATCCAGGTCACGCACAATCACGTCCTGCGCCACGTCTACGAGCTTACGGGTCATGTAACCGGAGTCAGCGGTCTTCAGAGCGGTATCAGCCAGACCCTTGCGGGCACCGTGGGTGGAGATGAAGTACTCCAGCACAGACAGACCCTCGCGGAAGTTGGAGGTAATGGGGCGTTCGATAATCTCACCGGAGGGCTTGGCCATAAGGCCACGCATACCGGAAAGCTGCTTAATCTGAGCCTTGTTACCACGGGCGCCGGAGTCCACCATCATATACAGCGGGCTGGCCACGGCAGAACCCTCGTTGTATTCCAGCTTGGTGTAGAGTTCCTTCTGGATGGCATCCGTGGCGGAGGACCAGATGTTAATCACCTTTTCATAGCGTTCGCCATTGGTGATAAGGCCTTCCTCGTACTGCTCGGTCACCTTGGCAACCTCCTCGTAGGCGCTGGAAATCACGCCGTCCTTGTTCTCGGGCACCACCATGTCCACAATACCGATGGAGCAGCCGGAACGCGTGGCTTCCTTGTAACCCAGGGCCTTCAGGGCATCCAGCGTCTCCACGGTCTTCTTCTGGCCACAGGTCTGGTAGCAGCGCCAGATGATGTCACCCAGCTGCTTCTTGCCCACGTTGCGGTTGATGTAACCGATTTCATCCGGCCAGATTTCGTTGAAGCGCACGCGGCCTGCGGTGGTCACGAGGGTCTTGCGGCCCACGTTCTCCTGGTTGTAGGCGAGCTTGTCGAACTCGGCGCCGGTCTTGCCGTAGTCGGGGTTCTTCAGGCGGATCCACTCGTGGTAGCCAATCTTGCGGGCAGCAATGGCGAACTCCACTTCGGAGATAGATTCGAAGAGGGGCAGCAGGTGCTGGTTGTCCTGGTGCTCCTTCACTTCCTTGGCGCGGGTGTGCGTCAGGTAGTAGGAACCCAGAATGATATCCTGCGAAGGCGTGCAGATGGGCTTGCCGGAGGCCGGGGAGAAGATGTTGTTCGGCGCCAGCATGAGGAGGCGGGCCTCCAGCTGGGCTTCCACACTCAGCGGCACGTGCACGGCCATCTGGTCACCGTCGAAGTCAGCGTTGTAACCGGTACACACGAGCGGGTGCAGACGGATAGCGGAACCTTCGATGAGCACAGGCTCGAAAGCCTGGATGGAAAGGCGGTGCAGCGTAGGAGCACGGTTCAGGAACACGGGGTGACCCTTGGTCACTTCCTCGAGAATATCCCACACGATGGACTCCTTGCGGTCAATCATCTTCTTGGCAGAGCGCACGGTGTGCACATAGCCAAGCTCCTTGAGGCGGTGGATGATGAAGGGTTCGAACAGGCTCAGGGCCATCTTCTTGGGCAGACCGCACTGGTTCATCTTCAGGTTCGGACCAATCACAATCACGGAACGGCCGGAGTAGTCCACGCGCTTACCGAGCAGGTTCTGGCGGAAGCGGCCGCTCTTGCCCTTCAGCATGTCAGAGAGGGACTTCAGCGGGCGGTTGCCGGCACCGGTCACATGGCGGCCGTGGCGGCCATTGTCGAACAGAGCGTCCACGGCTTCCTGCAGCATGCGCATTTCGTTGCGCTTAATCACCTCCGGGGTCTGCAGGGCAGAAAGCTCGCGCAGACGGTTATTGCGGTTGATGACGCGGCGGTAGAGGTCATTCAGGTCACTGGTGGCGAAACGGCCACCGGGCAGCGGAACGAGCGGGCGCAGGTCCGGGGGAATCACCGGCAGGGTGGTCAGCACCATCCACTCCGGCTTGCAGCCGCTGGAGCGGAAGCCCTGCACCAGCTGCAGGCGTTTGGCCAGCTTGCGCTTGTTCTGCTTGGAGTTGGTCTTCTCCATCTCCTGGCGCAGCTCGTCTACAAGAGCCTCCAGATCGATGGTGGCAAGCAGGCGCTGAATAGCAGCAGCACCCATGCCGGCCTCCGGCGCATCGTCGCCGTAATCCTCAACCAGCTCATCATATTCCTCTTCGGTCAGAATCTGACCGCGCTCGATGTTGGCCACATCGCGAGGGTCCACGACGATGTAGTCCTCATAATAAATCACGCGCTCCAGATCGCGGGCGGTCAGGTCGAGCATGAGGCCGATGCGGCTGGGCATGCACTTGTAGAACCAGATGTGGGTCACCGGCACAGCCAGGTTGATGTGGCCCATGCGCTCGCGGCGCACACGGGCAGAGGTAACCTCCACGCCGCAGCGGTCGCAAATCATGCCCTTGTTCTTAGCGCGCTTGTAGCGGCCGCAGGAGCACTCCATATCGCGGGTCGGGCCGAAAATGCGCTCGCAGAACAAGCCACCTTTCTCGGGCTTGAACGTGCGGTAGTTGATGGTCTCAGGGTTCTTGACCTCGCCGCTGGACCAGCTCAGGATATCATCCGGGCTGGCCACGGTGATGCAAACCTGATCGAAGTTCTTAGGCTTCTCGTTGTTGAAGTCGTTGAAAGACATATTTGTGTAGAATTAAGAGGTTCAGGAATGCTGCCCGGTTCGGGAACCTCACCGGGCAGCGGTTACAGGTTTACATATCGGAATCATCGTCCTCCTCTTCGGAATCCGCGAACTCATCGTCGTCTTCCATATCGGAGAAATCACCATCAAAGTCGTCGTCGTCATCGGTGCCGAATTCATCATCGTCATCAATGCCATCACCGGCAAGCAAGGCGAAGAGGTCATCCGTACTCTGCGGCTCGTTCTCGCGGTCGCGCTTCTCGGTGGGCTGCACGTTGAGGCAGAGAGCCTGCATTTCCTTGATAAGCACGTTGAAGGATTCGGGGGTGCCGGCCTCCAGGGAGTTATCGCCCTTGACGATATTTTCGTAGATGCGGGTACGGCCCTGCACATCGTCAGACTTGACGGTGAGCAACTCCTGCAGCGTGTAGGCTGCGCCGTATGCCTCCATGGCCCACACTTCCATTTCACCGAAACGCTGGCCACCGTGCTGAGCCTTGCCGCCCAGGGGCTGCTGCGTCACGAGGGAGTAGGTACCCACGGCACGGGCGTGCACCTTATCAGCCACAAGGTGGTTGAGCTTCAGCATGTAGGTGTAACCCACCACCACGGGATAGTGGAAGTACTCACCAGTAAGGCCGTCGATAAGGCGGCTCTTACCAGCCACGGAACCATCCTTACCATCGCCCACCCAGGAGAATCCGGGAACCTGCTTGGCCTGGCTCATGAAGTCCCAGATCTGGGATTCCTGGATACCGTCGAACACCGGGGTTGCCACCTTGAAGCCCAGCGCCTTGGCGGCCACACCGAGGTGAGCCTCCAGCACCTGCCCCACATTCATTCGGGAAGGCACACCCAGGGGGTTCAGAATGATATCCACCGGCGTACCGTCTTCCAGATAGGGCATATCCTCTACCGGGAGCACGCGGGAGCATACACCCTTGTTACCGTGACGGCCGGCCATCTTATCACCCACACCGAGCTTGCGCTTGGTTGCGATATAAACCTTCACCTCAGTCACCACACCGGGATCCATCTCGGCGCCGGCTTCAATCTGGTCGAGCTTGCGGTCGCGTTCCTCATCCAGGTCGGCAAAGCGGGGTTCGTAGCTGTTGATGATTTCGAAAATCTGGTTACGCACCGGGCTTTCGTTCATCTCAATCTGGTCATGGCACACGGCCAGCTTGCGCAGCAGGGTCTTGGTAATCTTGCGGTTGGCAGGCACCAGAACCTCGTTGGAACCGGCGCGAGTCACCTCCAGCGGAATCTTCTCACCCAGGAGGCGGTCAGAAAGTTTGCTGGTCAGCTGCTCGATGAGGGCATCGCGGTCGCGCTCATACTCAGCGTCCACCTTCTTGCGCTGCTTCTGCGCTTCCTTCTCCAGATCCACTGCGGGAGCACCGGGAGCTGAGGAACGCACCACGCGCACATCCATCACCACACCAGTGGTGCCCGGGGGAACACGGAGGGAGGTATCCTTCACATCCGCAGCCTTCTCACCGAAGATAGCGCGCAGCAGGCGTTCCTCGGGGGCCAGGTCGGTTTCGCTCTTGGGAGTAATCTTACCCACCAGAATGTCACCGGGCTTCACCTCGGCACCGATGCGGATCACACCGTCGCTGCCCAGGTTCTTGAGCGCATCATCACCCACGTTGGGGATATCGCGGGTGATTTCTTCAGCACCCAGCTTAGTGTCGCGAGCCTTCTCCTCAAACTCCTCGATGTGGATGGAGGTGTAGGCATCCTCCTGCACCAGGCGCTCAGAGATGATGATGGCGTCTTCGAAGTTATAACCGTACCAGGACATGTAAGCCACCAGCACGTTGCGGCCCAGGGCCAGCTCACCGCCGTCCGTACAGGGACCATCGGCCAGCACATCGCCGGGCTTCACCACATCACCACGGGAAACGATGGGTTTCTGGTTGATGCAGGTTGAAGCGTTGGAACGCATGAACTTGCGCAGCTGGTAGACGTAGATACCTTTATCCGCATCAGTCTTGATGCTCTCCGGGTCGCTCAGCCAGGTATTCGGGGAGACTGGCAGCTCACCATCAGGCGTGGTCACCACATACTCAGCCGTGGCAGAAGCCACAATGCCGGGAGCCACGGCGCAAATAACGGCGCAACTGTCGCGGGCACACTTGGCCTCAATACCGGTACCCACCAGCGGAGCCTGGTTCACCATCAGCGGCACGCCCTGGCGCTGCATGTTGGCACCCATGAGTGCACGGTTAGCGTCGTCATGCTCCAGGAAGGGAATCAGACCGGCGGCAATGGAGATAATCTGCTTGGGTGACACGTCCATGAACTCCACCTTGCTGGGGTCCACTTCAATGAACTCACCGTGCTCACGGGCAGTCACGCGCTTGCCGGTGAAATGACCGCTGCCGTTATCATTATCAATGGGGTTGTTAGCCTGGGCGATGAGGTGGTATTCCTCCTTATCGGCGGTGAGGTACACCACTTCGTTGGTCACGATGGTCTCCACGCTCTCCACCTCGCCCTTCTTGTTCTTCTTCTCCACGTGCTTCACGCGGCGGAACGGCGTCTCGATGAAGCCGTACTCATCAATGCGCGCGTAGGTGCACAGCGAGTTGATAAGACCGATATTCGGGCCTTCGGGGGTCTCAATCGGGCAGATACGGCCATAGTGGGAGGGATGCACGTCTCGCACCTCGAAGCCGGCGCGGTCGCGGTTCAGACCACCCGGGCCCAGGGCAGACAGACGGCGCTTGTGAGTCAGCTCTGCCAGCGGGTTAATCTGATCCATGAACTGGGAAAGCTGGCTGCGGCCGAAGAAGTCGCGGATAACAGCACTGAGAGCCTTCGGGTTAATGAGCTTGCTGGGCGTAATGTCGCTTCGCGTGGAATCGCACAGCGTCATACGCTCCTTCACGAGGCGCTCGGTGCGGGCAAGACCTACGCGGCACTGGTTGGAGATAAGCTCACCCACGGCACGCACACGGCGGTTGCCCAGGTGGTCGATATCGTCCACCTGCCCGCCACCGTGCGTCAGA
>CALFTQ010000101.1 GCA_937916135.1 uncultured Verrucomicrobiales bacterium
CTCCGAAAAAATGTTAAAAACAAGATTGGGCTTGCATTTTTGAGGGGAGGGGGTATAATGTGGGGCGTATTCTTCATTTATGTTCGGTGGGCGACCACCGTATCGTGAGTGTCTGAATTTTGAAAGCAGTGGATGCGCCGTTATCTCGGGTGAGGTAGCGGCGCATTCATTTTTGGGGATGAGGCCTGCTGTGCAGTCGGTGATATCCACCCGGGGGACCGCAAGCGGATTTACGATTTTTGATTTACGATTTATCCGTCTTCGGCAAGCTGGGGGCTTCTCGTAGATACGCCCACCCGGGACGCCGAGACAGGCGAATTTAATATCAGTGGCTTATGCCAAGGGAAATATCGCCGCCGGTGGCGGTGTTTAGGCGAGGGAGTGGCGCAGGGTGAGGGCGTGGTGCAGGGGGGCGATGTCGTGCACGCGGTGGAGGTCGGCGCCGCGGTCGGCGGAGAGGAGGGAGAGGGCGACGGTGGGCAGGGGGCTGGTTTTGGCAAGCTCGGGGTTATGCAGGAGCTCGCCGATGAAGCGTTTGCGGGAGAGGGCTATCATGAGCGGGAGGTCGCGCACGCGCAGTTCGCTCAGGTGGCGGATGAGGGCGAGGTTGTGCTCGGTGGTTTTGCCGAAGCCGATGCCGGGGTCCAGGCAGATGCGCTGCGGGTCGATGCCGCTCTGCTCGGCCTGTGCTACGCGCCGGGCGAAGAAGTCGCGCACTTCGGCCACGACGTCCTGATAATGAGGGGCTTGCTGCATGGTGGCGGGGGTGCCTTGCATGTGCATGAGGATGATGCCGCAGGGCTGCTCGGCGCAGAGGGCTCGCATGCTGGCATCTGCCAGGCCGCTGATGTCGTTCACGATGTCGGCGCCTGCTTGCAGTGCGGCTGCGGCGACGGTGGCGTGGCGGGTGTCGATGGAGATGCGGGCGGCGGGGTGGTGCTCCCTGAGGGCGGTAATGACGGGGAGGACGCGGCGCATTTCCTCATCCTCGGGTACCGGGGAGGAGCCGGGGCGGGTGGATTCGCCGCCGATGTCGATGATGTGGGCGCCCTCGTGCAGCATGCGCTCGGCGTGCTCCAGTGCGGCGGCGGCGGTGGCGTGCTGCCCGCCGTCGGAGAAGGAGTCGGGGGTGACGTTGAGTATGCCCATGATGCCGCCCTGTGGGGGCAGTTGCCAGATTTCGTTGCGCAGGTGCCAGGTTCGCATGGAATGTTGAATGTTGAATGTTGAATGTT
>CALFTQ010000102.1 GCA_937916135.1 uncultured Verrucomicrobiales bacterium
TGGAGTGCTCCACCGCCTCGCTATGGGTATGTCGCCCGTTTCACGGGCTTTGAATTCCGCTCGCCTGCGGCTCGCCAACTAATCGACAAATTCCAATTTGTCCGTCACCGCCAATGCGGATAACACATCAATCTTTAATTGCCTCATCAATAATTGCCGGAGCAAGAGCGAATAAATCGCAACTCTGGTGTTTCCCGGCTAATCAATAAGCCGAGGAAAAGGAAAATCAGGGCTGGTAGTCGATACGCACGGGGACTTGCTCCACGTTGATTCCGGCGGCGGAGAGGGTATCGAGCACTTCCACGAAGCGGGCCATGGAGGAACCACCGGCGGCAGATACCTGAATTCTGGCCTGCGGGTTCTGCTTCATGAGCTCGCGCACGGCAGCGACGAGCTGCTCGGCAGGCACCAGCTTGCCGTTGAAGGCGATGGTGTCGTCATCCGCCACTTCGAGGAGGATGCTGTTGCGGTCGCCCTGGGTGCCGGCCAGGTGGTGGGTCTGGGGCACATCCAGCTGCAGCACGCTCACCTGGCGCTTGAACTCGGTGTGCACGATGAAGAAGATGAGCAGGATGGTGAGGATATCCAGCATGGGCACGATGGGAATGCCCTGTTGCGCGAATTGGCGTTCGTAGAGCTTCATGGCGTCAATCAGGACAGGCGGTTGGCGAGCAGGTCGGTGAAGCACTGGTTGATGCGGGCGGCGCGGCGCTCCAGTGCGCGCTCAAAGCAGCTCAGCGCTATGGTGCCCGGCACGGCAATTGCCAGGCCGAAGATGGTGGTATACAGCGCTTTGGAGATGCCCAGCGCGATGCCGTCCTGCGCATCCGGGGCGCCGAACACGCCGAAGATGTCCACCAGGCCCCAGGCGGTGCCCAGAATGCCGAGCATGGGGGCAATGGTGGTGATGATGCTGATGGTGGCGAGCCCGGCGCGCTGGCGGTCGATGATGCAGCGCAGGCGGGCCTCGACCTGCTGCTCCAGGGCAGGGGAGGCCGGCTGCTCGTTGATGAAGCTGAGCACGCGCACGAGTTCATCCTTGCGGCAGAGTTCCTGCAAGGCGGTGGCAGAGCATTCGCCGCGGGCTACTTCCTCCAGCCGGCTCAGGCACTTGTGCTGCCGGGTGTAGAGCAGGTGGTAGAGTATGGCTGCCAGCATGATGACAGAGCAGGCCAGCAGCGGCAGACCGAAGGGATGGCAGGCGGCAAAGAATTGGCGGATGGTTTCGTTCATGATGAGTTCCGGGTGGGGGTGATTAGTCAAAGTTGAATTCGAAGATGAGTTCCATAAGCTCGCCGATGACGTCCGCCTGCACCTCCGGGGGCATGGGCGGCAGACTGGCTTTGCGGATGGCTTTGAAGGTGAAGGATTGCTGGCTGATGCTGGCGCCGCGGCGGGTGATGAGCGTCATGCTGTCGATCTGCCCGCGCTTGTTGATGCGCAGGCTGATGGTGATTTTGCCGGGGATGATATCGCCGCGGTGCTCATCGCATGCAATATACCAGAAATGCGCCACGCGGCGGTAGACCAGTGCCTCGTATGCCCCGCGCGGGGTGGAGGCTACATTCAGCGCAGCACCGCGGCCCAGCACAAAGCGGCCGCTGCTGCGGCTGCGGCGTTCATTGGTGCGGAATCCGGGTTTCTGGGCCCACTCGGCCAGGCTGGGGTCGTAGAATACGCGGGGGCGGCGGGGCTGCGCGGCGGGGGTGCTGGCCTTGCCGGTTCCACCGGGCAGGCCCAGGCGGGCTGCCTGCTGCTCGAGTTCCTGTGTGAGCTCGGTTTGTTCTTCCTGCCGGAGTTTGAGCTGCCCGCTCAGGTCATCCGTGAGGGTGAGGGATTGCGTGGCATCGACGTCGGTGTTGCGCGCGTCCTTCCCCCGGGCATCCGGTGCATCGGTGCCGTCCTGCTGCCCATCGACCGGGGCAGCGGCGGTCGGCAGTGGGGGAGCAGGCTGCGGCTGCGGGGCGGGTGGTTGCGGGGGGGTGGGCGGCGTGCTTTTCCCCTCGTGTGCCAGGTCGCCCTCCTGCCGGTTCTGGTCAAAGGTGACGATTTCCTCCTTCTGCTCGCCGGTCATGGCGGGGGCGTGTTCGGCGCTGGCCAGGTGGCGGGCATCCGGGGCACTGGCGGCGCGGGTGCTGCGCTGTCCTTCATAGTCCGTCTGGTCGGGGAGGGCCTGGGCCGTATCTGCGCTGGTCTTGGCAAAGGGCTTCTGCTCGCCGGGCTTGCGGGGGGCCTCCTTTGGCGCCGCCTGGGCCTGCTTTTTCTGCTCATCGGCCTTTTTGCGGGCAGCGGTGCGCAGTACTTTCACCGGGCGTGCCTTGCGGAAGGGCTTGACCCGCTTCACTTTCTCCTGCGGCGGAATCAGCAGTATGAGCCACCCCAGCAGCACATGCAGCAGAACGGAGAGCGCCACGCAAAGAAGCACCCGCTGAAATCGTTTCTGCTGCAGAGAATTCACTATCGGCCAGTTTGCCACTAATTGCTGCCGGTTACAAGCTTTCTGATTGTCTTACCCGAAAACACTGGACGGTGGCCGTGTGGCGCTTTCCCTGTGCCAGGTTTGATGCAAAATATTATGAGCCTGCCTGATTTTTTTTATTGCATAGTGAAACAGTAGGTGATATAGTAATGCAGTGAGCCGCGTAGCTCACTTGATAACATAAACTCCAAACCATAGAAAGACCTGCTGAAATGAAAAAACTTGCTCTTGCTTTGCTCGCCGCGGCCTTCTGCTGCGGCATGACCAATGCTCAGGAACCCGCACCTGCTCCCGCAGCGTCGGCTCCCTGTGTGCAGAAGTGCTGCGCCAAGAAAGCTGAATGCCCGCAGAAAAAGTGCTGCCCGCAGAAAAAGTGCTGCCCGCAGAAAAAGTGCTGCCCGCAGAAAGCCGAGTGCTGCCCGAAGAAAGCCGAGTGCTGCCCGAAGAAAGCCGAGTGTTCTGAAAAGAAAGCTTGCTGCCCCGGGAAGACTGCATGCCCGAAGAAGGCGTGAGCCCCGCGAGCTGTTCATCCCCGCCCATCCGGATTTTTTTTGCCGGATGGGCTTTTTTAGCGCCATAACGCCAAATAACAAGAAAAAACTACCAAAAAGATAGGAAAAATGCGTTCTGACTGCATTTTTTTATTGCAATGGACGTAAAAATTCAGTAATTTGCTTTCAGAAAGCGGGGGTGGACGTCTCCTGCCACCCGACAGAGTAAAGAATTCCAAAGAATAGAAAGAAATCCGCAATCATGAATACGATAACACTGAAAAAACTGGCTCTCTCCGTTCTTACCGCAGGTGTAGCCTTTGGTATGAGCGGAATTGCGAATGCTCAAGATGTGAACTGGGCAGATCGGGAAGGGGAAACACTTTTAATGAAGGCTGCTGACCGCGGCCAGGTGGCTGAGGTGACACGACTGCTGGCCGCGGGTGCACAGGTGAATGCCAAAGACAACGAGGGTGAAACGGCCCTGATGATGGCTGCTGATGATGGCAATGCTGCCATTGTGAAGCTACTGCTGGGAGCCGGAGCCAATGTGAATGATGCCGATGCAGACGGCGAGACTCCGCTCATGTACGCCGCGGACAGTGGCAACCCTGCCACGGTGAAGCTGCTGCTGGATGCCGGTGCCACGGTCAACGTCATTGATAATGACGGCGAGACTCCGCTGATGAAGGCTGCTGATGAGGGCAACGTGCCGGTGATTCAGATGCTCATAGCCGCCGGGGCTGACCTCAACGTGCAGGATAGAGAGGGCGAGAGCGCGCTGGATAAGGCATTGGACGAGGGCAATATCCGCGCCGTGAAAGCCCTCCGTGCAGCCGGAGCCCGATAAAATTTGTACGCATAACGTCAACGCGAGCCACCGCCGCCCGGCCCTGCGCCCGGCGGCGGTTTTTGCAGCCTGAATTCCGCGAAAGTACGGGAAAAATAACCGTTTTGGCTTTACAAGTGCGTGAGGCGGGCGTATAAAAAAGCTTAGCCATGCACGCACCGAGCATTGTTCATTCGCTAAAGACGTACAACCGCAAGACATTTTTCTCTGACCTGGGAGCCGGTCTGACCGTGGGTGTGGTCGCCCTGCCACTCGCCATGGCCTTCGCAATAGCCTGCGGGAGCAGCTCCATCACCCCCAGCACGGGGCTTATCACCGCCGTGGTGGCGGGGTTCCTGATTTCGCTGCTGGGTGGCAGCAAATTCCAGATAGGCGGCCCCACGGGAGCTTTTGTGGTGCTGATATCCGGCGTGGTGGGCAGCTTCGGTTTCCCCGGGCTGGTGCTCTGCACGCTGCTGGCGGGGCTGTTCCTCATCATCTTCGGCGTGTGCCGCATGGGCTCACTCATCAAGTTCATTCCCTATCCGGTAACCACGGGCTTTACCAGTGGTATTGCCGTCACTATTTTCTGCACGCAGGTCAAGGACTTGTTCGGGCTTCAGATTGACCGCCCTGTGCCGGCCGAGTTCATAGCCAAGTGGCAGTGCTATTTTGAATATTTCCACACAGTGAACTACTGGGCACTGGGGCTTTCGGTGCTCACGGTGGTGGTGATTCTGGTGACGAAGCGGCTGTGCCCGAAGGCACCATTCATGCTGGTGGGCATGCTGGTGAGCACGCTCGCCTGCCAGTGTTTCAACTTGCCAGTGGAAACCATCGGCTCCCGTTTCGGCGAGCTGCCGCAGGGCCTGCCAATGCCGAGCCTGCCGGAGGTGGACTGGAAGCAGCTGCCGCAGCTGGTGCAGCCAGCCTTTGTGATTGCCCTGCTGGCCGCCATTGAATCGCTGCTCAGCGCGAGCGTGGCCGATGGTATGACCGGTTCGCGCCATCACCCGAATACCGAACTCATCGGCCAGGGCGTGGGCAATATGGCCTCGGCCCTCTTCGGCGGCATTCCTGCCACCGGAGCCATCGCCCGCACGGCCACGAACATCCGCGCCGGTGGCAAGACCCCCATTGCCGGTATCATTCATGCCATCACCCTGCTGCTCATCCTTATGCTGGCTGGGCAATATGCAGCCATGGTGCCGCTGGCTGCGCTTGCCGGTATTCTGGTGATAGTTTGCTGGAACATGGCTGAGGTCTCCACCTTCATTCACCTGGTGCAGGGCCCGCGGCAGGACGCCGTGGTGCTTTGCCTTACCTTTATCCTCACGGTGCTTATCGACCTGGTGGTGGCGGTGGAAGTGGGCGTGGTGCTGGCTGCGCTGCTGTTCATTGGCCGCATGGCTCAGATCAGCAATGTAGAATCCATTTCCCGCGAACTGGAGGGCGAGGACCCTGAGGAGCAGCCTGGCCGCTCCCGTTATCTGCGCCATGTGCCTGAGAACGTGGAAATCTTCGATGTGCAGGGCCCCTTCTTCTTCGGTGCTGTGGAGCAGTTCAAGGACCGCGTGTTCCGCACGCTGGAGCATGATATTGAGTACGTGCTGCTGCGCATGCGCCTGGTGCCTGCGCTGGATGCCTCCGGTCTGCATGCCCTGGAGGACTTCCTGGCCTACTGCCAGCGCCGCAATATAACCCTGCTGCTCTGCGGTGTGCAGAAACAGCCGCATAAGGTCATCCGCCGCGATTCTCCCTTCATGCAGCAACTGCATGTGGAGAATATCTGCGAGAATATTGATGCTGCGCTGGAGCGCATCCAGCAGCTTCAGGCAGAGAAGGGGAAAACCGAAGGGCTGTAATTGCCTGCACCACGCGGACTTGTTTGCTGAGTCTGTTGAGCGTTGGGGGAAAGCGCAGCGTGCTCTGTGCATCCCCCTGGGGCCGAGTCTGCCCGGGGCTCTTCCACCTGCAGGCAAAAGCACCCCCGCAGCATGGCGCTGCGGGGGTGTGAAGCTTTGAATATCAGTCCTGCCTTAGTGAGCGCAGGCGGGGCAGGCCCAGTTGGCGCGGATATCGGCAAAGAAATCGTTGCCCTTGTCATCCACCAGGATGTAGGCCGGGAAGTCCTTCACCGTAATCTTCCAGATGGCTTCCATGCCCAGCTCGGGGTACTCGATGCACTCGATGGAAGTGATGCAGTTCTTGGCCAGGTCGGCAGCCACACCGCCGATAGAGCCCAGGTAGAAACCGCCGAACTTCTGGCAGGAATCCGTCACGCACTGGGCGCGGTTGCCCTTGGCAATCATGATCATGCTGCCGCCGTGGCTCTGGAAGAGCTCCACGTAGGAATCCATGCGGCCGGCGGTGGTGGGGCCGAAGGAACCGGAGGGGTAGCCCTCGGGCGTCTTAGCCGGGCCGGCGTAGTAGATGGGGTGGTCCTTGATGTACTGCGGCAGCTCCTTGCCGGCATCGATGAGTTCCTTGAGCTTGGCGTGGGCAATATCGCGGCCCACGATGATGGTGCCGGTGAGGGAGAGGCGGGTCTTGACCGGGTACTTCGTCAGCTCCGCCAGCACTTCCTTCATCGGGCGGTCCAGGTCAATCGGCACACCCTCGCTCTTGGTCTCGCGGAACTCGGCGGGAATGTACTTGCCCGGGTCATACTCCAGCTCCTCGATGAAGATACCCTCCGGGGTAATCTTAGCCTTGGCGTTGCGGTCGGCAGAGCAGGATACACCCAGCGCCACCGGGCAGGAAGCACCATGGCGCGGCAGACGCACCACGCGCACATCCAGCGCAAAGGCCTTGCCGCCGAACTGGGCACCCAGCCCCAGCTTCTCCGCCTCGAGCTTCAGCTCATTCTCCAGCTCCACATCGCGGAAAGCGCGGCCGTGCTCGTTGCCGGTGGTGGGCAGGGCATCATAATACTTGGTAGAGGCCAGCTTCACCGTCTTCAGGCAGAGCTCGGCGCTCGTGCCACCCACCACAAAGGCCACATGGTAGGGCGGGCAGGCAGCCGTGCCCAGCGTGCTCATCTTCTCCACCATGAACTTCTTGAGCGAAGCCGGGTTCAGCAGCGCCTTCGTCTCCTGGTAGAGGTAAGTCTTGTTGGCCGAGCCGCCGCCCTTCGCGATGAACAGGAAATCGTACTCCATGCCGTGGTCCGTCGCAAAAAGGTCAATCTGCGCCGGCA
>CALFTQ010000103.1 GCA_937916135.1 uncultured Verrucomicrobiales bacterium
CTATGGATATGTCGCCCACTTACGTGGGCTATAAATTCCGCTCGCTTGCGCTCGCAAACTGCCCGATAAATTTCAATTTATCGAGATTAGTACTCAAACTTTGGGACACGTGTGTCCAAAAATCAGTTTCGGAAGGCCGCAAAGAACTTCTCGGCCTCGTTGCAGACATTCACGGCCACGGTGTTCACATCCATGCGGGAGGCCTCCAGCCAGAGGTGGGCAGCCTGCTTATAGAACTCGCGGCGCTCGGAATCGAGGCGCTCAAAGACAGCGCGACGGTCAGCATTCTGCAGCAGCGGGCGGTTCGTGCTTTTGGCGGTGCGGGTAAGAAGCGCGCTGATGGAAACATTCAGCCAGACGGTGAAGCCCAGCTTGCGCAGCAGTTCCCGGTTTTCCGGTTTCACCACAATACCGCCGCCGGTGGAGATGATGGACGGACTGGGGGTGGGATTGTACAGCAGGTAGCGCAGCAGCGCGGTTTCCAACGCGCGGAAATGCGCTTCCCCCTGCTCGGCAAAAATCTCAGGGATGGGCTTACCTATCTGTTCCTCGATGATGGCATCCGTATCCAGCAGGGGCATACCGGTGCGCTTGCTGAGGGCCTTGCCCACTGTGGTCTTGCCGCAGCCCATGAGCCCCACCAGGATGATGGGGCGACCTTTTGTGTCGAGCGGATGAATGGGAGCGGGAACCATAGCGCTGATTACTCCTCGCAGATGATAACCTCGCCCCGGAACACAATGTAGGCATGACCGGCAACGGGTTCACCGGCGGGCGGCAGAAGCGTCACACTGTCGTCCTCGTTCACCGTGGCCTTCACCAGGCCATCCTTCGTCTCGAATCGCAGCTTCCTGCGGCCATCGTCCAGCAGGAAATCCACAAAGGCAGCAAAACAGAGGGCTGCGCTGGTATTCATCCCGCCCTCGGTGCCATCGGCGCTGTAGCAGCGCATGCGTGCTGCGGCTTTGCCCTGGGCCGGCTCCACAACGATGAGCCCCTCGGCCCCCACCCCGAAGCGGCGGTTGCAGACATCCGCGATATTCTCCTTGCTCAGCACGCTGCTCAGCGCCAGGTCCCGGTTATCCACCACTACGAAATCGCTCTCGGCAGCGGTCATCTTGTAGAATTCCAGCATCATAACAGGGAGAGTTTAACAAACTTCACCCCCAAGGAAAAGACTAAACCGCGTTACACCCCCAAATTAAGAGCAAAAGCGCCCCCCCGGCAACCAAGGCTGTGAAATTTTGCAATATCGTTGCGGATTTTCACACTTCTCACTGCAAAATTTCACACTCATCATGTAATGCACTCAAAATGAAAGCCGCGCAACTGTGATGGAGTTGCGCGACTGAAAATAACACCCACATCCTCCCCCTATATCATGGAAATAGGGATGGCGCAATGACCGTCCCCCAGAGGATACACCTGCTTGCTGGTGCAGAAAATGATGCCCGGCATCAAACGATACTGCCCGACGGGGATTTTGGCGGCATGTCTCAAGTCATCGAGATGGGGTGAAGCACTGCGCTTTACTTCCATGGGATAGATACCTCCATTCTGCACAAGCAGGAAATCAACCTCAGCACGACCATTTGCCTCCCGGAAGAAATAAATCTGCGGGCGCTTGCCATTATGGTTATAACTGCGCAGCAACTGTCCGTATACCCAGGTTTCCAGAATTGCACCGGCAAATGTACTGTTCATCAGGGTCTCAGGGCTATCCCAACCTGCAAGCCAACAGCACAGGCCCGTATCGCAAAAATAAAGCTTGGGGGTTTTGGTAAGCCGCTTGATAGTATTGGTTGCATACGGCTGAAGCAAAGAGATAATGCCTGTCCTTTCCAGAATAGACACCCATGCTCTGGCCGTATTCGGTGCGATTTCGGCATCACGCGCCAGATCAGAATAGACCAACTGCTGTCCTGTGCGCATGGCAGCAGAGCGCATGAATCGCACAAAGGAGGCACGGTTTCCCACCTGTGCAAGGTCGTTTACATCCCGCTCCAGGTAACTGCGCACGTAGGATTCAAAAAAAACATCTGGCTCCAACTCCGGATCCACCACCAGCGCGGGATACCCGCCACGCCAGATGCGGCGGTACAATTCTTCGTTCCCGCACACCGTGCTTTCCTCTATGCATTCGGCGGGTTTATCCGGATTGAACACAGAGGCAGAAGCGCCCTTTCCCAAAGCCTCTCGCTGAGAAAGGCTATGCAAGTCCATTATGCCCACACGTCCGGCCAGGCTCTCACTGATATCTTTCATGAGATGGAGTTGCTGAGAGCCTGTCATCCAATACATGCCCTTCCGCTTTTCCCGGTCCACTCGCATTTTAATGGCACGCAGCAAATCAGGCGCATACTGCACCTCATCGATACACAACGGTGCTTCGAAATCATCCAGAAACCCCACCGGGTCTCGCCTTGCCCGGTCGGCCAGCACAAAATCATCCAGCGTCACATAGCGCATGCCAGGCGGCATCATTGTTTCCAACATGGTTGATTTTCCCACTTGCCGGGCCCCCTGCAACAAAATACACGGGAAGTGAGCAGAAAGATAGGTTACCCTTTCTGTTGCCGTGCGGGGATAAAACGCTTTCAATTTCTCACTCACACCCGCATTATGAAGCAATTAGATTATAATGTCAAGCATGTTTGTGAAATTTTGCAATACCACTGCGGATTTTCACACTTCTCACTGCAAAATTTCACACACCTCATGTAATATACTCAAAATGAAAGCCGCGCAACTGTGATAGAGTTGCGCGGCGGAGAAAAACGATACTCTTTCCAAGCCTTACTTGCTCGCAAGATACGCATTCATGGCCTCCAGGATATCCAGCTCGGGGCGGAAGGCGGCATCGTGGTGCGAGGAGCGGATGAGCGGGCCGCTGGCCACGTGGCGGAAGCCCTTGCCCAGGGCTACCTCGCGCAGCTCGTCGAATACCTCCGGGCGGATGTAGTCGATGACCGGCAGGTGGCGGGGGGAGGGCCGCAGGTACTGCCCCATGGTGAGCACGGTCACGCCATGCTCGCGCAGGTCATCCATGGTGCGCTCTATCTCCTCGCGCGTCTCGCCCAAGCCGAGCATGATACCGCTCTTGGTCACCACGCGGCCGGGGGCCATCTCCAGCGCACGCTTCAGCATGTGCAGGGAGAGGCGGTACTTCGCGCGGAAACGCACCATGGGGGAAAGGCGCTCCACCGTCTCCAGGTTGTGGTTGAAAATATGCGGGGCGGCATCCATGACCATGGCCAGGGCCTCCTCGTTGCCGCGGAAGTCGGAGGTGAGCACCTCCAGCACAGTCTGCGGGCTCAGCTCGCGGATGCGGCAGATGATTTCCGCCATGTGGGCGGCGCCGCCATCGGCCAGGTCATCGCGGGTGACCATGGTGACCACGGCGTGGTTCAGCTTCATGTGCGCCACGCTCTCGGCAATCTTGCGGGGCTCCTCCGGGTCGAGGGGCTTCGGCTTGGCGGTGCGGGTGGCACAGAAACCACAGGCGCGGGTGCATACATCGCCACAGGCCATGAAGGTGGCGGTGCCGTGGCTCCAGCATTCGCCGCGGTTCGGGCACATGGCCTCCTCGCACACGGTCACCAGGCCGTTATCCTTGATGAGGTGCTGCACATCCTTGAACACCCTGCCCTTCGGCAGCTTCACTTTCAGCCAGGAGGGTTTGCGTGCGCTCTGATTCTGTTCGTCTGACATGGCGGGCTGGAGCATGCTACATTTCTACCAAAATTGCAAGCCTGAAATGCGCTCAGCGCAGCCCCCGGCTGCGGAACCATTCGTCCAGCTCTGCCGCTTCCTTCGGGGTGAGCTGCACGGTCTTGGTCACTTCCTCGATGAAGCGCGTGAGCAGTTCCGACATACTATCCCCGCGTTCCTTGACCAAATGCGTGAACTTGGCGTGAAGCTCTGCATTCAGCCAGAACGTCACCGGGCGCTTGCTTGCATCTCTCTTTACTGGTGCCATATCAGGTACTTATCTCGTTGCCCCCAACAGTAACACACTCTGCCCCGCCCCGCAACCCAAATCCCATGTACTGACACACAGCACAAAACAGGTGTTATAACACCGCCTTTTCACTCCCTCTCAGGTGCCTTTTCCGGCACGATTTTACAGCCTTTCGGGTAGCCTTACACCCGGTGTTCATATTTCTGCTTTCCCTTGCTGCTTTTCGTGTTGTGTATCCGTCCGTCACTCCTCCAATCTCATTTCCAGTATCAAAATGATTTCATATCCCGCCCCCACTAAAACACCCGTCCGATCGCCCTGCTGCTGCCGCCTCTCCCCTTTGCCGCATTCAGCCCCGCAGCGCCCCGTTATTCTCCCATTTCAGGCATTTTCACCCCATTTTTCACTGTACTTACACCTTTCAGCTCAAACACCCTGTATCATTCTATATTCAATATATTACATACACGCATGCGATGCAAAAAAGCAAATTCTACTCCTGCCAAGTCATGAAAACAGTCCTCATTGGTGTCATAACACCCATTTCCGAAGCTTCCCGGCTGAAACTACGGCCGAGAGGGCAAAAATCCCCCTGCAACTGGTCGGGCGCAGTGCTCCATCGCCGCCAGAACGCCCATTTTCGAGGTGTTTTTCGACATAAAACCCTGCAAGTATGCCACTTGCAGGGTTTTCTAAAAATAAGGCAAAGTAAAGCAAATCATTCCAGGAGGAGGATTTCGCCATCATTCGGCACATGAATAGTGCCGGTGAAGTGATCGGCAGCCTCAGCAGAGTAAGCCGTGCGGCGGTTGGCCAGGGTGTGGTCCTCGGTATGGTAGAGCACGAGGTGCTTGATGGAAAGAGTCGCGGCCAGGCGTCCGGCATCCAGCGCGGTGCTGTGGTGCTTCTCATAGGGCTTGAATTTTTCCGCATCGGCATACAGGCAGAACGCCTCGCAGAGCAGCCAGTCGGCAGCGCGAGCCATGGCCTCATTCCGGGTATTGTACGGTTCATCCCCCAGGCAGACGAAGCGCTGACCATCCGGCAGGATGAGGCGGTAGCCGAACTGCTTTGTCTTGGTCGAACCGATATCGAAGGCCACCCCGGGCATGCCCGCCGCGGAGAAAGGCTGGCCATCCTTCAGCGGGGAGAAGAGGATATCCTGCCCGAAATGAGCCGTCACCTTCCCCGGCAGAGTGGCGCGGCAAATCATCTCCAGGGTCTGCAGCCCCTCATCGTGACCGAACACGCGGAGCGTGCCCTCATACTTGCCGGAGTTCATGGCCTGGGCAATCATGCGCACCACCCAGACCACACCGAAAATATGGTCGGTGTGCGTATGAGTCAGGAAGATATCATGAATGGAATCCAGCGGAATCTGAGCCTGCTCCAGACGGGCCAGCACACCATTGCCACCGCCGCCATCCGTCAGCAGACACTGCGAACCATTCCTCAGCACAAAGCATGTGTTGTAGCAACGCGTCACAGCCGCATTGCCGGTACCCAGCATAATCAGGGAGCATTTCATGGCACTATCGTACACCAGCCGCTCCGCTTTTTCAACTATAAAGCTTGACCATGCTTCACGAAAACGGTAAAAAGAACCATGCGCCTGAAGCACTCTCTCCCGGAAATCGCAGCCCGTCTCATTGTTACATTCTTCGGTCTGTTCATGCTGGCCCTGGGTATCGACCTGACCCTCCTGGCCGACCTGGGCACAGATGCCCTCACCAGCCCGGCACTGGCCGCCAGCACCCTGCTGGAGCCCCATTACCCCTTCTTCACCGTGGGCAACACCCTCATCTGCCTGCATGTGCTGCTCATCCTTGCGCAGATCGCGCTGCTGCGCCGCAACTATGCCCCCGTGCAGCTGCTGCAGGTGCTCATGTCCTTCACCCTCGGGTTCATGGTAGATGCCCTGCTGCCCTGCGTGAAGCAGCTGCCGGTGCCGGACTACACGGCGCGGCTGGGCTACACCCTGCTGGCCTGCGTGGTCTGCGCCTTCGGCATCTTCTCTTTCGTGAAAGCCAACCTCCTGCCGCTGCCCGCTGAGGGATTCTGCGTGGCTCTTTCCCGCACCTTCAAACTGAAATTCAGCCGCGTAAAGGTGGGGCTGGACTGCGCCATGGTGCTCTTTGCCGTCGGCTTCTCCCTGATGTTCCTGGGCACCGTGGTCGGCGTGCGCGAAGGCACCCTCATCTGCGCCTCCACCATCGGGCTGGTCATCGGCCTCTTCTTCCATATCTTCCCGTACTGGGACAGACTCTTCGCCGCCGTCGGCCACCGCAGCAGCACCGAAAAGGAAGACGACTTCGATTAAAAAAACAGCTGAAGCACGAAGTACGAATCGGGAACCTCTAAAAACTCACTAAATAGGAATTTGTGGTGGAACTCTGTCGGAGCACGGGACTTCAGTCCCGATTGGAAGCACCGTTATTTCGG
>CALFTQ010000104.1 GCA_937916135.1 uncultured Verrucomicrobiales bacterium
AGGCCGTTTACCTGCTGGATAAGGCGTGGCTGGAGAAGTGCGGGGATGCGGAGGGACTTTACCACCTGGAGCGCACCTGGCTGGAAGAACATGGTACAAAAGAAGAGATTTACAAGATGGAACGGCAACATGCATGATCTGGATTGTAATTGGCTTCGCATGAATAAAAATTGGGATGCCTTGTACCAGAAGGAAAAATCCTGGACGCTTCAACATGGAGCCAGGTCATCGGAACTTTTTGAATTAAAATGCCGTTGGTTGCAGAATACGGGTAGGTCGGATGAGTTGTATAATCTGAAGAAAGCGGAGCTGCTTCGTCTTTCTTGTATGGAGGGTATATGTGCATTAGAAAGAGAATTTGAAAAGAAGAGCCGTGTGTATTTGCGACTGGGCCCCTGGATATTCCTGAGAAGTCGCAGACAAAATGGCTGTTGGCAGCTTGCCCTGCGTGCCGGCTGCCGTGAGTGGATTATGTCCAAGGTGCGTTAAGCTGGAATTTGAATTTGAGTCGACAGCGGCTTGCCAGGTCCCCATTTTTCGCGTAGAGAGGGGGCTTTTTCCAAAATGTTGCTGATATTTCTATTGCTTACAAAATTTTCGGGGCCAGTGCGGGGCTTAATGGGCAAAGCAATAAAAATTAGCTGGCAAACACCTTTAAAATATTGTAGAATCACGCAACCGGCATGAAACCACTATTGATTCACATCCATGTATACTATCAGCGTTTGTGGCCGGAGCTGCGGGACAGAGTGTTGTACCTATCAGGGTTGGGGCTGCGGTTTCACCTGGTGGTTACATTAGTAGAAGAATGTCCGCAGATTGAGGCAGAGGTGCACCGCCTGCTCCCGGAGGCAGAGGTGCGAATGGTGCCGAACCGTGGGTATGACATTGCTCCGTTTATGGGGGTGCTGCAGTCTGTGAATCTGGAGGATTTCAGCTATGCGATTAAGCTGCATACCAAGCGGGATGTGGAGCAGGCTGTGGTGTGTCTCTGCGCGGCGTCCCCGTTCAATATGCGGGGAAGCCGCTGGCGCGATGCGTTGCTGGCTTTTTCAAAACCGGGTAATTTTGAGCGATGTCTGCAGGCGTTTGCACAAAATCCTCGCTGCGGCATGGTGGCGCACCACTTGGTGATTTGCTCGCGGGTGACCAAGAAGGATAAGGAGCAGTACCACACCTGGCTTCATGCGGTGGAGCTGGTGCGGCAGCTGGGGCTGCCGGAGCCGCCGAATCAGCATTTTGTGATGGGGAGCATGTTCATGTGCCGCGCAGAGTTGCTGAAGCCGCTGATGGGGTTGAATCTGAAGCCGGAGGATTTTCCGCCGCCGGATCCGGAGCACCTGGAGGAGACGCTGGCGCATGTGCTGGAGCGCTGCCTGGGTGCCGTGGTCACAGCGCAAGGCTATGAGATATGCGACTGTTTCTCACCACGGGGCGATTATGTGCGGGAATTTTTCTGGGTGGCTGCACAGCGGGTGGTGCATTTCTTATACTCCTGCAAGGTGACCCGCAAGGGTAATACACTTGTAAAGGTGTGTAAAATTCCGGTGTTTTACAGGAAGGTGCGAAAGTGAGGGGCCAGTGGAACTCTGCTTCGGTATGAAGTTATTCAAAAAGATAGCCAGCTGCTTTTATCGCAAGAAGAATATGCCCGATGGGCGTGTCCGTGTGCGTGTGCTTTTCTGGCGCTTCTATTTACCTGGGTTGCCCGGGCGGATGCCGCCGTGCAAACGGCTTGTGATGACGTTGTTGGTGCGGAACGAGGAGGCTGTTGTTGAAACGCACGTGCGTTACCATTGCGCTATGGGGGTGGATGGAGTCATCGTCACGGCTCATCGGTGCACGGATGGTACCGTGCCGATTCTGAGAAGATTGCAGGCGGAGGGGCTGGTGTTCCGCATTATCGAAGTGGATGAGATGGATTTTCAACAGAGCCGCTGGGTGACTGATATGGTGCACCTGGCCCGCGATGAGTATGGGGCAGACTGGGTCATAAACGCCGATGCTGATGAGTTCTTTTATTCCCGGCGGCATGATTTGAAGCGGAGTATCAATCTGCAGCCGGGGGCAAATGTGCTGAGGGTATCATCGTTGTTTTCTTTTCCTCGCTACAGTGGAGATTATCTTCAATATAGTCTGTTTGTGGTGCGGCGCTTGAATTCGGAAGAAGCTGAGCGTCTGGGAATTGCGGGGGATGCTCGCTTTTGTGTGTTTTTAAAGGAGTATGAAGGCGAAATTTGCGCTTGTAAGAGCATGCACAGGGCCGAAGGGTGCCTGTGGGTGGAGATGGGCAACCACAGGGTGCAGATGAGCCATGCAAGAGTGGAAGATGCGGAGGATATTGTCATCTACCATTTCCACGTGAGGAACTATGCAGAGTGGATTAAGAAGATTGAGCGGTATGAGTCAAGTCTGCTGCATCTGGAGCCGGAAAGCCGCGTGGGCTGGCATATGCGGGAATGGGTCCGCAAGCTGCACACGCCTGCGCTGGAGGAGGAGTTCTGCAGTGCTTACAGTGATGAAATGCGAGAGTTCCTGCTTCGGCACTCTGTGTTGAGTTATGATGATTCACTGCTCTCCTTTATGAAGGCGAAAGGCCTTTTGCGGTGATTCTGCCACCTGGCTCCTGCGTGTGTTCCCTACGCGGTAATCCGGTCTGGTTGCCTGGCTTGCGTCATATCCCTGCAAAAATTCTTTTGTTATCCCTTCGGAGTGGTAGAATAAAAGGCATGAAGAGCGATGAGTTGAGATACCCGGGGTCGCGCCGCATTTATGTGCAGGGCTCGCTGTACCCGGAGGTGCAGGTGGCTATGCGCGAGGTGGAGCAGGGGGATTCTGTGTTCCCGGATGGCAGCACCGAGAAGAATGCCCCAGTGCGGCTTTATGATTGCTCCGGCCCCTGGGGAGATGCCGCTTTCACCGGCTCGGTGGAGCAGGGGCTCCCGGCGTTGCGCGCCGCTTGGATTGCGGCTCGCAAGGATGTGGTGCGTGAGGCGGATGGCACCCTGCGAGCCGCCAATCTGGCTCACCCGCCCACGCAGCGCGAGTATGCACTGCGCGGCATCATCACCCCGGAGATGGAGTATGTGGCCATCCGCGAAAACCTGGGTCGCCTGGAGGCCTGCCGGACGGTGTGCGATGCTTTTTCCCCGGAATCGCAGGGGGCGGCAGACGAGGTGGGCACCGGCATGCCGCGGCCCAGTGAGCTGGAGGCACAACCCGGTTTCGGCCCCGCCAGCCTGACCCTGCGGGCGGATCTGAATTACCAGCACCCGGCTGAATCGCGCAGCGGCAGCCGCATGCCCGCGTTCTATACCCCGGAGTTTGTGCGGCAGGAGATTGCGGCGGGGCGCGCCCTCATACCCGCCAATATCAACCACCCGGAGGCAGAGCCCATGATTATCGGGCGCAACTTCCTCTGCAAAATCAACGCCAATATCGGCAATTCGGCCATTTCTTCCGGTATTGAGGAAGAAGTGGAGAAACTGCGCTGGGCGATTCACTGGGGCAGCGATACCGTGATGGACCTTTCCACCGGTAAGGATATCAACAAGACGCGCGAGTGGATTCTGCGCAACAGCCCGGTACCCATCGGCACGGTGCCTATCTACCAGGCTCTGGAGAAATGCAGCGGCCGGGTGGAGCACCTCTCCTGGCCCATCTTCCGTGATACGCTTATCGAGCAGGCCCGGCAGGGCGTGGACTATGTGACCGTGCATGCCGCGCTGCTGCGGCGCTTTGTGCCGCACACCGCCCGCCGCGCCACCGGCATCGTCTCCCGCGGCGGCAGCATCATCGCCAAGTGGATGATGGTGAAGAAGGAGGAGAATTTCCTCTACACCCACTGGGATGAGGTGTGCGATATCCTGGCCACTTATGATGTGGCCATTTCCATAGGCGATGGTCTGCGCCCCGGCTCCATCGCGGATGCCAATGACTTTGCCCAGCTGGCAGAGCTGGAGGTGCAGGGCGAGCTCACCCGCCGCGCCTGGGACAAAGGGGTGCAGGTGATGAACGAAGGCCCCGGCCATGTGCCGCTGCACCTGGTGCCGGAAAATATGCGTAAGCAGCTGGAGTGGTGCTTTGAGGCGCCCTTCTACACCCTGGGCCCGCTCGCCACGGATATTGCACCCGGCTACGACCACATCACCGGTGCGCTGGGTGGTGCCCAGATTGCCCAGCGTGGCTGTGCCATGCTCTGCTATGTGACCCGCAAGGAGCACCTCGGCCTGCCGGATAAGGAGGACGTGCGCGAAGGCGTGGTTACCTACAAACTGGCAGCCCACGCGGCTGACCTGGCCAAGGGCCACCCCGGCGCCCAGCTCCGCGATAACGCGCTGGCCAAGGCCCGCTTCGAGTTCCGCTGGGAGGACCAGTTCAACCTCTCGCTCGACCCGCACCGCGCCCGCGAATATCATGATGTGACCCTGCCGCATGCCAGCGCCAAATCTGCCCATTTCTGCTCCATGTGCGGCCCGGATTTCTGCGCCATGAAACTCACCCAGGAAATCAGGGAACAGGAAGCCGGAGCGAAAATACGCGGATAAGCCTGAATTAGGGGCTTGCGGAAAATCCCGCTTTGTGGTATAAGCTATCAGATACCTATGGCGAAAACGGCAATCATCAGCGATATTCACTCGAACCTGCACGCGCTCTATGCCGTCATGGCAGATTACCAGTGCGAGCAGTGCAGCAGTGTCGTGTGTCTGGGCGATGTCGTGGGCTACAATGCTTACCCCCAGGAGTGTGTGAATGAAATCCGCTCGCTGGGCTGCCCGGTGGTGAAGGGTAACCATGATGATGAGGTGGTGTATTTTGCCCAGCTGCTGAAGGAGCCCGAGATGCAGCGCAGCCTGGAGGGACGCATGAACCCCATTGCCCGTGCCGCCATGGAATGGAATGCCCGCTGCCTGGATGATGACAGCCTCACCTGGCTGCGTCGCCTGCCGTTGCAGCGCATTGAACGCTCTAAGTTTGCGATGGTACATTCCTGCCTCGACCAGCCGCAGGCGTGGAACTACATCCTCAATGTCAATGATGCCACCTGCAATTTCCTGCGCCAGTTTCTGCCGCTCTGCTTCCACGGGCATACCCACCAGCCGCGCGTCTTCACCTGGAACGGTCGCCACGCCACCGAACTGCCGGAATACTGGCAGCAGCTCGTGGTGGAAGGGCAGACGGTGGTGCCGCTGGAGCCGGGGCGCAAATACTTCATCAACGTCGGGTCAGTGGGCCAGCCTCGCGATGGCGACCCCCGCGCCTGTTATGCCATATATGACGATACCGCCGGAACTGTCACCTTGCGCCGCGTTGAGTATGATGT
This sequence comes from uncultured Verrucomicrobiales bacterium, assembly GCA_937916135.1. Classification (GTDB taxonomy): domain Bacteria; phylum Verrucomicrobiota; class Verrucomicrobiia; order Verrucomicrobiales; family Akkermansiaceae; genus Akkermansia. Next base: position 5,324 of record CALFTQ010000104.1, read on the forward strand.
GGCCGGTGCGCAGCAGGCCGTGCTGAGTGTCGGCCTGCCGGAATATCTGGCCGAGCGGCTCGGCAACGGTCAATAAATCTCCACATTACCGGGAACTCACACCTCTCTCCATGTCCTACATTCGAAACTCTCTCCCCGCCTTAATCCTCTTCGTCCTCGGCACGCTGCTGGCGCTTTATCTGGTGCCCATTGAGCTGGAGCAGATGAAATGGGAAGTGCCCGGCATGCCGGAAAGCTACCCCATTGAGCAGAAATTCCGCCCCATCCTTCTGGGGCTGCTGTGCTACCTGCCTTTTGTGGGTGCGCTCATGTATGCCTTCATGGGCACCATGGATCGCTACATGACCCGCAACTTCGTCTCGTACTTCCTCATGTGTACGATGATTATGCTGCTCATCTACATCCTGGCAGACTTCACGGACAACATGGAACGCTTCCGCTCCCGTTTCGATGACCCGGTGGTGCAGGCTCTGCATTTCTACGGCACGCAGCTGCCCATGTTCCTGTACCAGATTCTGCCCTACACCCTGCTCATGGGCACCCTGTGGTGCCTGAGCAAGCTCTGCGGCGGCAGTGAAATCACCGGCATGCTGCAGTCCGGCCGTTCACTGCTGCGCCTTTGCCTCCCCATCTTCCTCATGGCTTCCCTCGTGTCTCTGGCATATGGCATCTGTGGTTTCCACTGGGCCCCCAGCGGCTCCATGTACCGCGAAATCGTGATGAAGAAAAACAAGAACCCGGATGGCACCCCCAAATCCATTGTGTACCGGAGCGATGCCACATCCCGCATCTGGCGCATCAAGCACCCGGCCCTCATCACCAGCCCGGGCGACCCGATGATTGGCGTGAGCATCGACCAGTTCGACCCGCAGAAGCGCGGCAAGCTGCTCAAGCAGTACCGCGCTGCCAAGGCCACCTGGAACAAGGAGGACTCCACCTGGACCATGGAGAATGTCTATGTGCGCGAAATGGCTGCTCCCGGCGTGCGCCCCAAGGATGATATCTTCGCACGCACACTGACCATGGACTTTGCGGAAAAACCCTACCAGATTATCAGTCCCAGCCAGAGCGGGCGCATCGATTCCATGGGAACCTCTGCGCTGTATGAGTACATATCCTCCGGCGCCGGCTCCCGCGAGGACCGCAGCAAGAAACGCACAGAATGGCACGTGCGCATTGCCCGCATCTTCTCGTGCATGGTGCTGGTGCTGCTGGCCATTCCCAGCTCGGTGACCTTCCAGCGCCGCGGCACCATGAAGGGCATCGGCATAGCGGTGCTGCTGGCTGCGCTCATGCTCTTCTTCTACCGCGTATTCCCATCGCTGGGCGAGGTGCGCATCGTTCAGGCATGGCTCAGTGCGTGGATTACGAACTTCATCTACATTGCCATCGCCATCTACCTGTTCCGCGTGAATCTCGCGCACCGTTCCTTCAAGGAATGGCTGAAGGCCAAGCTCAAGCGCGAACTCTGATACCCGGCTCATGCGGCGTCCCAAGGGCATCATCTTTGATTTCGATGGCGTGCTCGTTGATACCGAGTGGGCCATCTACCAGTCCTGGGTGCATCTGTATGCCCGCGAAGGTCAGGAAATCTCCATCGCCACCTATGCACCCTGTCTCGGCGCCGGCTACTCCCACTGGGACCCCGCCGCCCACCTCGAAAAACTTACCGGCAAGCACTACGACTGGGCCGCCGAAACCCCGGCACGCCAGGCCAGGCTCGAGGCCGACCTGGAGCGCATGGGCCTTATGGATGGCGCCGCAGAGCTTCTCGACTGGTGCGCGGGGCAGGGTATCGGCCTCACCGTGGCCTCCTCCTCCTCCCGCCGCTGGGTGCAGGGCTGGCTCGAAAAACTCGGTATCTACGACCGCTTCGTCGGCGTCTTCACCCGCACAGATGGATATGCCGTCAAGCCGGACCCCGCGCTCTTCGAAGCCGCCCGCCAGTGCCTCAACCTTCCGCAGGCCGACTGCCTCATCATCGAGGATTCGGAAAACGGCACCATTGCTGCACAGAATGCCGGCATCCCCTGCGTGGCCATCCCCAATCGCATGACCGAAAACTGCGATTTTTCCCGCGCTGCGTACCGGGCTCCGTCCCTGCGTGCGCTTTTAACCCGGCTGCAGAATGCGTGCTAACTTTCTGCTCTCAGTGCGTTGCGCTGAACCGCCCCGTACCGGAATAAAAAAATCACAAAAAATACAATTTTTGGCTTGCATTCTGCGCGGGGTTGGTGTAAAATGTGCCCGCACCCCGTCCAAGACGGGCTTGCAGAATGGCTCGGTAGCTCAGTTGGTAGAGCAGCGGATTGAAAATCCGCGTGTCGGCGG